>CAYMWP010000033.1:0-34162 GCA_964393895.1 uncultured Anaerolineales bacterium | reverse complement strand
TACTACCATTCGCTGCCTCTGGTGGCGTAGACTCACAATTTGGGATACACACCCTGTCAGCTATATTCTCCTCTGTGTAGAATGGTCTCGTTACTGTCACTCGGTTACTCTCTAGCAGGTTTTGGGAATGCGCTTTTGGCCTCACAACTGTTTCTCAAGCCTGCCCTAGAACGCTTGCTTGACAAAACCGACTGTCCTGGCGATCTGTCTGCAAAGTACCAAGTTATTCTTGAGCGACCCCTTGGAGCATTCATTCATAATAGCATCAGTGGTCTCTCAGTTATACGTAACATCTGATAGAATCGGATATAATACCGATCATCGGTCCTTTGTGGAGACACAATCACCGCAAGGAGGTGATTGGTATGACACATATCACGCTTTTCTCCCTGTCCGTCGAGAAGGAGCAACTGCTCGCCGACTACCGGGAGTATCTGCGACGCTGGCAATACTACCTGGCCGAGAAGAAGCTCCGAGCCGCTCGCTACTTCCTGACCCTCGGGACTGAAAGCCTGAGCGAACTGCACGATGTGGATGTGGAACAGTACATCCAGAACCGAGGTGGACCGCTCTCCTACTACCTACGCACCTTCCATCTCTTCCTGCGACAGCGAGGGCTGATCCAGGCTCCCGAACCTGACCTGCTGACACCTCGGCTGGCCGGTGTACCTGCTCCAACGGCCCACCAGGTCAGGACCTACCTGAAAACCTTGCGACGCCGCAACTATTCACCGGCCACGATTAAGAGTATAATGTACCTGCTCACTGCCTTCGTCCAGGCCCTATCTCTTGAGCAGCAGTCCCAGTTGAGTCGGGTGGATCGCTACACCATCAGCGCCTACATCGACCGCTTGCAGGCCCGTTCTCTGAAAGGGGTGACGATCAACAACCATCTTTCCGCCATCTGCGGTTTCTTCCGTTTCCTGCTCGACCAGGAGCAAGTGGAGCGCAACCCGGTTTTGGAAGGCCACTACCTGCGCGAGAGGGAGGACCCACTGCCCCAGGCAATGACGGACGAGGAAGTACGCCGCTTCCTGGCGGTCATCCAGGATGAAATGGACCGTGCTATGTTCCTGCTCTTTCTGCGCAGCGGTCTGCGAGTGGGAGAAGCGGCGGCTCTCAACTTGGTCGATGTAGACCTGGAGCGTCAGACGGTGCGCATTGAGCGCGGCGAGAAGAACGGTCTGGGCCGCATCGTCTACTTCAGCGCCGACACCAAAGCTGCTTTGGAAGTCTGGTTAGCGCAACGTGCTCCTTTCCCGGAGGTGTCACGGTTGTTCTTCACCAAGAAGACCAAACGCATCCAGGTGTGTACGATCAACGAGCGTTTCAAGCGCTACCTGGCTCTGGCAGGCATCGAGAAGCCTCATTCGGCCAAGAGCCTGCGGCACACCTTCGCCACGCAGTTGCTCAACGCGGGGGTGCCGCTCACGACGTTGCAAAAGTTGTTGGGTCACGATCTTATCACCACCACCCAACTATACGCTCGCCTCAGTGACGGTACCAAGCGGCAAAACTACTTCGCCGCGATGGATCAAGTGCAGGCACGACAGCACGTGGAGAAGGGGGAGGACGATGACTGAGCAAGAGGCCCTGACGCTCTTCTGTCGCTATCTGGAACGGAAGAACTATGCTCCCCATACCATCCGCAGCTACATGCACGATCTGCGCGGTTTCTTTGCCCAGAGACACTCGGATGTGCTCGCCGTCACGCCCGCGGACGTGGAGCGATACATTGAGCAGCAGCAGGAACGAGACCTCTCCCCGGCGACGATCAACCGCCGCCTCTGTGCTCTGCGGCGCTTGTACGTTTACCTGCGGGAAGAACAAGCCTACGATCTGGTGTTACCGGTGCGCCTGACCCACTACTTGAAGAAAGACCGTCCCTTGCCGCGCCCACTGAAGGACGAGCAAGTGCAGCGTCTCCTCGCCGTCGTTCGAGACCTGCGCGACCGCGCCATCGTGATCCTGATCTTACGTACTGGGCTACGAGTGAAGGAAATCGCCGACTTGAAGTTGGACGACCTCGACCTGGCCCGTCGGCGGCTGGTGGTGCGCAGAGGCAAGGGAGGCAAGGGTCGCCGCGTGTACCTCAGCGAAGATGCCATGTCTGCTCTGGAGGCATACCTGCGCCAGCGAGCCGACGCCAGTTGCCCCTGCCTCTTCCTGGTACAAAAGGGTACCTACGAAGGGCAGGGTATTTCCGTCCGGGGCATACAGAAACGGATTGAGTACTACAGCCGTGAAGCGAACGTGCCGGTCAGTTGCCACCCGCTGCGACACACCTTTGCCACCAATCTCCTGGAAGGAGGAGCCGATATTGTGACTGTTAAAGAGCTGTTAGGTCACGCAAGCGTGACCACGACCCAGCGATACACGCGGGTCTCTAATCAGAAGGTGCGTAACGACTACTTCAACGGTATAGAAAAAGTGTTGGCTGCCAACCAAGATAAGTAACCATTCTGTTACCCACAACGGGCCTCACGGTGTTACGTATAAGCCGCCAACTATCGCAAGTTCGCTCAGGAGGCTGCCCAGAGCGGGCAACCCTACGAGGAATACCTGCTGGCACTCCTGGAACACGAGGCTAACCAACGGGACATCAACCGCCGCAAGCGACGGGTGCAGGAAGCACACTTCCCCGTCTTGCGTACCCTGGATGAGTTCGACTTCGCTGCTATCCCGAGCCTCAAGCAAACCAAAGTGCTGGGCCTGGCCCGCGGCGAGTACATTCAGCGCCACGAGAACGTAGCCCTGATCGGCGCCATCGGCACCGGGAAAACGCACGTGGCCATCGCCCTGGGCTTGGCTGCCTGTGAACGAGGATGCCGCGTGCGTTTCTACACCGCCGCCGGGTTGATCAACGATCTCCTGGAAGCCCAAGAAGCTCATACCTTGAGCAAGCTGGAGAGCCGCCTGATGAGACACGATCTGGTCATCTTGGACGAAGTGGGGTTCGTCCCCTTCAGCCAACGCGGAGCCCAGATGCTCTTCGCCTTCATCAGCCAGAAGTATCTGCGGGGTTCGCTGATCGTCACTTCCAACTTGGCCTTTGCCGAGTGGACCGAGGTCTTTGGCGATCCGCGACTCACCAGCGCGCTGCTGGATCGCCTGACGCATCGCTGCCACATTCTGGAATTCGCAGGTGAGAGCTACCGCTTTCGGCAGAGCCTGCAACGACAGACTGACTCGTCTACTGAGTTGTCAAAGAGCTAATTTCACCCTGAAAGGCGCCTGCGACTCACCAGGCGCCCACCAGGTGGGTCACTTTCTAACAATCAAAAGGGTCACTTTTCGATGATCACAGCCTCTCTACGGAGGCCCAAGTGGGTCACTTTTCGGCTATCAAGTGGGTCATTTTTCGGTTGACAAACATAATGGCCCTCGGACTGAAGAGCGGAGTAACGCGAAGTACATCCCGAGCTTGCCGAGGGGGTGTTACGCTCCGTTCGGGAGTGGCGCTGGGGGAAGCGATTCCCCCAGCGACCATAACTTGGGCCGCCCTCCTCACTTGTGTAAGAACAACTTGATGCGCAGCCTTTGACGATGCTCGACTCTACGAGCTTACGATGTCATCCCAAGAAAGGCCAAGCGCCTTTGCGATAGCGGTTAGCGCATCAGTGGTTCCCTTGCGCTTGCCGGATTCGATTTGAGATAAATAGGGAGTGCTGATACCGGCAATCTCCGCCAACCGCTGTTGCGTGAAACCACGATGCTCACGCCATACCCTGATTGGATTTTTACCATCGAGAATGGCGTAGGTCACCTCACTGGGTACGAGCTCTTCACCATTCTCTATTGCTTTTTTGGCTTCATCGTAATCACGAATGTCTTGCAGCATCTCCGCGTCTTCCGTCAGACGCAAGTAGGTTGTGTATGGAATTACTGCCCACTCGGGCTTGCCTTCTCTTTCAATGATTTGTACGTTCATCGGTATACACCTCCGCGCGGCCCGATCTTCAGGACAAGGATGACGAGTTCATCTTCTCGTATCTCGTAGATCACGCGCCAGTCACCGACTCGTAGACGGTAAGCCGGACGATTCTGTAATCTGGTTACGTTGTTGTGTTTCGCGTGAGGAGCACTGGCAATTCGATCCAACTTCTTGCGGATCCGATTGGCTGTATTGCGTGGCATCCCGCGAAGCGCCTGATCAGCCCGTTTCGCGAATACGATTCTGTACATACGATAATATTAGCACAATGCAAACAAACGAGCAAGCTAGGCGATAAGTGACCTGTACCCTAAGTTTACTGGAAACAGCACTGTGTACGTGGTCGTTTTTATCACTCTATTTCTATCTGGCTGTATGTGATTGGCCGTGCTAACGGTCTGCGTTAGCCGCAAGTGGGCGGGTGTGGATTCGGTTTGGGAGCGGAAAGAGCTTGAAGCCGGAAACAGGCTCAAAAAACGCGCCGAGTCCCACTTGTCGGCTGCATGCGCTGGGTGCGACCCGTTCCTCCGAAACCGTTGGAACAACGGGGGATGGAGGGCCAGGGTCAGGTGATCGAAGGCAGCCACGGCCTTCCGGTCGCCAGAACTTTGACAACTGTGTGTCCATCTAGGTGAGATGATAGCACGAATTGTGCAAAACATCAACTCCTAGCCCCCAGGTGGATGGAAGAGAGCGCTGCTCCTTCGCCTTGCTCAGGACAGGCTCTATGGCGTGCGACTGGTCATCGGCAACCGGAGGTTGCACATCGTCAGGAGCGAGGGCACGCCTTTGGCGAGGCGTCAGCGTCGAGCTAGACGACGTCACACCTCGAGCATGTGGCTATGGACAATGAGGTCAGGTCTTATGGCAAGTGTAGCCCGAAGCGTAAGAAGAAGGCGACATATTGAAGACTGGAAATCGCTTCCGTGAAAAGACATCGAACGGAACGTTTTCCGCCTGCAACAGTGCATATACGGGAACGAGGCGTTCCTTCGCCGAACGTCGTTGTGGGCTTTGCGGGCTGTACTTTGCGGCAGAGGACGTGATCAAAGTCCATCACTGGGACAGGGATCGGTTGAACAATCGGTACGCTAACCTGGTGATGCTACACGGTCACTGCCACGACCAAATCCACGGCAGACAGTGCCAGTGACAATGGCCCTCGGACTGAAGAGCGGAGTAACGCGAAATACATCCCGAGCTTGCCGAGGGGGTGTTACGCTCCGTTCGGGAGTGGCGCTGGGGGAAGCGATTCCCCCAGCGACCATAACTTATGCCGCCTCGACCCCAGCCGGCTCAGACACCCGCCTGAGAGAATGGTCGTTTGAACTCAAGATGACGAGTAAAGCTTTTCAAGCACCCATCCCCTAATCAAAACAGAATACTCGACCCCTGTGGATTCGGCAATTCGCTTAACTGCTTCGATTTCTTGGGGATTCAGAGGCACGGAAATGGCCTCCATTTCGCGCTGAAATACTGACTCGGTGACTTCTTCCAACTGGTCTTCAAAATCTGTTATATCGTGCGCATCCCAGAATCTTGCCAGTTCCTCAATAGAATCAGTTTTGGGAATCGTTTGGTTCATCTTTTCTTCCACCGGTTAAATCGCTGTCTTTCCTTGCGAGTCATTGATCGAGCCGTAACAGGGTATCCATTGCCATCAGGAAATTGAATCACTACACAAAACAAATACCGCCCCTCTGCCGTTTGACTCAGAACGTAATAGACGGGATTCTCTCCTTTGGACTTGGCTCGTAGCACCAGGGCTTGGCCAAAGCACACGTCTTCCACTTCGTCAGGGTCTATCCCGTGTGAAGCGATGTGGTCAATCCTGTCCTCAGGCCAGATTATCTGGTGAATCTTCATGCTTCCATTATACAGCCAGGCGAGCTTGCTGACAACAAGAACGCTCTTGCTCAACCGCTGACGCGGCTAACGGCGCGAGCTAACCCGCCGACCGGCTTTGCAGTGTGCGCATCTGGTGATAATCACCTTGTTCACCTCGTCCTGCTGAACAAAAGTCCAGACAGGTCGGTCGGGTTCAGCGAGTTGTTCGTCGGCTTCGCGGGTGCGTATCCGGCGAAACTGGAAAGGAACCTTCCGCGCGCGTCGCTACTTGTTCATCAGGTGCGATGAGCAAAGACGCGAACCTCGCTGTTAGCTCGCGCCGTTCGGCGGCGAGCCTCCCCCGCTTTTGGGGGGAGAGCGAAGCCGACGAACTATTAGATTTCCAATAAGCAATCATGTGCCTAATTCGTGTCTTTGATTGCCAATCGTCCACTCTTGCTTCCATTTAGGGTCTTAGATTTCCAATGGGCAATTTTAGACCCCCTGTAGGAAGAATTGGTGGACAAATATCCACTGTAACTCTTGACTTTCAACTCGACGTGTGGTAAAACAGAACAAAAGTTCGATATACGCCTCCCTCCATCTGCAATGAGACTGTCCGTAGTATACACAGATTCTGCTCGCAACGCAAATAGATGACGACCCAACCCGAACAACCCAAACTGCTCGACCAGGCGCGCGCCGCCCTGCGGGAGAAGCACTACTCCATCCACACCGAACACACCTATGTGGATTGGATGCGCCGCTTCATCCTCTTTCACAAAACGGAGCAAGGCTCCTTCCGTCACCCCCGCGAGATGGGAGCGGCCGAAATCGAGGCCTTCCTCACCCACCTGGCCGTGGACCGCCGCATCGCCGCGTCTACCCAGCAGCAAGCTCTCTCGGCCCTGCTCTTTCTCTACCACCAGGTACTGGACCAAGATCCCGGCGCGGTGGTGATGCTGCGCCCCAAGCCCCCCGACTATCAGCCAGCATCCGTTCTGACCCGCGAACAAGTACGCCAACTGATCACCGCCCTCTCCGGCGTCAATCGCCTCGTCGTCCAACTGCTCTACGGCGCCGGACTGCGCCTGATCGAATGTCTCCGCCTGCGCGTTGGCGACGTAGATTTCGACCTCTGTCAGATCGTCGTCCGGGACGAAAAAGGCCGCCCCGACCACGTGACCATGCTCCCCCAAAGCCTCGTCGCGCCGCTCCGGGAACAGATCGAACGAGCCGCCGCGCTGCACCGGTTGGACCTCTCCGAGGGCTTGGGCGCCGCCGCAGGCGCTGTCTACCTGCCCCCGGCCATCGAAAAAGAACATCCCGGCGCGCACCGTCAATGGCGCTGGCAGTACATCTTTCCCGCTCACAAGCGCTCGCTGGACCCGCGTTCCGGCGTCACCCGCCGCCACCACCTCGGCCCGAGCGGTCCCCAAAAGGCCGTGCGCCAGGCCGCTCGCTCCTCCGGCATTCATAAACAGATCAACTGCTGGGTCACAGGGACGTGAACACCACCCTCGACCGGTACACCCACGCCTGCACTGAGCGAAGCGAATGTGTCCTCAACCGGCCCGGCCCGCCCATCCACAGCCCCCTTGATAGACTCGCTACCGGAGCGCAATGATGAATGCCCAACCCAAACGGCTGCTCGACCAGGTGCGCGACGTGATACGCGTCAAGCACTATTCCCCCCGCACCGAACAAGCCTACGTGGAGTGGATCACCCGCTTTATCCTCTTTCACGACAAACGGCATCCGCGTGACATGGGCGACCTCGAGATCGAGGCCTTTCTCACCCACCTGGCCGTGGAGCATCACGTGGCGGCATCCACTCAGAACCAGGCCCTCTATGCCCTGCGCCAGCAATTCCCGTTTTGTAGCCGCGATTTCGTCGGATTGAGGCAATCCGCTATCGCGTGTACCTTCCCGCGTAAACCACCCTACGCGATTGCGAAATCGCGGCTACGACCTGACTTTTCACCCATAACAGGAATTGCTGGATCACGCGCCAGTCGCCGATACGGATGCGCCATCCTTCCAACTCGCTCAGCTTGCGGCACCCCGGTGGGCGTGGGTTGTCCTCTAATAATTCCAAAATTGCCCTGGAAATGCGTGTGAAATCTGGCTCGTGGATGCGATCAAGCTGCCGGTGTGTCTTCCGGTCGAGGAGTTCAACTCTATACTTTGGCACGGGTCGCTTCACGCTGGCGCAGGTAATCTCGAAAGGATTGACGCTCTTCACCGGTGGGTTGTTCGGCGGCCTGAACCAGGCGCGCTGCAAGCTCAGCATCCTGGCTGCTGGCTTCGTCGTCCAGCAAATCCAGGTCGTGCTCATACTCCTGTAGCGTCAATAGGACGGCAACCGGCTGTCCCGTTGCGCCGACGACATACTGAGCGCCGCGCTCGCGCAATGTGTGGGTGAGATCGTTATCCTGACTCTCGTTCATAGAAACATCCCCCCTTTCGGATTGGAGCAAGTGAAGACGAACGCATTTTACCGTACAACTGAGATGGGGACGAGCGAGCGTACGACGACAGTACAGGGGGGAGGCGCGTTACGCCTGATTGTGGACCAGCTCCCCATACAACGATTCGATCCTATCGGCGATGCGCGGCCAGGCATACGCTTCGGCCCAGCAAGCCGCCCGCTGCCCGATGCGCCGCCGCAGCCCCTCGTCGGTCAACAGCCGCGCGATCCTGGTCGCCAGCGCCGCCGGGTCGCGGGCGGGGACGCGGTAGCCCGTGCGCTCCTGCTTTACCAAAAAGGATAGCCCCCCCACGTCGGAGGCGATCACGGGCGCGCCGCAGGCCATCGCCTCCAACGCCACCATGCCAAAGCTCTCGTAATCGGACGGCATCACCACCATCTCGGCCGCCGAGTAGTAATACTGGAGCGTGTCCTGGTCCTTGGCCCCCAGGAAGGTGACCACGTCGCCGATGCCCAACTCCTCCCGCAACTCCTGCAAGCGCACCATCTCGTCGTCCTCGCGGACGCGGTCGGGGTCGCCGCCGACGATGGGCACGCACAGCCCCGCGCGCAGCTCGGGCCTGCGCTCGACGACGCGGGCGATGGCCCGCAGCAGGTTATCAATCCCCTTCAACGGCTCAATGCGCCCGACGAACAGAATGGTACGGTAATCGGGGCGCAACCCGAGGCGCTCCTTGGCATAAGCCGCCGGTATAGGATGGAAACGTTCCGTGTCAACGCCGGGTGAGATGACGCGGACGCGGGCCGAATCGGCGGAGTAGAGACGCACCAACTGCTCCTCCTCGACTGGCGTGGCAGCGATCACGGCGTCGGCAAAGCGCACGATCTCCCCTTCGACCTGGATGCGACGCGCCGTCTCCCGCTCCCCCGGCTGCCGGGCCACGGCGTTTTTCATGCGGCCCAGCGTGTGGAACATGTGCACGATGGGCGTGCCCCAGCGGCGTCGCAATTCCCGCGCCGCCGCGCCAGAGAGCCAATAGTGGCTGTGCAGCACGTCGTAGCGGATGGGGTCGGCCTCCGCTTGCGCCAGCACGCCGTCCACGAACTCGGGCAGGTGGTCGTAGACCAGGTGCTTGTCGTAGGGGTGCTCGGGGCCAGCGGGGAGGTGAAGCACGCGCGCCCCTGGCCCCAAGCCATTGCTGATGCGCGGGAGGCTGGCGTCCTGCGAGCGAGTATAGACGTCCACGAGATGCCCCCGCCGGATCAACTCGCGCGAGAGGTCGCGCACATAGACGTTCATCCCGCCCGTCTCTTTGCCGCCCAACACGGCCAGCGGGCAGGTGTGCACGCTCAACATGGCGATGCGGAGACGATGATCAAGCATAGCGTGGCCAGCCAGGCCAGGGACCTCCCGAGCGAGCTTGGCCTGGAGAACACACCCTGGGGGACGAAGGCTGAGAGCCTTGGATTAGAGGCGGCATTGTCAAGCTACTCAGCCGCCGGCAGCCGAATAGTAAAGGTGGAACCTGCGCCGAACTCGCTCTCCACCACGATCTCTCCACCGTGGAGCTGGATCAGCTCCTGGGCGATAGCCAGCCCCAGACCCCGACCCTGTTGCTCCATCTCCTCCCGACCGATCTGCCGGAGACGTTCAAAGAGGTGGGGCATTTCTGCGGCCGAGATACCCACCCCCTCATCCTGAACGGTTATTTCCACCCACTCGCCCAGGCTCCGCACGCCCACCTTCACCGATTTCCCCCTGTCTCTGGAGAACTTGATGCCGTTATCTATCAACCGGCCGAGCGCGTCCGCAAAGAAATGTTCACACAACCGCAGCGGTGGCAAATCAGAGGGCACTTTTACCTCCAGCGTCACGCCGTGGGTCGCAGACTGCCCTTCATACTCGCGGGCCACGCTCTCTACGACCTCCCCCCAATCAGCGTGCACGTGAACCAGCGTGTTGAATTCGTTCAGCGCCTGGCCGGAATCCAACCTGATCAGGAGCAAGAAATCTTCCACCATTCGAGTCAACCGGTCGGCGCCCTGCTTGACGCCAAACAAGAGGTTCTGGAGTTCACCGGTGGAGAGAGACGCCACGTCCTCCAGCGCCAGGTCTGTGTAGCCCATCACGTAGGTAAGAGGCGTGCGCAGTTCGTGTCCCAGAACGGTGACGATCTGCTGCTTGAGTTGGTCAAACTCTGCTTCCGAAGCACGGTAAATGTCCTGGGCCCGTTTCAGCCGGGCGCCGACTGCCACCACCAACTCTTGCGGGTCAAAGGGCTTGGTGAGGTAATCCTCGGCTCCCAACTCTTTCCCTTTCAATATGTCCTCGTGCTCCGCTTTGGCGGTCAAAAAGATAAAGGGGATGCGCACCCACTCTGGCCGGGCGCGGATCGCCTTGTACAGTTTGTGCCCGTCCATACGGGGCATCATGATGTCCGCCACGACCAAGTCGGGGAAAGTTTCTTCCATCAATTCGAGCGCCTCTACACCATCAGTGGCTGTGACGACAGTATAGCCTTCCGACTCCAAGATGTCCCGTATAGCTTTCAGCAGAGTCTCGTGATCCTCCACGGCCAAGATAGTTTTTCCTTCCACGCTATTCACTCCTTCTTGAACTTGCTTTGCGCAGCCTCCACGAGGCCACCTCGCCTCAGGAAACAGTGTAGTGTAATTCAGAGGATATGTCAAGCCACAGCAAGACAGGACTTGCGCAGCGGGTCAAGGGCTCCAGGTAGTCGCACGGGGGCGCCGGTATCTCCGGGTCGTGCTGGCACCGCTTGGCACAGCGCCACTTGGCGCGTCGTCGCCGATGACCGTAGCCGTTGGAGCGCAGGACGTATCCAACCGACCCACGATCACCTGGCGCAGGCGTTTGGGAAGCTGACCAAAGTCTGCACTTGGTACAGACTGCCGTGAATTCGTGCCGAGTTTTTTACACCTGCACCGCGGGCTGATTCTCAGCCATAGGCAAGAGACCCGCCCTACGGTCACTTGACATCGGAGCAGGGGTTAGTAGAATACCCTCGTTGGGCAAAGGTCTCCCGACCGAGCCTTCTACTTCTCTTCAGAGGAACTATGGGAGGTTACTATGAGCGACGACTTTCTCTTTCGTGACGATCTATACGCGCTGGATCCGGACGTGGCTCAATTGATTGACTTGGAGAAAGAACGACAGGCCCGCAAGCTGATCATGATCCCCTCGGAGAGCAGCGCCTCGCGAGCGGTGCGGGAGGCGCTTGGTTCTCTGCTGATGAACATCTACGCCGAAGGCTATCCCGACCCGGATACTCGCTGGTTGACTCAGGGAGAGATCCTGGACTATGAACATCACCTGGCCTACTACCGCCGTCGCGGCGACCGGCGTTACTATCGGGGCGTGGAGTATGCCGACGTGATCGAGGCCCTGGCCCGCCGTCGCTGTGGAGAGGTTTTTGCCACTACCGCCATCACCGCCGATCGGATCTATGTCAACGTGCAACCTCTATCCGGAGCGCCGGCCAACATTGCCGTCCAACAGGCGCTGCTGAAACCGGGTGATACCATCATGGGAATGGCGTTGCCTCACGGCGGCCACCTGACCCACGGCAGCCCGGTCAATCTGTCCGGCCGGCTCTATAACGCCGTCTCCTATCACGTCAGTCCGCAGACAGAACTGCTCGACTATGACGAGATCGAGGAACTGGCGCTAGAGCATCGGCCCAAGCTGATCATCGCCGGTTACACTTCTTATCCCCGCCTGCCCAACTGGGCCAAGTTCCGCCAGATCGCCGACCGGGTGGGCGCTTACCTCCTGGCCGACATCGCCCACGTGGCCGGCATGGTGATCGCCGGAGCGTTCCCCACACCGCTGGGTTACGCCGACGTGGTGACATTCACCACCCACAAGACACTCTGTGGCCCGCGGGGGGCCTGCATCCTCACCACCGATCCCGCCCTGGCGCCCAGGATCGACCACGCCGTCTTTCCCGGCCTGCAAGGCGGGCCGCACGTCAACAAGTTCGCGGCGATGGCGGTCGCCTTTCAATTGGCGCAGACGGAGCAATTCCACGCTCTCCAGCACCAGACGGTGGCTAACGCCGCCGCCCTGGCCCGTGCACTCACCGCGCGCGGGCTGCGCGTCCCCTGCGGCGGCACAGAAACTCATCTGCTCCTGCTGGATTGCAAGACGGTCCGCGGACGGGACGACACTCCACTGATGGGCGGCGTCACGGCGGCCATCCTCGACATGGTGGGCATCGTGGTCAACAAGAACACCATCCCCGGTGACGAGACCGCCGCCTATCCCAGTGGCATCCGGCTGGGCACTCCCTGGGTCACTCAGCGCGGCCTGCGAGAGCCGGAGATGGAGCTGATAGCCGACATCATCGCCCGCACGATGGAGAACACCGAACCGGTCGCCTACGCCGGAGTGCGCGGGCCGATCTACCGGGGCAAGATAGACTTTGATGCGCTGGAGAGTCTGCGGGTCGAGGTGGCCGACCTGGCCGGACGAGCCGGGATTGACTTTGAGCTTCCTTGCAGCGGCTATCCCCATCACTGCCTGGTGCCAGAGCTGCGCCAGCGGGAGGAACGGTATGGGCTGATCGAGATCCAAGGCAGCAGGGCCGCCTCCTTCGTCGAACAGGTCACGCCGACCGACACCGGCGACCTGGTCCAGGGGGAGTGGCGGGCGATGGCGCTGCTGGAGTGGGACGGGAAGGCGATGAGCCCTGGATTGGTCCAGCGCCCTGGCTCCGGCCACGACCGTTACCACTTGATCACGCCGGCTGAACACGTGCGCCGGGTCGTCGCCTGGCTGCGCCACCTTTCCGATGGGTACGCGCGTTTTGACGACGCCGACCCGTGGGCCAAATTGCCGGGGCCGGTCGTCGTGCGCGATCTGGGACCCGCCGACGACGCCATCCCCGCATTGGCCAGCCTGGACGAAGAGTTCACCCCGCCGGTTTCCCACAAGCCCTATTTCATCGGTCTCTCCGCGGCCGGTTACGCCGACCCGGCCGCCGATCCACTCCCGCCCTTTGAGTGGCAGGAAGTGGGGGAGGGGCCTCTGCGTCGCACTCCACTCTACGATTGGCACGTGAAACACGGGGCCAGGATGGCTCCCTTCGCCGGGTGGGAGATGCCACTGTGGTACACCTCCATCGGCGACGAGCACCGGGCCGCGCGGGGCGCGGCCGGCCTGTTCGACGTCGCCCACATGGGAATCATCGAGGTCAGCGGCCCCCACGCCGCCTACTTTCTCAACCTGACTACCACCAACGAGGTCAAAATGCTCCGGCCTGGCGAGTCACAATACTCTTACCTGCTGGCCCCCGATGGGCGGGTCGTAGACGATGTGATGGTCTATATGCTCGACTTTTACCGCTACTTGCTGGTCGTCAACGCCGCCAACGAGGAGAAGGATTGGGCCTGGCTACAGGCGGTGAACGAGGGAAAGGCGCGCATAGATGAGGGGCGACCCTGGGCGCGTTCCAGCTTCCGGGCCGAGCTGCGGAACCTGGGCGACGCTGTCTTGGCCGACCTCGCTCTCCAGGGGCCCCGCTCCCGCGACATTCTACTGGCCCTCCTCGATGCGGCGCCGGCGTCCGACCCGATCGCCGAGATTCGGGCACGGTTGCTGGGGCTGAGGCGCACCGGTGTGACGGAGGCCTGCATCCCGTCCGCCCAGGCGCCGGGAGGTTTCTTCGACCTGATCGTCGCCCGCACCGGCTACACCGGCGAGCGGATGGCGTTCGAGCTATTTGTCCATCCCGACGCGCTGCTTTCGTTGTGGGAGCGGTTGATGGAAGTGGGCGCTCCGTTTGGGCTGCGGCCCGTCGGCCTGGGGGCGCGCGACAGTCTGCGCATCGAGGCCGGCCTGCCGCTCTACGGCCACGAACTGGCCGGGCCGCTGGATCTGCGCCCCGACGACGCGGGCTTTGCCGGCTACGTCAAACTGCGCAAATCCTTCTTCGTCGGGCGGCGTCCGTACATTGAGCACGCACGAGAGCGCAAGATGGAGATGATTCGTTTTCGCATCGCAGAGAAAGGGGTGCGGGTGCCCAAACAGGGGGACGTGGCGACCGAGAGCCACGGGCGCGTCATCGGCGAGGTGACTTCCTGCGCGATGGACACCGAGGGCTACCTGGTGGGTCAAGCCTACGTTGACCAGCGGTACGCCAAGGTGGGAACAGAGGTCAACATCTTCCCGCGTCCCGCCCGCGAGGACTGGGAGAAACCCTACGAGGAGTTGGAAGTAGGCGACCGGCTGGTGATGCACAACGAGGCCACGGTCATTCGCCGCTTTCGCTCCATGTGAGGTCAGCGTCCCAAACCCCTTTACCAGTGATTCCCGTTTTGTAGCCGCGATTTAGAAATCGCGGCTACGACTTTTGATACAGCAATTTCCATTTGACCGGATTCGAGGCTTCAGCCGGCGCTTTTCGACGTTCCAAATCCGGCTAAAGCCTCCAATCCACTTGCCCATGACATCATAATGAAAATTGCGTCTCTTCTCAAAAAGTTGGGGGAAAAGGGCGGAATGGCATTCCGCCTTACATTACCCCGGTTTATTGAGATGATACAAAATTGTTGACTTGGATAACGCGAGCCCCAACTGAACTGCATCAGGGTTAGGTCTCCACTACTCGCTCCCCAGCATTGCTTGCACCTGTCCCAGCAGGCGGGCCGCGCGGGGCTTGCGCGGATCTATCAGGAGCACCATCACCAGTAGATCAGATGCTCTCTGATATTCTCCCCGCGCCAGTGATTCCTCGGCCGCCTCTATCTGCTGATCGAGCAGCCGGACCTGCCACTCGACCAGGTCATCGGCCACCTTGATCAACGACTGCTCCGCCGACCACTCATTCAGACCAGGGCTCAACAATGGATATTGGTCGCCGCGGATAGATAGAAAGGCGGCCGGGGCTTTGTCTGGAAAGCCGGCCTCGCAGGAGATGTAAAAAACCATATCCTCGTGCTCCTCCTTGGGCATCAGCCGGAATATCACTTTCCCGCCAGGGGCCACCGCCGATTCGACCCGGTACTTGCGCGTCAGCCACTTGCGCTCCAGGTCAAGCCGCCCGGCGACGTTGGGGGACTTGTACCAGTCAGTGGGGGGCGGCGGGCTGGGCGGTTGGGTCGTTTGGACTTGGGCCCGTGTCGCGGGTGAGGCCGTCGTCAACTGTAGCTGGGTTGGTGCAGGAAACTGGCCGCGGGCCGATTGGTAGAGGTTGAAGGAAAAGGCATAGACATTTAACTCGCCAAAGTAGAGGCAGACCACCAGGCAGACCAGGTCTTTGAAGCGATAGTCGGGGTCTTCCAGCACACCCTGGGCCTGAACCCATTCCTGGTCGGTCAACTCCTGGTTTGGCGTGCGGTGGACGTACCAGACGCCGCAGTAATGCGCCTCGGGGTGCAGCTTTTGGGCGTGCTCCAGTTGCTGCGACGAGCGCGACTGACTCAGGCAAAAGTCCTTCCGGCCAAAGTTGACCTCGGGGCGAGGGCGCATAGAACTGACCACCAGGCGATGGAGATCGTCCACCGGGCGGCCGAACAAAAGCCCACCCGTGACGTCTCCGCCGACGCTGGTTCGCTCCGCTTCGGTTTCCAGGGCAGTCTTGGCCTGAGGTGTGATGAGGACGACGGGCGGTTCTGTAGGCATGAGTTTACCTCGAATCTCCGAGATTTGTCCCCGGCTACGTTTTGTTCGTCCGCTTATCCCGTGGCCCGTTTGACCAGCCGCCAGCGATTGCCTGCGGACGTACCAGGGGTGTAGCTGAGTTCGTCGGTCAATTGACGCACGATGTGAATACCGTACCCCCCTTCTTGCAACTCGCCCAGGTCTGGCTCCGGCAGCGCGGCAGGATCGAAGGAGGCTCCCTGGTCGTACAGATCCAGTTGGATCTGATCGGGCAGCAAAGAGATCTCGCCGCGCATCTCCCCGGAGGAGGAGCCGTAAGCGTGGCGGATGACGTTGGCAATGATCTCGGACGCCGCCAGTTTCATCTGAGAGGCAAAGTCATCCCCGTACACCGAGGCGGCTTGCCTCACCAGCTCTCTCGCCTCGCTCAAATGATCCAACCTGGCGGGATAGGAAAAGGAAACAGTGCGCGGCAGAGCTCTGAGCACGACCAGCGTCAGGTCGTCGGAGCGAGGCGCAGCGGCGCGGAACGTCTCGGCTGCCTCGACGATGGTCTCACACAACTCGGAGGCAGGCGAGTCCGCGTGATCGGTCAGTAGGGCGGTGAAGCGCTCCATACCAAAGCGCTCATGGCGCGGGTTGGCTGCCTCGGTGATGCCATCGCTGTAAAAGAGGAGCACGTCGCCCGGTCTTAGGCGGACGAATTCCTCAGCGATGGAGGTTTCGGCAAAGATGCCGATGGGCAATCCGGTGGAGGGAAGCGTGTGGCAGTCCCGGCTACCTTGCCGCCACCACAGGGTCTCGGTATGACCGGCGCTGGCATAGGTGAGCACGCCGGATCGCACATCGAGCCGGGCGGCGATGAGAGTGATGAACATTTCGGCATGTTCGAGGTCGCGGTGGAGCAGGCGGTTCAGAGTGGAGAGAATGACGGCCGGCGAGTCACTGCGCTCCGTTTCGGTGCGCAAAAGTGCGCGCGCCGTCGAGGCGAGCAGCGCGGCCGGGATGCCCTTGCCAGAGATATCGGCCAACACGATGTGACAGGCTTCCGAATCGCTTACGACAAAGTCGTACAGGTCTCCGCTCACGTGCCGCGCTGGCAGCGCTGCGGCCGCGATCTCAAATCCGTCGAGAGAGGGCACCTGGTCCGGCAGTAGGCTGGCCTGGACGCCGGCGGCCATTTCGAGTTCCTGCTGGAGGCGTTGTTGAGCCAGGAGTTTTCCTTGAGCCTCGCGCAGTTCCCGCGTGCGTTCCTCGACCATCTCTTCCAGCCGCTCCGAGTATTCCTTCAACATCCTCTCTGCCCGCTTGCGCTCGGTGATGTCAGTATAGACGGCGACTGCCCCGACGTATTCATCCCCTACCAGGATCGGAGATCCGGCCAGTATGACGTCTACCGGGGAACCATCTTTCCGATAGCGCACCGCCTCCATAGGCGGCAACTCTTCCCCGCCCATGGCCCTACCGGTGAAGCCGACCGCTTCTGCGAGCGTGGAGGGAGTGGTGATCAAGGGATCGAGATCCTTCCCCACCACCTCCTCCCGCGAGTAACCGAACAACCATTCCGCGCCGGCGTTCCACTCGATGATGCGGTGCCGGGCATCCAGGGTGACGACGGCGTCCGGCGCGGCTCCCAGCACTCCCTCGAGATAAAGCCGGCGTTCCTCGATCTCCTCGAACAGCCGGGCCTCCTGAATGGCGACGGCGATCTGATCGGCTATCAGCTCCAAGGCCGTCTGGTCGTTCTCGTCAAAGGCGTGGGGGATGTCGGCCTCTACCTCCAAAACCCCAGTCACCCGCTCGCCAAACCTGATCGGTACCGAGAGCGAGGAAGGTGAGAGCCACCTTCCTACTCGATAGGGGACCGGGTCGTCGGAGGCGTCGGCAACCCGCACGGTCTCCCCGGTCTGCGCCGCCATCCCAATCGCCCCCCTGCCCACCGGTTGGCGGTATCCCTCGGGGATGATCTCCCAAAAGCTATCGGTGGCGGCGGTTACGTAGAGCTCGTTCTCCTCGTCGTCCATCAAAAAGACGCTGGCGTGATAAAAGCCAAACTGTTCGGATATGAGACGCACCGTCTCTTCCAGTAACTGGGTCACACCCAGGGTAGCGGCCGTGTTCCTGGCGACCTCGGCAGCGGCGGCCAAGTGAGTCGCGCGGCGCTGAATCTCCTCGAATAGGCGAGCGTTCTCCAAGGCCGCCGCCGCGTGGTTGGCCAGGGCCATCATCAACTCCACGTCCTGCTGGGTAAAGTCTCTCTCGTCCGGGCGATTGATGGCGGTCATCGTGCCCAGTGTTTTGCCCCGATACAACAACGGCACCGCGATGATGGATCCACATTCGGTCTCCCGGCGACGTTGCTGCACCTGAGGGCTTTCTCGCGGGTCGGGCGTTCCCTTGGGAGACAGAGCCGGTTTCAACTCGCGCAGCACCCAGCCGCTCAACCCCTCCCACAGCTCGGCGAATGAGATAGGGAGCGCCCGCTCTGCGCCCGGGCCGCCTTTGACAAAGTTGGTCAGCCGCCGCTTTTCCAGATCCAGGGTAATCAGCGTAGCCCTGTCAGCGGGCAACGCTTCTACCACGCCGTCTACCACGGTCTGTAGCACGTTAGATAGGCTCTCTTGAGCGATCAGTGAGCTGCTGGCGCGGTAAAGCGCCTTTGTCTCGGCCAGGGCTGCTTGTGTCTCTGTCAGTAAGCGGGCGCTTTCTACTGCGACGGCCGCCTGGTGAGCCAGTGTTTGGCCAGTTGCGATTTCCCCAGCGGTGAACTGGCGGGGGATACTGCTATCCCAGATGCGGACAAAGCCCAGGACATGATCGTGCGTCACCATCGGTAGGAGCAACACCGACAGCGCACCGTGAGCTTTCAAGCGGTCACGCTCGCCCGGTTCTGCTGCCGGGTCATCGGCTCGCGTTTGCAATGGGCGGCGCTGGGCCAGAGCCTCCGCCGTAGCCGGCAGAGCGGCCAACGATTCGATGCGCCCCGGTTCCGATTGGCTTTTCTCCTCCCCGGTGGCCGCAGGGACCGCGTAGGCGGCGAGGAGGGCGGCGACGTTGTTTTTCTCATCCAAGCCATAGATCTCGACGCTGGTGCTGTTCAGAATCTCGCACAGGCTGCGGGCCACGTAGGGCAATATCAAGTCAATGTCCAGCGTCGAAGAGATAGCCGCCGTCACATTTTGCAGAACGGTCATCTCACGCAACTGGGCCATAGCCTGCCCGTACAGGCGCGAGTTCTCGACCGCCAGGGCCGCGTGGCGGGCAAAGGCGGAGGCCAGCCGGGCCGCATCGTCGTCGTACAGGTCAGGGCGATTGGAACCTAGCGTCAACACGCCAATGACCTCGTCCCTGGCGATCAGCGGCGCGGCCAGCCAGGAGCGTGGTGGGGGCAGTTCCCCGTCGGTGGGCCAATCCGGCATGTCGCGTGCGTCGGAGACGACGACGGCCCGTCGCTCGCCCGCGGCCCGTCGCGCCAGGGGGTGTTCCTTCAGGGCGAAATCTTGCTCGAACGAGGGGGCGTGCGCCGGGCTGCGGGATGCAGCCAACTGGCAGTGTCCGTCGTGCAACAGGCAGATCGAAGCCACGTCGTAGGGCACGACTCGCTGGAGCTCGTCGAGAACGTGCTCGATCAGCCTGTCGAGTTGGAGCGTCGTGCTCAACGCCTCAGTGGTATTGAGCAGAGTTTGGGCTATCTCCCGCTCACGCACGGCGCTCTCAAAGAGCCGGGCGTTCTCCACGGCCACGCCGATCTGTTGGCCGATGGCGGTCAGCATGGCGTGGTCAGCTTCCGAGATGGGACGGGGAGCGGAATCGAAGAGACAAAAGGTGCCCAACGCGCGATCCTTGTGGCGGATCGGCGCGCCGGCATAAGACCGCAGGCCCATCTGCAAGAGGCCGTCCACTTCCAGCGGCGCTCTCTCGCCCAGGTCTTCCAGGCCCAGAGGCTCGTCCCTTTGATAAACCAAGTCACAGAGCGTGCCTTCCAGCCCACAGGATTGGAGCTGCTCGATGAGGGCTGGCGGAAGGCCCGTGTGGGCGGAAAGCGCAAGTCTCCCCGTGCGCTCGTCGGACAGAGAGACCAGGCCGCCGGTGAACCCCAGCGATTCGGTCGCGCTCGAGAGAACCTTGTCCAAAAGATCATGCAGCTCCAGGGAGGTTGATAGGGCCTGGGCCACCGTGTTGCGGGCGACCAGTTCCCGGTTGCGGCGCTGAAGTGATTGTTCGGCCCGCTTGCGCTCGGTGACGTCGCGGAGGATGCCTCGGGTGGCGACGGGGAGGCCATCCTCGAACTGGCAGTTGATGCTGCCCTCGACGGCGATCGCCTCCCCACCCTTGGTCAGGAGCGTCGTTTCGAGACGTTCGGAACATTCTGCGGTGGTCAAGCGTTCCAGCACCGCCCGGCAATGTTCCCGGCTGTCGGGGTGGATGACGTCGAATATCGAGAGGCCAGCGATTTCCTCCTGGCCGAATCCAAGAGTCTCACGCCAGGCGCGGTTGACGTACAGGATGGAGCCGTCGGGCGCAATGCTCTGGATGAGGTCGTTGGCTTCTTCCAACAAATCTCGATACCTGCTCTCGCTGTGCCGCGCGGCACGCAGCGCCGAGTCCAGTTCCGCCTTCCGGCGTTCATCCTGGAGTCGCAACCCCTCGAGCCGTTGGAGCGTGCGGACCCGGACGGTGTGGACGAGCACAGAGAGCAGAGTCGCCGTGAGCATGCCGAATCCAAAGTGGAGCCAGGCGGGCGACGGGGGCGACGCCCACACGACGATTCCCCATCCGGCAAGTGTCGCCGCCAGCACCAGGGCAAGCCAGCGCGGGGACAGGAATAGAAACCCTATCCCCGCGATCAGCAGCATCAGGTTGGTGCTCTGCTGAGGTTCCGAGGTCAGGTGGAGGTGGAGCAAAGAATTGAACAGGGCCAGGGCCGCGATACCCGCCCCAATCGGGTGAGCCCAGCGGGCGGGAGGCGCCCACCACCTCAGCGCGACGTAGAAGCCGAGGATCACCACCGCAGTCCCGGCCGCCGCGATGCTCATCGGGACGGTCACGTCACCGGGCAGCACCAAAAGGTGGCTCACACCAAAGATAACGTAGAGCACACCCAGGCCGGCCGAGACAGGGGATAGGTTCCTAAGGACGACGGCATCGAGGGCTGCGCGCAGGTCGGTATTCTCGATCTCGTGGCTCGAGAGTGATTGCCGATTCATCTCTGATCACCTTTCCTTTTTTGCAAGTCCCCGTCCCGGGTACATCCCACCTGAGACAGAGGTTGGTACTTTTGCTTCTGGTCTGGGCTCGGGTGCGGTTCAGTGTGATGAGATGAGCAGTGAATATAGTCTCGCACCTCTGGCACATTGTACGACATCTGGCGGAAAAGGACAACTTGCGATTTGTGTATCTCTGCCCAACGTGTATAATGCGATGTAATCCAAGCCGGGTCAACCGGAAGAAAAGAAAAGGAGACGTATTCAATGACATTGCGCACGAGTGAGAGGCAACGGTTGTTGCTTATGGGTTGCGGCGGCGTGGGCGGCGTGATCGCCGGAGGGTTGTTGCGGGGAGGGCACGATCTTGTGATCGTCACTCGCAACGAGGAGATCTGCCAGGCGCTAAATACAGACGGGTTGCGCATCACCACACCGGAAGGGGAGTGGAACTTGCCCGTAGATACCTTCCAGTATTTGGACGAGGTTGAGGGGCCTTTCGACGCGGTCTATCTGGCGATGAAGGGCACCGACGTAGAACAGGCCGTGCGGGACGTGAAGGGCATCCTGGCGCCAGAGGGATACGTCGTCACCTTCCAGAACGGCGTGGTGGAGGATCGAGTGAGCGCGATCTTGGGCCGGGAACGGGTGATCGGCGCCCTGGTGGGCTGGGGCGCGACGATGCACGCGCCCGGCGTCTACGAGATGACGTCGCGAGGGGAAATAGTCGTCGGCGAGTTGGACGGCCGGCTGACCGCCCGGGTGCAGCAACTCCGGGCTATGCTGGGGTCTATCGGGCCGGCCACAGTCTCGGATAACATTTATGGGGTCTTGTGGAGCAAGTTGACGCTCAATTGCGCCACCTCCGCCACGGGCGCTGTGACCGGTCAATTGCTGGGCGAGATGTTGCAGCGCAATGCCGGACGGCGGCTGGCCCTGGCGATCTTTAGCGAGGTGGTGGACGTGGCGGAAGCGCACGGGATATCACTGGAGCCGGTAGGCGGCACACTGGACGTTCACCGGCTCTACCTGCCCCCGGAGCGCCGCGCGGGCGGCTGGGGCTTTGATCTGGTATTCAAGCACGCCATCATGCTGGTCGTGGGCTCCAAATTCCGCCGTCTCAAATCGTCAATGCTCCAGAGCATTGAGCGGGGGCGCCGGGCTGAGATTGATTTTCTCAACGGCTACGTGGTGGAGCGAGGCCGGGAGAAGGCTGTGCCGACCCCCGTCAATGCAGCGCTGGCGGCGCTGGTGCGAGAGATCGAAGCGGGTGAGCGGGCCATAAGCCCCACCAATTTGAAGGAACTGGTGCATTTGGTGAAACGTGATTAGGCGGAGTAGAGCAGGTTTTCAACCCGGCGATGGGCGCCGCTTTTCAGCAATGATTTCCAGCGCGCACTGCTTCCAGTTGCATTTTTACGCTCAGTGTGCTACACTCTGAGCAGCACCGTCGAGATAGTCTGTGTTACACGAAAATGTAGCCACGCCTGCCACAGCGCGATATGAAAACCGAGACTACCTCCAACCGAAGTGAAACACATCCATGTCAAAAGGGTGTGTTTCAGATGAGTTGGGTAAGACCTCCGAGGTCTAGGGTCTCTACTGAAATGAAACACAGCCCTATCAAAATTAGAGGAGGAAAGAGATGAAAAACATTCATTGGATCTCAGCGGCAGCGGCAGTATTGGTCTTGGCCGGGCTGGCGTGCGGCGGGGGCGACGGAGAGACGCCCACTGTGATAGTGGAGGAACCTCCCACCACCATACCCACGAATACACCTCAGCCCCAGCCCCAACCCGAAGGGACGACACTCGAGATCACTAACAATTCGGGTGTGGCAGTGTGGTACGTGTATATATCACCCGCCGATGCCGACGAGTGGGGCGAGGATTGGCTGGGAGACGAGATGATCGATCCTGGAGAGACGCACACCATCGTGGGCATCCCTGAAGGCACCTACGACGTCAAGGCCGCGGATGAGAACAACGAAACCATCCAAGTCACATGGGAGGCTAAGGTAGAGGGTGATATGACCTGGGACATCACAGGTCTCTCCTCGTTCGAGGTCGTCAACAACTCTGACGACGCGATTTACTACCTTTACATAGCCCTCTCCGATGCCGCCACCTGGGGCGAGGATTGGCTGGGCGACCAGGTGATCGAGCCTGGCGCCAGTTTCGTCGTGGACGGCGTGCCGCGCGGCACGTACGACATCAAGGCCGCGGAGGATGACGATAGCAGCGTCGAAATAGTCTACAACATCTCTCTCCCCGAGAAGAACAATTGGACGGTGGTGGGCAAGACGCCGCTGCCAGGCAACGCCGTGCTGCGCTTTGAGGAGGCGTTCGAGGATAATCGCAACAACTGGGGACTCGATACAGAGACTGAAAACGTCTTCTATATGAGCCCGGCCGGCGGCGAGTACTGCATGCTGATCAAGAGCGACAACTTTACGGCCTGGGAGTGGTACGAGCCTTTCCGCACGGACGAGTTCGTCGCCGAGGTGGGCTGCTACTTTGAGGGGGCGGAGGACGCTACGTGTGGCCTGGGCTTTGGCCCGGATGGAGACAATATCTACTGGTACGAGGTTTCCCCGTCCGATCAGACGTTCGCTCTCTTCCTGCTGGAAAATGGCTCCTGGCAGGAGAATCTGATTGACTGGACCGTCTCCAGAAACATCAGCCCGAGCGGCGCAAACTATCTAAGCATGGAGCGCCTGGAAGGCGTCGTCTCTCTGTACGTCAATGGTGTGTTGATAGGCCAGGTCAACAGCGACCGCTTCCCGGAGGGACGCGTCGGACTGGGAGGCTCCACGTACAGCGAGGGCAATACCACCGTCTGCCTGGACAACCTGCGCGTGTGGCGACTCGAGTGAACTGGCCCTCATCATCTGGGCAGACGAGACGAGATTGGGGACGCAGATTAACGCCGATGGCGCCCCTGCGGGGCGGACGCTAATTTTGTGTGCCTTTATCTGCGAAAAATCTGGTGCAACCTCCGGTTGTCTCTTCTCAAAAAGTTGGGGGAAAAGTAAGGCGGAATGCCATTCCGCCTTACATTACCCCGGTTTATTGAGATGATACCTCCGGCCCCACACTGGCTCTGCAGGGTGCGGCTTCCACGTATCCAAGCACATGATCTCCGGCCATCTTGAGCTTTTGAGAGGATTAGTTTTCTGACTCGCATGGCGGTCGTAAAGTAGTTATGCCTCAGACCTTTCCCGGACCCAGAGCTCCGCGTGACGCCGCGCTGCCTCAGATGGACGTCTACACCGACGGCGGCTGCGACCCCAACCCTGGCCCTGGCGGTTGGGGTGTCATCATCCGCTGGAGCGATCGGGAGTGGACGCTCAGCGGTAATGATCTGGATACTACCAACAACCGGATGGAGCTTTACGCCGCCGCCGCGGCCCTCTCGTTGCTGGAGAGCCTTCTAGGGCGTTGCCGGGTGAACGTCCACACCGACTCGCGTTACCTGCGCCTGGGCATCACCGAGTGGATCGAGGCCTGGGTCAGGCGCGGCTGGCGCACCAGAGAGGATCAACCGGTCAAGAACCAGGATTTATGGCGCTTGCTCCACCGGCTGACCCAGGCCCACGATGTGACATGGCACTGGATCAGGGGACACGCCGGACACCCCCTCAACGAACAGGCCGATCAGTTGGCGACCGGGGCGCGGCGGGCGCTTATTCATCTCCGTCGCTCCTACCGGGGAACAAGTGCGCGTCAATTCGCCGACGATGGCCGCCTCATCGTCGAAATATGCGTCAAGGTCTCCTGCCGGGGCGCCGAGGGGCGCGGCGGATGGGGAGCAGTGTTGCGTGCGGGGGAGCACGTCAAGACGCTCAGCGGCGGCGAGTCGGGGACGACGGCCAACGCCATGCTCATTCGTGGCGCGGCCGAGGCGCTGCGAGCGTTGACCCAGCCCTGCCGCGTGATCTTTTACTCCGATGCCAAGTATCTGGCCAAAGGCGCTTCTAGCTGGGTCAAAAAGTGGAAAGCGCGCGACTGGCGAACCAGGGCAGGGAGGCCAGTTGCCAACCGGGCCGAGTGGGAGGCGCTGATGGAGGCCTCTCGCCCACACGACGTCGCCTGGTTGCTGGCTCAGGGAGACGATCTCCCTGCCGATTTGACCCAGGCCGCCGAGTTAGCTGTCCAGGCCGTGGGGCAATGACTCGCAGGCAGTGCCTATCGTAGACAACATGACGGTCGACTCCGCCTCTAAAACCCCCTTGCTGGTCGTTCTCCTGGCTCGCCTGGTGCTCAACACGGCCTTTCGCATCATCTATCCGTTCCTGCCGAGCATCGCGCGCGGGCTGAACATTTCGCTGGCCGCGGCCAGTGGATTGGTCACGCTGCGGATGGCGGGGATGATGGCGGCGCCCTTCGTCGGCCCGGCGGCGGACCGGTACAGCCGGCGCCACACTATGGCGGCCGCCCTGCTGATTTTCGCGCTGGCTGGCCTGCTGCTGACCGGAACCGGCGCGTTCGCTGTCGCCGCCGTCGCTTTCTTGTTTTACGGCGTCGCCAAGGCGATCTACGACCCAACCGTATATGCTTACCTCGGCGATAGCGTGCCCTACCGCCAGCGCGGGCGCATTATCGGTATCGTCGAACTTTCGTGGTCCGGCGCGTGGCTGTTGGGCGTCCCGGTCTCTGGCTTTGTGATTGAGCGGTTCGGTTGGCGCGCGCCGTGGGCCTTCTTGAGCGTCTTGGGATTGTTAGCTGCCTGGCTGACGCGCGCCCATCTGCCGCCATCTCGACGACCCATCGAGCACGATCGTGGCAACCTGTCCGTCGCCTCACTGATCGGCGATTGGCGTGGGTTGCTGCTTCGCCGTCCCGTCATCGTCCTTCTATCAGTTAGTCTATTTCTCGGACTGGCGAACGAGATCCCATTCATAGTGTACGGCGCTTGGCTGGAGACTACGTTCGGACTGAGCATCAGCACGCTAGGGGTTGCCTCTCTCGTCGTCGGTTTGGCCGAGGCCGCAGCCGAGCTTGGCGCGTCCGCGATCACCGACCGGCTGGGCAAGCGGCGCAGCATGTTGATGGGATTCGCCGGGCTGGCCGTCACCCTGATTCTTTTGCCGGGGCTCGCCGGCCTGGGATTGGTCGCTGCCCTCGCCGGCGTTGCGTTGATGATGCTGACGTTCGAGTTCACCATAGTCTCGCTGCTACCGCTGGCGACGGAACTGGCGCCGGATATGCGCGCCTCGTCCCTATCTCTCGTCGTGACCTCGTTCAGCATCAGCCGCGCGCTGGGCGCTGTCGCGGGCGGGTGGCTCTGGCGCTGGGAGAGCATAGGCTTGCACGCAACTGTGGGCGCCGTCTGCGCGCTCGCCGCAGCCTCTCTGTTGTGGTGGGGGATGGCGGATGAACAAGACTAGAATGAGACGCTCACAGAGATGGTCGCTCGTGGCTGGGATATGCGTGCTGTGCGTCACGGTTGCCTGTGCGGGACCCGCATCCGAACAGGAGACCGACGCGGTCGAGCGACCGCCCCCTGCTCCTACGTCACTCCCCCCTTCGCCCACGCCCTCAGTAGTTATTTCTCCCGCCTACCCCGGCTTCTACGCGGGCACGCCCACCCCCAACCCGCTGCCTGCCAGCACTCCCAATGGCGAGGACGTGGAAACTTATGTCGTGCAGCCCGGCGAGACGTTGAGTCTGATCGCCGCCGTGTTCGGCTGCACCGTCGAAGAGATCGCCGCGGCCAGTGGCCTATCCGACGCAAACGCCATCAGCACCGGTCAGGTGCTCTACATTCCCGTCGTCGCCGCCGAGACCGGCCCGTACCTCAAGCTGCTCCCCGATAGCGAGTTGGTCTACGGTCCGGCCTATATCCACTTTGACCTGGCGGGCTTTGTAGCCGGGCAGGGCGGCTACCTGGCGGGCTACAGCGAGCAGGTCGAGGGTCGCGCGCTCAGCGGGACAGAGATCGTGCAACTCGTCTCACAGCGCTTTAGCGTGGGGCCGCGGGTGCTGCTGGCGCTCCTGGAACTGCGCTCCGGATGGGTCACTCAGCCTCAGCCAGCCGAAGAGACGCTCATCTTCCCATTGGGCCACGTCCAATCCTACCATGAGGGGTTGTTCCAGCAGTTGAGTTGGGCAGCGGTGCGGCTCAACGAGGGCTACTACGGCTGGAAGGAAAGCGACTGCACGACGGCGCGCGTGCGCACAATGCGCGTGCGCACAATGCGCTTGGCCAACGGAATGCGCGCCTCGTTCGCGCCGGGGCTTAACCCGGGCAGCGCCGGCGTGCAGAACTGCCTGGCCGAACTTGCCCCCACCCGGGATGAATGGCTGACGCTGGTCGGCCCCGCTGGATTTCCGGCGACCTACGAGCGTCTTTTTGGCAATCCTTTCGCCTACACGGTGGAACCGCTGACGCCGCCTGACCTGGTGCAGCCAGAGTTGCGCTTGCCGTGGGAGGCCGGGCGCACCTGGTACCTCACCGGCGGGCCGCACGGGGGCTGGGGAAACGGCAGCGGCCGCGCCGCGCTCGATTTTGTGCCAGGCGACAAGATACCGGATTGCACACTCTCGCAAGAGTGGGTCGCCGCCGCTGCGCCGGGGTTAGTGCTGCGCAGCGATCACGGCGAGGTGCTGGTGGACCTCGACGGCGACGGCTTTGAGCAGAGCGGGTGGGTGCTGCTCTACATGCACGTCAATGCCCAGGATCGGGTGGCGGCCGGAACGGTAGTGGAGCGCGGTCAACGTATTGGCCATCCCTCCTGCGAGGGCGGCTATGCTGACGCGACGCACCTTCACTTTGCCCGCCGCTACAACGGCGAGTGGATCCCCGCTGGCAGCGGCCCGACGCCGATGGTGCTCTCCGGTTGGACGGCTCACGAGAGTGTGATGCCCTACGACGGTTCGCTGGTTCGGGGCGAGGAGACACGCACCGCCTGCGAGTGCTGGGACGAGGAAATCAACGGACTGGTTTCAGATAACGCCAGACCCTAGAGATTTTCTAAAATCCCAGAGCCTCCATCCGCGAGACAAAGTCGGCCAGGGAAAACTCGTAACGGTTGGTAAAATTGTCGGTGGGAAGTGATAGGGTGAGAGTCAGGTCTTGCAGGTCGTAGACCACGGTCCACTGCGTGGAGGTATGGACCGCCGCCATCACCTCCATCATTCCCTCAGTATCCAACTGCCCTCGTCCATCCTCCAGCGCACCGACGGCGGCCTGGTAGCGCGAACAATCGGCCTGGTCGGCGGGGCCGGCCCAATGGCTGTTGGTCATCACCTGGTAGGCGGTGTCGGCGCGGCTGACCACTACTCCCTCGTCCAGGAACTCGACGACGGCGGACGCGCCGCTGCGGTCGGCCAGCAGGACGTGGGTGCCGAATTCGGGGCTAAAGACGAGGGGAGTCTCTTGCAGCACACCGATAGCTTCCTCCACGTCGGCGCAGGTCTCCAGGAGGATGCGATAGACCTGCAGGTCTATCAGCGCCGGATGCGTGTCGCTGGGATAGCCGGCTGCGTCTACCGCGGCGACGCCGAGCGCCAGTCCCCGGTCGTTCATCCCATCGAAGGCGGTAAAGCTGGGCGCGCCGACCGTCATGATGACAGCGGGGTAGGCGCCCGCCGGGTAGGCAAAGACAAGGGTAGTCTGTGGCATGGCGCTGGCCCAGTCGTTGTTGCGGCCCAGGCGGGCGTGACCGTCGTCCGTCATCTCTGGTCGGGCAAAGGCGACGCTGCAAAAGGGATTGTATACCACGCCCGGCAGCAAAAAGCTCCACCAATCCTCCCAGACGGGGATGCCCTCGCTCACGTCGTCCAGATTCAGATCGTAAGCGGCATAGATACCGCGCATCTGTTCGACAGCGCCAGGATAAAGATCTTTGTAGAGGGCGAGCGTGGCGCGGGCGGTTTCTTGCTCCTCGACAGTGAGGGGACGGGGGGAGAAACCTTGTTTCTGGTACCACTCGCCAAAGGCCCGGCCGATCTCTTCGTAGGTTCCGGCCGCCTCGATCTTTTTCAGGGGATAACTCGAGACGATTCTCTCGGTCGTCCAGTAAGCGCCGACGATGGGTGTGGGAGTAGGCTCCGGGGTAGGAGTGATGGTGGGGGTCTCGGTAGGCGTGGGCGTAGGTGAGGCCGTTGGGGTCGGGGGAATCGTGGCTAGGGCGACGCGGGTAGCCGGAGGGAAGGGGTTGAAGGGCAAGTGAGGATTGATGGCGACGGTGAGGTAGCAGCAACTCAGAGCGAGGGTGGCGACCAGAGTGAGGATCGTGAGCACGTTGAAAAGTGAAAGGCGAGTACGCTCTTGATCTTTTGACGCTATGCTATCTGGATCGGAGATCATCTTACTTTCCTGTGCCGTGAATGGGCAAGGGGCCGTCCAGTAGCTCGACCGCCCGGCGCACACTCTCCACATCCGGGTTGCGCAGGGCGTGAGGCGGGGCGGCCCGGTCGTCGGTCGTGATGGCGACGGTCCCGCTGTGGCAGGGTATTGCCAGGTTCACCCGGTACCTGACCCCCCTCTCGCGTATCAAGTATTCGCGCTCAGGGTAGAACCCGGCCTCTTTGAGAGTGACGAACAGGCCATCGGCGCCGGAGGCGTAGAGGTCATTGATCTCCTCGGCAGCGGCGAATCTGTCCCAAGAAGTTTCGATGAACGTTATCCTTCGCCAACGCAGGCTGAGGATGGGCTGTTCCAGTTGGATCAGCGGCCCCATCTGGAGCTTGAGATATTGCTCGTCGGCGCGGGGGTGATCAACCTCGTCGGGGAACAGATCGCGGCGGTAGACCAACTCGTGGCCGCGCATGGCCCCATAGTAGCGGATGGACCATTTCTCGTCGCCAAAGGCTTTGGTAAAGTAAAAGGCCAGGACGTCCGCCTCGGTTGCGTTTTGTGGCGCGTATTTCAGGGGGACGCGGTACCAGCCCTCTTCTCGCGCGATTCTGAAATCGCGCCGGCTGTTCATTATGGCAACGAGCACCCTGTCTGATGAGTGGAACATGTCGCTCTCTGTCAACTCGTGAAATGGCGGCCCTTTGATTTGTTCGAGGCGAGCCGAGGCTCTTCCGGTACACAGATTGTATCCCACCTTGCTAGTCCACGCAAGTCAGTGTGCGCACGCTACCGCCCGCTAGCAGTATGTGTATTGCGCCGCCTTACAGTGGTGCGGCCGAAAACTCGAACCCGCCTGCGAAATCAGCAGCTAGTCAAACAAATGGGCGATCTCGTCCCGTTCAAAGCGAGGCAGAGGCCGGCTACCGGTCTCGCTCCGCAGCACGACGCGCCAATGTGAAGGGGTGGCGCCGGGTTGCAGATTCTCCTGCTCGACGACGTGGCCTATTCGCGCCGCCGCGATAGACGCCCTTTTCAGCGCGGTCAGTATCGAAGCAGCGTCCTCAGAAGCGACCGCCAGCAACAGCGCACCGGAAGCGATCAGACCCAGCGGGTCCAACCCCACCTGCGCACACAGAACTCGCGTTTCGGGGAAAACCGGGACGGCGTCCTCGTCCACCTCCAGAGCCACTCCGGCCGCTTCGGCCAGCTCCCAAAGACCGGTCGCCAGTCCGCCTTCAGTGGGATCGTGCATCGCGTGCACCTTCCCTGCCGCCGTCGCCACGGCCGCGTCGCGCACGACACTGATACCGGGATCGTACAGAAACCCACGACAGCGCTCCAGCAGTGATTCATCCAAGCCTACTAACCCAACGGGCATCTCCCGTGCGATGATGGCCGTTCCCTCCACCGCGATGCCTTTAGTTAGGAGCAATGCGTCGCCCGGCCTGGCTCCGTCGGACCGCACCAGTCTCTCGGGGGCCACCTCGCCCAGCATGCAGCCGACGACGATGGGCCGGTCGAGGCCGTGGGTGATCTCGGTGTGCCCGCCCACCAACTCCGCCCCCAGTTCGCAACAGGCCCCAGAGATCTGGTCGAAAATATCGTCTACCAACACCGCATCGGTATTGGATTCAGGCAGCAGTAGAGTGGCGAGGAACCAGCGAGGAGTCGCGCCGGTACAGGCGACGTCATTGCCGTTGACGTGCACGGCGTACCAGCCGATCTCCCGGCTGGCAAAGGTGATGGGATCGGTCTTGGCGACCAGATAGCGGCCCGCCTCCGGCGAGGTATGGGCAGCAAAGGAGATGACGGCCGCGTCGCACCCCACGCCCGGTCCCAGGATAACGCGCGGGTCAGAGGGGGCGTGACGGCTCAAAAGCCGGGCCAGGTGCTCGGCAGGCAGTTTGCCCAGGGGATATGGGTTCCTCATGCGTCGTCGCGCAGTTCCTTTCCCTTCAAGAGATCGTCCACCCAGGCCGCTTCCTCCGGCGAGAGCGGAGCCGCAGGCGGCTGGCGGTAGTCTATCAGGTCAGCATAGCCGCCGTTATCGTAGCAACGCGCGAACACCTCCTGCAGGTCAAGCGTCACGTCGGAGTCGGGCTCTCGCAGCGGCACATTGACTGGGGGCGGGCGACGCGCCAGCGTGATGGGGTAGACCTCGAAACGGTACACTTGATCTTTCCCCCAATTTTTCCCTATATGTGGGGGTGTGGTACTGAGTCGACTTATTGCGGTATCCCTATGAACATCTCTCGATCAGGTCTCTGATGTGAAACATCGTGGCGGCGGCATTAGTCCAGATCGCTTAGCGGCACAATCAGAGCTTTCTCCACATCCTCAGGAATTGGCACCCGTGCTACCACCTCGGGCCACAACTCAAGCGGAGGCGCTGCGATCAAATCCTTGGATAGGCGGATCGCTTCCAGGTCATCGTGCAGGTAACGCCTCCGACCGCAGTGCAAGGCATCGCAACTCGCGCGAATGCCCGGACCGCATTGCTTCCAGGGACAGGTGCGCCCCAGATAGTTGCCCTGGGGATCGGCCAGAAAGACCTCGCCTCCGCGATTGAGCCCCTGAGCGTGTCCCTGCAGCTTGCGTCCCAACTTGGCTAGAGGCGCAAGGTCCGCCTCATCCGTGACCGTCACCAGCATATCGACGTCCTTGGGGTCCGGCTCGTCGGTGGTCAGCGAACCGATCAGGGCGATGCGGAGCACGCCCGGCAGTTTGCTGGCCGCACGCACAAATGGGAGCACCTCGGCGATGAGCCGGGCGCGTTCGGAGGGAGGTGGATGACCTGCCTCCCCTGCAGGCGGCTCTATGATCGGCTCGATGCCCTCCGACTCCAGCCAGTCCAGCACCCGCTGCTTCAGCCGGGCGTCCTTGAACGCGAACCAGCGTTCTCGCTCGTGGAAATGGTCGGCCAACACGTCCTTGAAATAGCGGAAAGCGCCCCGCCCGCTGATGGCCCGCCATAACTGATCCTGCAGCCGCTCGTCTTCGACGGTGACGATGAATCTCTCCATATCCCGGTATCCCTCGTGGGAATCGGCCTGGGGCACGCCGATGTATCGGGAACCATACTGGGCCTCGACCTGATCTGCTTCCAGCAAGGTTTGTCGCTGCCATTCAGGGAGATCACGTTGCTGGAGAATCTCAGCCAGATCGAAGGGCTGTTCCTCAGGATCGTGTTCCTCGTAGATGCGCTCCAGTTCCCAACGTGTCTCATCGGTGATCATCACCACCTGGCCGGTTTCCAGGTCCAGGTAATGGCTCGTTTCCCACGATGAGTTGTCAAAGATGTACATCAACTCGTCCAAGTCCATCTTGATCTTTTTCATACACCCTATGCCTCCTCCGCAGCCGGCGTGTCTGCAAAGGCTACCTCCAGGGCGCGTTCTGTCACGCCGTCGTAGACGCGTTCCATCTGCGCCCGAAAACTCTGGGCGCTTATCCCTTGAAACTCGGGCACTCCCAACCGTTTCAGCAGTGCCATATCTACCTTTGGCGCCGCGACATTCAACACGACCTCCTCCACCTCGGAACCAAATGCCCAGTACCGATCCAGGCATTGCTCCAATCCTACCGTCTCGACCGTTTCGATCAGGTCATCCGGTGTGTATGGGGCTTCATCTGTTGCCTCCACACCCTGGACGCGCCGCTCGCGCAGGGCGGCGACGATATCGTCCTTGCTCCGCCCACGCAGCTCGAACAACAGGAATGGGTCCTCGTCGAAACGCTCTCCCAGCAAATAGTAGACGGCGGCGATGTGCTTGCACGGGTTAGCCCAATCGGGACAGGAGCAGTCGGTTTTTAGATCGCCCCGCGCGGCGGGGAAGAGCGGCACCTTGACAGCCTCAAAGACCTGGTCGATCTCGGCCGGCATCTCGCCGTTGAGGAGTTGTGCGGCAAAGATTGCCTGCTCTGCCAGCGCGTCGAATACCTTGTCCCACCGGCGGTCGTTCAGCGGCTGTAACGCGATGCTGACCTTGTACGGCGTGCGGCGAGAGCCCTGCACCCGCGCCGAGATGTGCCCCCGCTCGACGTTGATCTCGATCACCTGACCACGCCGGGCGTAGCTGCGCCCGCGGCTCAGCCGTCCGGAATCCATCAGGCGGGTCAAGGCCTTGATCCAGCGATCGGCCCACCAGTTCTCGACGAACTTGCCTCGCCGGCTCTTGGCCTTGATGCCGTCCTCTACTTCGATAGGGCGTGTCGTTTCGTAGCGCGGCCAGTAGCTATCATAGTAACTCCGTCGTTTCGCCATCAGTCCCTCCGTAATTGCATCACGTCGCGCAACTCGTCGGTGCTCAGCTCGGTCAGCCAGCTCTCTCCCGCCCCGACGACGCTTTCGGCCAGCGCCTTTTTGCTCTCGATCAGCTCGTCTATGTGCTCCTCCAGCGTGCCTGCGCAGATAAACTTGTGCACCTGCACGTCGCGCGTCTGCCCGATGCGGAAGGCGCGGTCGGTGGCCTGGTTCTCGACCGCCGGGTTCCACCAGCGGTCAAAGTGAAAGACGTGGTTGGCCGCCGTCAGATTCAGCCCCGTGCCGCCGGCCTTGAGCGAGAGGATAAAGATAGACGCGTCGTGGGCCCGCTGGAAACGGGCGACCATACGATCTCGCTGTTTCTGCGGCGTGCCGCCGTGCAAAAAGAGCACCTCGACGCCGAACAGCGATTGGAGATGCGCCCGCAGCATGTGGCCCATCTCGGCGAACTGGGTGAACACCAGCGCGCGGTCGCCCACGGAGAGCGCCTCCTCCAACATCTCGCCCAGCCGGTCGAGTTTGCCGGAGCGTCCCGGCAACGAGGAGCCATCGCCCAGGAACTGGGCCGGGTGGT
>CAYMWP010000032.1:0-35357 GCA_964393895.1 uncultured Anaerolineales bacterium | reverse complement strand
GAGATCGTCGCGCCTGCCGTGCCTCGATTATGAGAATTTGGATCTACTGAGACTAGTAGTAGTATCCCGAATCCAGAAAGGGTATGATGAACGCGGGCGCGATTCCAAACACTAGCCCCAGGCAGCAGGACAGCACAAAGGAAACGATGCCTAGTATCAGACAAGTCTGTCCCAGGCTCTTGGACTCGGGGTCGGGGCGCGAGAGAAAGATCACGCCGACGATCAATCCGGCCAGTGGGATAAGGAACGATATGGCGTACAGGACGAATTTGAGGCACCCACTGTACTGCGAACCATAGTATACATGTTGAGGTTGCTGAGGGTACATTTCGGACCTCCTGATTTGATGTGCTTGTGACGGTTTTTTACTCCCGCCTCGTATAGTCGGGGAGCAGAATGGGGGAGACAACGCCCGTATCCACTCCCGCTTCTTCCAATTCTCGGTTCCAGGCATCCACGTGGGCCAGCGAGGGCTGCCCCACTTTCACCTGCCGTGCATAAGCCACCGCCGAGCGCCCAGCGCGCCGTCCAAAGACGGTGATCTCTAGCAAGCTGTTGCCCATCAGCCGATTGTGGCCGTGCACGCCGCCGCTCACCTCGCCAGCGATGAACAGGCCGGGCACCTCGGTGGAGCAATCGGCCTTTAATTGTACACCGCCGTTCTGGTAGTGCAAAGTGGGATAGACCAGCATCGGCTCCTGGGTGATGTCAATTCCAAAGCGACCGAACTGACGCACCATCGCCGGCAGCGCCTTCTGGATGGTGCCAGGGCCGTGAATGATCTCGATCATCGGTGAATCCAGCCAGACGCCGGGCTGCCCGGTGGGGGTGACGACCCCATTGTTCCGTTCCCGACACTCACGGATGAGAGCCGCCGCCTCCACGTCTCTCGGCTCCAGAGGGTAGACGAACAGTTCGCCGTGCTTGTTGACCGGCTTGGCCCCCAGCCCACGCACCTTCTCTGTCACCAACAGGCCAACGATCTGCTCAGGGAAAGCAGCGCCGGTGGGGTGATACTGCATAGATTCCAGATAGCCCAGGGGCGCGCCGGCCCGGTAGGCCAGCACGATCCCATCGGCCGTTGCGCCATGGTGGTTGGTCGTGGGAAAGCCCTGGTAATGCAGCCGCCCGCTTCCGCCAGTTGCCATCACCACCGCCTTGGCCTTGATAAAGTGGTAGGCCTCGGTCTCCAGGTTCATCACTATTGCCCCGGCGACCCGGCCCTCGCCATCGAGCGCCAATTCGACGACCGGGGAGAACTCGATCACGGTAATGGGCGCGCCCTGCGCGGGATTTTCCCGGTTGCGCACCTCGTCCCGCAGTGTGCGCATTATCTCTGCGCCGGAATAATCCCGTGCCGAGTGCATGCGCTTGCGGCTGGTGCCGCCTCCGTGAGCCTCTACCATTGTCCCATCCGGCTCTTTGTCGAACATCATCCCTAGGTCTTCCAGCCACTTGATGACGAATGGTGCGTCCATCACCAGGGCCTCCACCAGCTCCGGGACGTTGGTAAAGTGCCCGCCGCCGATGACGTCCAGGTAGTGGATGGCAGGGTTATCCTCGGGCCGGTCGGCGGCCTGAATGCCGCCCTGGGCCATCATCGTGTTGGCGTCGCCAAAGCGCAGCTTTGTCGCCAGGGTCACTTTGGCCCCCTGTTCCTGTGCCAGGAGCGCGGCCGAGGCCCCAGCGCCGCCGCCGCCGATGACCAACACGTCGGTCTCTGCTATGGGCGCGCTCAGGTCAAAGTCCGGCCCGATGTGAGGGCGTCCCTCGACGATCTTGGCCAGTTCGATGGGCATACGCTGATCTTTGCTGACCCCCACTCGAATAGCATGAAAAGTTTCGTCTTTGTAATCGGGGTGGAAACCCTCCAGGATGGCCTCTCGTTCTTCCAGGCTCATCGCCGCGACGGTCTCCTTGATCCGCCGGGCGCGGGTGGCCTCGACCTTGCGGATGGATTCTTCCATTTCTGGCGAATAGATACTCATTGCACACGCTCCCCTATTTTGGCTCAATATCTCGCGCCTTGTATTGCGCGGTCAGTTCTTCTTTGCTCAGACCTTTTAGCGCCTCCAACTCGGCGTCGAACTTGCCGGCCTCAATCTCTTCCAATCGCTCCCGCAAGTGCTCAGACCGAGGCGCCAGGTAGCGACCGTAGAGTCGGCGAGCCAGGATAGCGATGTTGTACTGAGCCTCCTCGGCCGGGCAGCGGGCCGCGCACAGGCCACACATGATGCAGTCGAAGGAGATATCGGCCACCTCGGCGATGTTCCCCTTCATTCCGGCCGCCATGTAGGTGCGCACGTCAATGTCCTGGGGGCAGGCCTTGGTGCAGGCCCCGCAGCCCAGGCAGCGCAACACCTCCGGGTAGGTGGAGAACAAGGTGTTCGCCGTAGGCTCCATCTGGGTGATGTCATAAGTGGCGCGCGGGGCCGGGAAGAACGGGATTTGTGCCAGGTACATACCCGCCTCCACCACTGTCTGGCAGGCCAGCCCAAAGTAGAGCTTGGGATCGTCGCCGATGCGGTAGGCGGTGGCGCACGCCCCGCAAAAGCCGCCTCGGCAGCCCACACCGCGGATGAGCTTGTAGCCCGCGTATTCCATCGCCTTCATGATCGTCAATGTAGAAGGCACCAGGTAACGCTTGCCCATGATGTAAATGGGGATCAGGTCATTTTGTTCTTCCACAGTTTCTACTCCTCTCCCACTTCCATCCACTCGTCCTCTTGGAATGTGACGAGCGGCAGTGGTTCTTCGACGTCGCGCCCAGGCACGTATTCGAACACGCTTTGCACTTGCTGCCCGATGGCGCGGAAAACTTGTCCCACGGGCAGATCCGCCGGGCACGCGCTGGTGCACATCCCGCATCCGACGCAGGAGAGCACCATGTGGTTGAGACGGGTCAGGTGGAAGAGCATCGTGTCGGCCGGCAGCCGGTAGGCGCCCTTGCGCTGCGCCCAGCTCATATACTGGGCCGGTTCGTGGTCAAAGACGGGACTCTTGAAGAGGCAGGTCTTGCAGTAGCACAAGGGGCAGACGGTCATGCAGTTGTGGCAGCGCACGCAGGCGGCCATTACGCCTTCTATGCCTTCCTCGTCGAGTTGCCGGCCGATTTCGGCGAAGCGGTCGTCGCGAACCTGGGTACGGGCTGAGGTCACTTTTTTCACCACCTCGTCCCGCTTCCCGTTGCCATCTGCCGGAGCCAAATCCAATTTCTCGGCCAATTCTTCGGACAGGCTGACCGGGATACCGGCGGTCAAATCCGCGCCGAATAGCTCCAGCACGATGTCGGCCCCTTCGACGTGGGGCTTTTCGCACATCTGGCAGCCGTCACGAAAGTCATACCCTGCCTGTGGGGCTAGTTCACCGCTCCGGGCCGTCACCAGGTAGGACGCCGCGTCCACGCCGCCGTTGGAGCGCATCGCCACATAGTCTGGCACGTCGTAGGTGCCCAGGCAGTCCAGGCCAATGGTCACCAAGTCGTCCAGGCTGGCTTGTTGGAGTTTGACCAGTTCGACCAGCGCCCGCAGTTCGCACGGGCGCAGCAGCGCGCCGATCTTGCCGCGCGGCTCGCGGACGGAGACGTGACCGGTCACGCGCGCCGCGTTCAGCCCCATCACCGGGGTCAGCGGGTCGGCGGCGTCCAGCAGTTCGGGGTCGCTCACCAGCGCAGGAGTGACCGTGCCGGCGGGGGTCTCCATCGGCACCAGCAGCGCGTCCACCACGCCGGTCTCTAGCAATTGTTTGAGGAACCCGCGCACAGCGACCAGTGTATCGTTGTTCTCAACAGGTATCGTAGCTCTCATTGTATCTCCTTCCACATCACACTGCCCACTTCCGACGCATAGGATTGGGTCCTCTCTCTTTGAGGAAATCGGTCATCGCGGTGACAGTCTCAGCGAAGCGACCGCCCTCGGAGGCCGAGACCCAACGCAGCCAGACGCGCTCCTCGTCGAGGCCGGCGTGCTTGGCGATCTCTTTGAGCGCGATGATGCGCCGCCGCGCCTTGTAGTTGCCCGACTGGTAGTGACAGTCGCCGGGGTGGCAGCCGCCGATGAGCACGCCGTCGGCCCCGTCCAGCAGCGGCTTGAGCACATAGGTCGGGTCGACCGAGCCGGAGCACATCAAGCGGATGATGCGCACGTTGGGCGGGTATTGCAGGCGCGACGTACCGGCCAGGTCAGCGCCGGTGTACGTACACCAGTTGCATAGAAAGGCGACGATCTTTGGTTCGAAATTGTCTTCAGCCATATTGCCCCCTTGAAAAAATGGTAATGTAGTTAAATCAATCTCCCACCAACGCATCCACCTGCGCTAGAATCTGCTCCGAGGTGAAATGCTGCAATCGAATCGCCTTGGAGGGACAAGTGACGGCGCACGCCCCACACCCCTTGCACAGCACCGCGTTGATGCGCGAGACATTCCACAATGAATCCAGGGCCGGAGCCCCATAGGGACACACCTCCACGCACATCCCGCACCCGGCGCACATCTCTGAATCCACCACCGCCGTCTCCGAGATCACCGGCACCACGCCCCGCAGGAGCGGGATGAGCGCCGAGGCGGCGGCCGCCTTGGCCTGGGCGACGGTATCGGGGATGTCCTTGGGACCCTGGCAGCATCCGGCCAGAAAGACGCCGTCCACCGCCGTATCCACCGGGCGCAGCTTGGGGTGTATCTCTAGGAAGAAACCGTCGGTCGAGCGCGGCAGCTTGAGCAGGGTGGAGAGGTCGGTGACGTCGGCGCGGGATTCCATGCCCACCGCCAACACCACCAGGTCGGCCTCAAAATCAATCGGCTGGCCCAGCAGCGTATCCTCCCCCACCAGCACCACTCGATCGCTGCCATTTCCTCGGTCGCTGCGCTTACAGCGATGAATTTCCGAGATATTCCCCTTCCGGTAGCGCACCCCCTTGGCCCGGGCCTCGTCGTAGAATTCCTCGGCCCCCTTGCCAAAGGTGCGCACGTCTATGTAAAAAACCGTCACGTCGGCCTCGGGCAAGAGCTCCCTCACCTGATGTGATTGCTTGGCAGTGTACATACAGCAGACCCGCGAGCAGTACTCGTTGCCCACCTGCGCGTCCCGCGAGCCGACGCACTGGATAAAGGCCACGCTCTTGGGCGCATGGCCGTTCAGCGTCAAATCTCCTTCAGCCAACCGCTGCTCCATCTCCAGCGACGTGATGACGTTGGGATACTGGCCGTAGCCCAATTCCGGCTTGCGATGCGGGTCAAATACGTCATAGCCGGTGGCGATGATGATGGCGCCGGACTGGACATTGGATACTGAGGACTGGGTATCGGATATTTGCACCTCAAAATTCCCCACGTATCCTTCCACACCAGTCACCTGCGAGTTCAGCAAAACAGTAATGTTGGAATGTGACTGCACACGCTCGACCAGCGGACCCAGCAATTCCGCTACCGACTCTAGCGTCGGGAAAGTGCGGTTGAGCTCCGCCACGCGCCCCCCCAGGTAGTCGCTCTTTTCCACCAAATAGACCGGGAACCCGGCGTCGGCCAAGTCGAGCGCGGCAACCATGCCGGCGATACCCCCACCGACGACGACCGCGCCAGGCGTGACCCCGACCTCCCGTTCCTCCAGCGGCTCCAGCAGGGCCGCCTTGGCCACCACCGAAGCGACCAACTCTTTAGCCTTCTCCGTCGCTCGCTCCCGGTCGGCGTGAACCCAGGAGCACTGCTCGCGGATGTTTGCCATCTCCAGGCGGTAGGGATTCAAACCCACCTGCTGCGCCGCCCCCCGGAAGGTAGGCTCGTGCATACGGGGCGAGCAGGACGCCACCACCACCCGGTTCAACCCCTGCTCCTCAATGTCCTGCTGGATCAGACCCTGGCCCGGGTCAGAGCACATGTATAGATAATCGCGGGAGACGACGACGCCCGGCAGGGTCGCTGCGAATTCGGCCACCTGCTCCACGTCCACGGTGGCGGCGATGTTCACACCGCAGTGACAAATGTATACGCCGATGCGAGGTTGTGATTCCATCCTACTCCTCACCCAGAGCCAGGTTGACGAGCTCCATAATATCCATCACCTGCAATGTCCGACCGTTGCGGTCAGCCTCGTCCAACCCCTGCACCTTGACCGCGTCCTCCAGCGTCAGCAGGCAGAAGGGACAGGCGACGGCCAGGATCTCGGCCCCCGTTTCCGCCGCTTCGTGCACTCGCTGAAAGGCCAGCCGCTCTTCCAGGTTGGTCCCCTCGGCCCACATGCGCCCACCGCCCCCCTCGCAACACAGGCTGCGCTCGCGATTGCGGTCCATCTCTACCAATTCGACGCCGGGGATAGCCTGGAGGATGGCGCGCGGCTCGTCAAAGATATGGTTTTGCTTGCCCAGGAAACAGGGGTCGTGGTAGGTAACCTTTTTCGTCACTCCCTCCCCCCACACTCCCGTATTCCCAAAATCTAGCTTGCCCTGCTCAATCAATTCGGCCACGAGTTGCGTGTAGTGCAGCACCTCAATATCGTCCAGACCGTATTCGTTCTTAAAGGTGTTCAGGCAATGGGGAGAAGTAGTCACCAACCGGCTCGCGCCCACGCTACGGATCAACTCGCCGTTCTCCTCGACCAGCATCTCGAACAGGCCCACCTCGCCCATACGCCGCACCTCGTTGCCGCAGCAACTCTCCTCGGTGCCCAGCGTGCCAAAGTCCAGCCCTGCCGCCGTCAAAGTCCTCACCAGCGCGCTGGCGACCGGCTGCACGCGCAGATCATAGGCCGGGATACAGCCCACGTGGTAGAGCACCTCGCATCCCTCCTGCGCGGATTCGACCTGTGCGCCGTTGACCCAGGCTGCCCGATCCTCCCGCGCCATGCCGTTAGGATTCCCCTGGCGAAAGATACCCATCAGCGCCGTTCCGATCGTCTCCGGGATGCGCCCGCTCTCCACCAGTTGGCCGCGCAGCCCGATGATTAGCTCAGCCGGCTTGACGTCCTTGGGGCAGCGCTCGACGCAGGTGAAGCAACAGGTGCAGTCCCACAACTCTTCGTGCGCGTTCACTTCCAACTCTGGCTCCACCAACATGTGATAGATCATACTGCGGATGTTCAGCACTGTCTTGCGCGCCACCGGACAGCCACCGGTGCACTTGCCACACTGGATGCAGCCAAAGAGCTCCAGTTGTTCGGTCATCGCCTTTGTCTTCAACGCCATCCTCCTGGGATTCTAGATTTGGTGATTGCGGATTGTCCCAATCCGTAGAATTTACGGATTTGTCCAAGTGCCATATTGTGCCCCGTCTCTAATCTCCAATCTCTAATCCACTTACGTTTCCCTCTCACGCTGCGCCAGCACTATCAACGCCGACGAGGCCGCCGCCTTTGCCTGAGCGACCGTATCCGGGATGTCCTTGGGGCCTTGGTTGCAGCCCGCCATAAAGATGCCAGCCACCGGCGTATCTACCGGGCGGAGCTTGGGGTGCATCTCCTGGAAGAATCCGTCCGGTGACATTTCCAACCCCAGCAACTTGGCCGTCTCCGCCGCGTCGGCCCGGGGGACGGCCGCCGTCGCCAGCACCACCAGGTCGGCCTCGACCTCAATGGGCTGCCCCAGCAACGTGTCCTCGGCCAGCACCACCACTCGACCGTTGCGCCGGTATATCTCTGACGGTTCCCCCCGCCGGTACACCACCCGCTCGTGCTTGACCCGGTCATAGAACTCTTCGTACCCCTTGCCAAAGGCCCGCACGTCCATATAAAAGACGGTGATGTTGGCGTCTGGAATCTTGTCCCGCACCAGATGGGCGTGCTTGGCCGTATACATGCAGCAGAAGCGGGAGCAATAGGGCACGCCCGTGTGCGGGTCACGGGAACCGACACATTTGATGAACACCACGTCTTTCGGCTCCTCCCCGTTGACCCGGATCTTGCCCAGTGTGGGGCCGGAGGCGGACGAGAGCCGCTCGAACTCGATACCCGTCATCACCTCCGGGTAGACCCCGTAGCCGAACTCGGGCTTGGTACGCGGGTCAATCAAATCGTAGCCGGTGGCGACGACTATGGCAGCCACATCCAGATCCACGAACTCTTCTTGCTGCTCGAAATCAATCGCATTAGCTGTACAGGCTTCCTGACACAGCGGCCCCTTGCCACACCTGCCTCGCGTCAGCATGAGGCAAGTCCGAGGGTCAATTGTATATTTGAGCGGTACGGCCTGGGGAAAAGGTACATAGATGGCCGACCGCTTGGCGATGCCCTCATCGAAATCGCTGACCACGCGCCCCTTCATCCGGCACGCTTCCGCGCACAAACCACAACCTGTGCACGTGTCCACGTCTACGTAGCGCGGCTTTTTGCGCACCCGCGCGCGGAATGTGCCATTTTCCCTTTCGACGGAGACGACCTCGCAGTAGGTCAGCAACTCGATGTTGGGATGGCGGCCCACGTCCACCATCTTGGGCGTCAGGATGCAGGAGGAGCAATCCAGCGTGGGAAAGGTCTTGTCCAACTGCGCCATGCGCCCGCCCACACTCGGCTCCCGCTCCACCAGGTAGACCGGAAAGCCGGCGTCGGCGATATCCAGCGCGGCCTGGATGCCGGCGATGCCCGCGCCGATGATCAATGCTGCCGGTTTACTGCCCATCAAAGTTCCTCATCTCGGCTAATCTCTAATCCCCAACCCCCACCACATCCAACATCTGGTACACCTGTGGCGCCAAGCTGCCCACCTGCCGCGTGGCCTTGTTGGGGCAAGCAACGGCGCACGCGCCGCAACCCTGGCACAATACCTCGATCACCTCGGCGTAGTGGGCGCCCGGCTCTAGCACTCGCGCGTCGTAGGGGCAGACCTCGACGCACAGACCGCAGGCGGAACAGAGGCGAGTGTTCACCTGTACCACCGTAGCCGGAGCTTTGAACCTCTTTTGCGCCATCAGCGCCGCCGCCCGCATCGCGGCCCCCTGCGCCTGCGCGATTGACTCGTCGGCGAAGCGGGGCGAGTGGGCCAGGCCGCACATAAAGATGCCGCGCTTGGTAAAGTCCAGCGGGCGCATCTTGGGGTATTCCTCCTGGAAAAAGCCGTTCTCGTCCAGCGGCACGCCCAGCACCTCGGCCAACGGTTGGTGATCGTTCGGCTCAATCCCCACACTCAAAGCCAGCAGGTCGGCGCGGATGACGACCTCCTCGCCGGTGATCGGCTCCTTCAAGCTGACCGTCAGGCCATCCCCATCCGTCGAGACCTGGGGTTTATCGGGCAACTCGTAGCGCAGGAATGTCACCCCCCTGCTCCGCGCTTCCCGGTAATAATCCTCGCGGAAACCGTAGGCGCGCATCTCGCGGTAGAGAACAAAGACGTTCGCCTCCGGATTCCGCTCCTTGATCTTGAGCGCGTTGGCGATCGCTTTCGAGCAGCAGACGCGGCTGCAATAGGGCCGCTCCGGCTCCCGCGAGCCGACGCATTGGATCATGACCACGGTGTTGGGGATCGAGGATTGAGGATCGGAGATTAAGTGTTCTAACTCGCGTTGTGTCACGACCCGTTCATCCTGGCCGTACAGGTACTCTACCGGCGTGACCTCGCGCCCGCCGGTAGCGACGACGATGGCGCCGTGCTCCAGAGTCTTCTTTCCGTCTGAGAGAGCCAACACGGTTTGGTAGCAACCGGCTCCACCAGAGACCGCCTCGACCTGCGCTTCCTTGAGGACGTGAACGTGTTCGTTCCCTTCGACCTGTTCGATCAGCGCACTCAAGGCCGCGCCGGGGTCGTCCTCTTCCAGGGTGTAGCGAGTGTTCCGCAATTGCCCTCCCAACTCCGCCGACCGTTCCACCAGGTCAACCTCGTGTCCCATCTCGGCCAGGCTCGAGGCGGCGGTCAGCCCCGCCAGCCCCCCGCCGATGACCAGGGCGCGCTGCGCCACATCCTGCGTCACAGTCTGCTGCGGCTGGCTCAAGCGGACGCTGGCGACCCCCATCTCGACCAGTTCTCTGGCCTTGCCGGTGCCATGGCCGTTCGAGTGCACCCACGCGACCTCGCCGCGCAGATTGACCCGCTCCAGCAGACCGGGGTTCAGTCCAGCCCGGCGCATCATTTCCTCAAAGGCGGACCGGTAGAGACGAGCCGCGCAGCCAGCCACCAGCACGCGGTTGAGCCCGTGCTCCTTCACTGCCTGGACGATCTGTTCCGCGCCGCCGGCCAGACAGGCATTGTCCAGCGTCTGTACCAGCGCCACGTCCCGTAGACCCCGGATGTGAGCCGCCACTGCTTCCAGGTCAATCACAGCGCCGATCTCGCCCCGGCAATCGCAGAGAAAGACGCCGACGCGAGGCCATTCGTCGCTTGGGGCTTGAGGATTGGGAATGGGGGATTGGGGCAAATCGTTGACCCGCCCTACGAAACGCGCCGCGCTGGCGGCCACCGCCGAAGCCTCCACCACCGTCTCGGGGATGTCCTTTGGCTCCCGGAACGCGCCGCTGACCAGGATGCCCGGTCGTGAGCTTTGGACAGGGGCAAAGGTATCCGTCACGCAGAAACCGTACTGGTTCAGTTCGACTCCCAGCGACTCTCCCAACTGTTGAAAGCCCACCGGCGGCGCGAATCCTACCGCGAGCACCACCATGTCAAAGTCCTCATCCTGGAGTCGCCCGTCCTCGGTCACATAGCTCAACTGCAAGTCCCGCGTCTGTTGGTACTGGTGGATCGAGGAGACTATGCTGCGCCGGTAAGTCACACCGTCCAACGCTTCTACGCCGTCGAAATACTCGTCGAAATCCTTGCCGTGGGCGCGGATGTCCATGAAAAAGACCGTCACGTCCAGATCGGGCTGAAGTTGCTTGGCGACCGCCGCCTGCTTGGCCGTGTACATACAGCAAACGGAGGAGCAATACCCACGCCCGATACTATCGTCGCGGGAACCGACGCACTGGATGAAGGCGATCCGCCGGGGCGCCTGTCCATCCGAGGGGCGCGCGATAGCCGCGCCAGTCGAGCCGGAGAAACTGACCATACGCTCGAATTGGAGACTGGTCAGCACGTTGTCGTAATAGCCAAAGCCGTACTCGCCTTTTATGCGGGCGTCGAAAGGCTCAAAGCCGGGACTGAGAATGACGGCCCCCACGTTGATCTGGGACTCGCTCTGCTCCATTTCCAGGTCAATCGCGCCGGTGGGGCAAGCCGTGACACACTTGCCGCAGCGGGTACAATAATCCATATCAATGACGTAGGCGGAGGGAATCGCCCGCGTCGGTGGAGGGTAGATGGCCTTGCCGGGGTGCAATTCGCCCTCGTACCGGTCGGGCCGCTCCACCGGGCAGGCTAGGACGCACTCGCCGCAATTGTTGCACGCCTCCACGCGCACGTAGCGCGGCTTGTTCCGCACCGTGACGCTGAAATTCCCCGGCTCCCCCTCCACACCTGCCACCTCGGCGTAAGGCAGGATTTCGATGTTGCGGTGCAAGTCGCACTCGATGGTGGGGCAGTAGGCGGCCCGTCCGGGCAGCATCAGGCACAGGCCGCAGGAATTGGTGGGAAAGGTCAGGTCCAGCAGGTGCATCGAGCCGCCGATGCCTGGCGCGCTGTCCAACAAGTAAACCTTGTGCCCTGCCTCGGCCAGCAGCAGCGCCGACTGCATCCCGCCGATGCCGGCGCCCACGATCAGAACGGCTTTGTTTTGAGACTCTTTGTTGTTAGCCATATTACCCCTCTTACGTTTTGCGCCTCACGTGAGGAGACCCCGCTCTCGCAACAGCGGACGGGGATCCACGCTATGCTTGCCCAGCCACTTTCCCACACCGTCCAGGCCAAAGGCCAGCGCCATCAACTCGGTAAAATAAAAGACCGGCGCTTTTCGCTGAGCCGCCTGGCGCGTGTCCAGATTGATCTGGCAGATGCCGCAGGCGGAAGCGATACAGTCGGCTCCGGCCTCGACGGCCCCTGCGACGATCCTGGTCGAAAGATTCACCACCACGTCGCTGATAGAGAGCGTCATGCTGGCCCCGCAGCAATCCACCTTGTATGACCAGTCAACTGGCTCCGCTCCCACCGCTTCCATCAGCCGATCCATTGTCATCGGATGTTCCGGGTCGTCCCAGCCGGTCACCTCGGGAGGGCGCACCAGCACGCAGCCATAGTAAGAGGCCACCTTTAGCCCTGTCAATGGCTTGACCACTTTTTTCCTGACCGCCTCCAGATCCAGGTCGTGGCTCAACACGTCCAGCAGGTGACGCGGCCGCCCCTGGCCCGTGTACTCGAAATCCAGCAGCGACTCCATCTTGCGCCGCCAATCCTCATCCCGGCGAAAGGCCCGGTCGGCCGACATGCTGTTCTGGTAGCAGGCCGGGCAGGGAATGACGGTATCCAACCCCGCCTCCTGGGCCAGCGCCACGTTGCGACCCGGCAGCGCCCGCGCCAGTTCGTGGTTGAGGCTGTGGGCAGACGAGGCCCCGCAGCAGCTCCAATCCTTCAGCTCCAGCAGCTCGACATCCAGAGCCTCGCACACCGCTTCGGTGGAGAGGCCAAATTCGACCGAGGTGGTCTCGGCCGTGCATCCGGGATAGTATGAGTATTTCACCGCTCCACCTCCGGCTGGGACTCTGCGTACAGCTTTTTGATCTCTGCCAGCCCCTTGACCCGGTCGGGCAGGAAAGCGATCTTGCCCTTCAAGATGAGGTCGCCGCCCATCAGCATGTCGGATACCAGGCCCTGGAAGAAGAGTGGAGGCTGTGCCAGCAGACAGCGGACTTTGTGTTCCATGATCAGGCTTAGCTCGTGCACCCGTCCCCACAGCTTGATGCTATCGAGGAAGGATTGGTGCAGCGCATAGACCGAAGGCTGCGGCGCGTACCCTCCCTCTACCGCCATGTGCCGCAGCGCATCCATCACCGGCGACAGCCGGATGTGGTTGGGGCAGCGCGTGCCGCACGTCTCGCAGGACACACACATCCAGATGGCCGAACTGCCGAGCACCTTTTCCTTCTGCCCCAGTTGAATGAGCCGGAGCAACTGGGCCGGCTGGTAGTCCATCACATAAGCCGTCGGGCAGCCGATGGTGCACTTTTGGCAGTAGAAGCAAGCGTGAATGTCCTCACCGCTGCGCTCCCGTACCGCTTCTCTGAACGCGAGGTCGGTTTTGCTCACAGAGATTGTCATCGTTTCCTCCTGGAGAAACCGGGTCTTTAGAATTCTCCCGAACGGTCTACCAGACGCAGCGCCAGGATCTCCATATCCAGTAATTCTCCATCGCTGGTGAGAAAGTAATCGCGCAGTGTCACTTCCTGTTGGAAGCCCATGTCCTGGAAGGCCTTGATCACCCGTCCCTGGGTGGTCACGACTTCGGTGTACAATTGCTGCAAGTTCAAACGGCGCGCGATCTCGATCAGGCTGCGCAGCATCAATGTGCCGATGCCCTGGCGGCGGTAGTCGCGGTCGAGAAAGATGCGCACCCACGCCAGGTGACGGTGATACCGCTCGCGGAAGTGAAGGGTGGCGTCGCCCACTATTTTGTCGTCCACGACGGCCACCAGCGGGAAGACGCGCTGCAGATCCAAATTGTCCACCCAACTCCCCACCACGGCCGGATTGCCCGCATCGTCGCGGAAATACTCCAGATCCTGTTGAGAAGCCCGGGCGAAGAGGTCCACCAAACCTTGTTTGTCCTCCTTGGCCAATGGGCGCAGCAACACGCGCGACCCGCTGGCCAGCGGTTTGACTTTTCGGTAACGGGATAGTTGTTCCCACACATCTGTCATTTTCGCACCTCCTCGAATTGATTGTCCTCCTCTACCAACCTACTACGTCCGCCATCGCCAGGATCTGCTCCGGCCTCCAGTTATAGATCTGGCGTTACTACTCAGGTCAAGACCTCCGAGGTCTGCGACAGGCATTCTGCCCACTGCGACCGTCGAAAAAGGCCGGGATTTCACGCCTGAACGGGTTTTGCAAGACCTCGGAGGTCTGAGCGCGTGCCAGGCTGAGTAGTTACGATCTGGCTGGCTTTGTTGGGACAGGCCATTACGCAAAAATATAATCATCCTTGACAGACATCACAAAATCAAGTAAAATATCAATGCAAAAACCCACTTGGTTTCTGCACACCGAATAGTCGCCAGTGGCGCGCGTGTCTGCTTTGCAGGCTAGGTGTGCAGTTTTCTTTTCAAACTCACGATCAGCTCTTGGATCGTGTTGTAGAATGTAGCATCATCCCTGGCAAACCGGCGATAAATTGATCCGCAGATCATGTCGGCGCATTGCAACACCGGCTCTGTTCTGGAATCCCGAAGCACTATTTTGAAAGACCGGCCATCTCTTTGCCTCGCCAGTCCAGAGAGGTGAATGCGTATTCCGCGCTGTAATCGCACTGACTCGAACGTATAGGAGATGGATCATCCACTTGTAAGAGAACGACAACGAAATACCGCGACGACCCCCGAGCAAATTTGATCCCTGTATCACCAGCCTCGTCACAAAAATGGTAGGGCATTTACGCTAGAACGTCCGCCATCGCCAGGATCTGCTCCGGCCTCCAGTTATAGATCTGGCTGGCTTTGTTGGGACAGGCCACCACGCAGGCCCCGCAGTTCTGACACAGCGCCGCGTTGACCGTGGCGACGCCCCGCAGCGTATCAACCACCCGCGCCCCGTAGGGGCAGGCGTCTATGCACACTCCGCAACCGGAGCACACCTCCTCAATGACGTAAGCCACGGTCGGCTCCTGGGTCATCTCATCGTGGGAGAACAGTTGTAGCACTTTGGCCGCCGCGCCCGAAGCCTGCGACACCGTCTCTGGGATGTCCTTTGGCCCCTGGGCCGCCCCAGCCAGGAAAACGCCCGCCGTCAGGCTTTCGACCGGGCGCAGCTTGGGGTGCGCCTCGTTGAAAAAGTTATTCTGGTCTATACCAACCCGCAGCGTTTGGGCCAGCTTGGGCGCAGCGGGGTCTGGCGCCATGGGCGTCGCCAGCACGACCAGGTCGGCGGCCACTTCTACCGATTGGCCGCTCAGCGTGTCGGCACCCCACACGAGCACTTTGTCCTCGTCCTGGAATATCTTGCTCACTTTGCCCCGCAGGTAGAGAACGTCTTGTTCCTCCATCGCCCGCTGGACGAATTCGTCGTATCCCTTGCCGGCCGAGCGAATGTCAATGTAGAAAACGTAAGCCTGCCCCTCCGGCACGCGCTCCTTGAACAGCGTCGCTTGCTTGGCGACGTACATACAGCAGACCTTGGAGCAATAGGGCACTCCTCGTTCCGGGTCGCGGGAGCCGGCGCACTGGACGAACACCACTTCGCGCGGCACGCGCCCATCGGAAGGGCGGCGAGGCGGTGCGCCGCTCTGCAACATCTTTTCGAACGTCAGGCCGTCCACCACGTCCGCTATCCTTCCACCGCCGTACTCGGGCAGACGCTCCTGCGGGTAGGGGGCCCAGCCGGTGGCGACCACGATAGCGCCCAAGTCAAATGTCCTGGGTTCCGAATCTGCAAACCCCGAATCCTGAACCTCCACCTCGAAATTACCCACGTACCCCTCGACTCTCACCACCTCCGCGCCAGTCAACACCTCGATGTTGGGATGGGCGAGAACGTGCTCGACGCGGCGTTGCAAGAGGTCGGGCGCGGCATCAAAGTTGAGATAGGTGCCGCTGAGTTGGGCCATCTTGCCGCCCAGGTGATCCTCCCGCTCGACCAGCACGACCGGGTAGCCGGCGTCGGCAATGTCGAGCGCGGTCTGCATCCCGGCCGGGCCTCCACCGATGACGAGCGCCCGCTTGGTCAGCGACAAGCTGAACGGTTCCAATTCGACGTCTCGCGTGACTCGTTCCACGAGAGTGTGCACAATTTCGGAGGCTTTCTCTGTGGCCCGCTCCGGCTCCTTCTCGTGCACCCAGGAGCATTGTTCTCGGATGTTGGCGATCTCGCAGCGGTAGGGATTCATCCCCACCGAGGCAGAAGCTCTACGGAAGGTCTTTTCGTGCATGGCGGGGGAACAGCACGCGACCACCACGCCATCCAAGTTGCGCTTTTCGATGGCCTCCCTGAGCAACCGCTGCCCAGGCTCGGAGCACATGTACCTGTAATCCTTGGTGTAGACTACGTCCGGGTGCTGGCGGATCTCTTTGGCTACCTGCTTGACGTCCACCGTGCCGGCTATATTGATCCCACAGTGACAGACGAATACTCCTATCCGGCTCATCTATTCCCCCATCTGCGCCGCAAGGCCCGCCAGGCTGGCTCCCGCGGGGCACGCAAGTCCCTTCTGGCGCAGGAACGTTTCCACGGCAAAGAGGAATTCCATCAGGTAAGGTATGGTGACCGCCCTGCCCATGTGGCCCACTCGGAAAATTTTACCCCGCAGCGGCCCGACCCCACCCGAAACGTAGATGGAGTGGGCATGGGCCAGATACTCGATCAGCTCGCTTACCTCAAACTCTGGCCGGGCCATCACCGCTGTGGCGATAGGGGAAGCGAAATGCTCCTTGACCAGCATGTCGAAACCGATTGCTGCCAGCCCTTGCCGAACCGCCTGGGCCGCGCGAAGGTAGCGGGCAAAGTGGGCTTCCAATCCCTCGTCCAGAATCATCCGCAGGCTCTCCCGCAGTGCCAGGATGTTGTTGGTGGGCATAGTGACCGGAGTGGGGTGCCAGCTTCCCCATTTGATGGCGTACTCGCGCCACGTCCGCAGGTTAAGATACCATCCGTGGGCCCGGCTCTCGTTCTGGTCCACCCACTCCCACGCCGTGGGGCCGACAGAGACGAAGGCCAGCCCCGGCGGGCACTCCAGGCACTTGTTTGCCACCGTCACGCAGACGTCAATGTTCCACTCGTCCACCGGCAGGTTGACCCCGCCCAGGGAGGCGATACCGTCCACGATGATGGGCAGCCCGGCTTTGTGGGTCGCTTCCGCCAATTCACGCAGCGGATTGAGCACGGTGGTAGAAGTCTCGTGATGAACCACCGCCACCGCCCGGGCTTGCGGCTCCTGGGCCAGGATTTTCCGCAGGTCGGCGGGGTCCAGGGGCTGGCCCAGGGGCGCGGTGAAGAAGGCGGTTCGCAGACCACAGGTAGAGGCTATCGTCCCCATGCGCTCTCCGAAGAAGCCGTTGTCGCCGATGATCACTGTGTCGCCGGGCGCCAGCAAGCTGCCGAGCGCCATATCCAACACTGCCGACCCCGCCCCAGGCACCATGAAGAGGTCATTCTGGGTCTGGAACACCTGCTTGAGCATACCCAGTGTCTCGTGGTGCACCTCGAGCCATTCGGGGCCATAGTGCTTGGGGGTAGGCCGGGCCATCGCCAGCAGCACTTTTTCGTCAACCTCGCACGGGCCGGGGATGAAGAGTTTGAATTTCCTTCTCAACTCGTCATTAGCCATGCGCAGTTCTCTCCTTCGCCGCCTCGAGCAGCGCCAGCGCCTTGGCCGCCGCGCCGGAGGCCTGGGCCACCGTCTCTGGGATATCTCGCGGCCCCAACCCCACGCCGGACAAAAAGATCCCGGGAACGCCGCTCTCGACCGGCGTCATTTCCTCGTTCGACGGGACGTAGAACCCAAATTCGTCCACCTCAATGCCCAGCATCTCGGCCACCTGGCGCGCGCCTTCGGAAGGCACGATCGCGGTCGCCACGATCACCATGTCGGCGGCGATCTCGATCTTTTGCCCGGTCAGCGTGTCCGCGCCCCACACCACCAGTTTGCCGTTCTGCGGAAAGACCTTGGAGACGCGCCCGCGAATGTAGAGCGTGCGGTCTTCTTCCATCGCGCGAGTGACAAATTCCTCGTACCCCTTGCCGCCGGCCCGCACGTCCATGTAAAACGAGTAGGCCTGCCCATCGTGGACGCGGTGCTTGTAGAGGATAGCGTGCTTGGCGGTGTACATGCAGCAGATCTTGGAGCAGTAGGGCATTCCGTGTTCCGGGTTGCGGGAGCCGGCGCACTGGATGAAGACTATTTCCTTGGGCACCTTGCCGTCGGAAGGGCGCAACACCTCGCCGCCGGTCGGGCCCGAGGCGGAGAGCAGCCGCTCGAACTCTAACCCGTTCAGCACGTCGGGGTAAGAGCCGTAGCCGTAGGCCCGCACCGCTTCGCCGTCGTAGAGATCGTAGCCCGTGGCGACGATGATGGCCCTCACGTCTACCTCCAGGGTCTGGGGCTGCATGTCATAGTCAATGGCCTGGGCCGGGCACTTTTCCGCGCATTTCCCACAGTCCTGACAAACGTCCCGATCGAGGTGGTAAACCGCCGGCACTGCTTGCGGAAAGGGCATATAGATCGCGCTGCGTTGAGACAACCCGCGCTCGAACTCACTGGGCACCTGAACCGGGCAGATTTTGGCGCAAGCACCGCAGGCCACGCATTTCTCTTCGTCAACGTAGCGGGGATGGCGGAGGATCTGCACGCCAAAGTTGCCCGCCTCTCCCTCGACGGCCGTGACCTCACTGAGCGTAAGCAGACGGATGTTGGAATGTTGCCCAACCTCGACCATACGGGGGGTCAGGATGCACGAAGAACAGTCCAGTGTGGGAAAGGTCTCCGAGAGCTGCGCCATACGCCCGCCAATAGTCGGCCCCTTCTCGACCAGGAGAACCTCATAGCCGCTGTTAGCGATATCCAACGCGGCCTGCATGCCGCTAATCCCAGCGCCGATCACTAACGCTCGTTCCATCACGACGCCTCACCCTCGAGATTCAAGTCCAGCCTCACGTAGTGGTCTTCGAGACCCCACGTCTCCTCCGGCAGACCCAGCGCGACAGCCATCAACTGAGTGAAGTAAAGGATCGGTATCTCGTTGCCGGCTCGGCCAGCCTCCGTCTCCCGCTGGGGATAGTCCAGGTTGAACTGGCACAGCGGGCAGGCGGTGATAATGACGTCGGCCCCGTGCTCTCGCGCCGAGGCGACAATGTCCTGGGAGAGCGTCTCAGAGACCTGGGGTTCTTTGACCGTCAGATAGGAACCGCAGCACTCGACGTTATAGGGAAAATCCACCGGCTCGGCCCCCAGCGCCCGCGCCAGGTCGTGCAGGATGGCCGGGTTTTCGGGGTCGTCCAGGCTGATCTCTTCGTAGGGGCGCAGGAGCAGGCAGCCATAGTAGGGAGCGACCCGCAAGCCGGTCAGGGGGCGCACTATCTTTTCAGCCAGCGCCTCCCAGCCCAGGTCGTCGCGCAGTATCTCCAAAAAGTGTGCGACGCGCACTTCTCCCCCGTACTCCTGCTCGGTGAACCAGTTGATGCGCTCGAGCATTTCTGGGTCGCGCTTCAGCAGTGCCTGAGAGCGGCGCAAGACGTGGAAGCAGATAGCGCACAGCGCCGTCACCCGCTCGCCGGCCTGTTGGGCCTGGTAGAGTATGCGCGTCGGGGCGACCAGGGCCAGCGAATCATCCAGCACCAGGGGGAAGGTGGCCCCGCAACACTGCCACTCGGGCAGCTCCTCCAGCTCCATCCCCAGCGACTCGGCCACTGCCCGCCCGGAACGGTCATAGTTCTTGGCCTTGGTAGAAAGGGTACAGCCTGGATAGTAGGGTATGCTCATCAATGCCTCTCGCTACTTGATGTATTTCCTAAAACCGCCGACGATAGCCAGTTGCGGCACAGCCTGTACCAGCTCTGGTGGGAGGGCGTCCAGTTCCAACTTGGCTACTCCTTCGCGCAGCGCGAGCTGGCGCAGTGTTTCCATCAGCCGGGGCAGATCCACCCCCTTGGGGCAACGAGTGACACAGGTCAAACAGGAGGCGCAGATCCAGACAGTATTGCTCTCCAGCACTTGTTCCATCCCCAATTGCGCCATACGGATGACCTGGCTGGGCAAGATGTCCATTGCCTCCACGACAGGGCAACCGGCGCTGCACTTGCCGCATTGATTGCATGCCAGCAGGTCTTCTCCGCTGATCTCTTCCACGCGGGTCACGAAAGGGCCACGCACCTTGTCAAGCGAGATTCGAGTTCGCATACCGCCTCCTGAAACCTTGGGTCTCGACCGGATTTTCCGCGCGAGCGCAGCGACAAAACCCGGTTTATCCGTTCCTCAGTCAATCAGCCCGGCGAATCGTCTGGCCGAGAGGAGCGTGTTCTGCAAGAGCAACGCAATGGTCATCGGCCCGGTGCCGCCTGGCACTGGGGTGAGATACCCGGCCACCTGGCTGACCGCGTCAAAGTCCACGTTGCCTACGACGCGGAATCCTTTTTTAGCCGTCTCATCCTTCACGCGGCTCCAGCCGACGTCTATCACCGCCGCCCCCGGCTTGACCCATTCGGCCTTCACCATGCTGGGTTGGTCTATGGCGGCGACGAGGATGTCGGCCCGCCGGCTGGTCTCGGCCAGGTTCTCCGTGTGGGGATGGCAGATGGTGAGCATAGCGCCCCGGTGGAGCAGTAGCAACGCCGTCGGCAGGCCAACGATGTTGCTGGGGCCTAGCACCACGGCCTCTTTGCTTTTGATCTCGACGTTGTAGCGGTCGAGCAATTCGATGCAGCCCAACGGCATACAGGGAGCAAAAGTCGGTTCCATTCCCTGTAGGGTCAGCCGTGCGATGTTGACCGGGTGGAAGCCGTCCACGTCTTTTTCGAGCGCGATGGCCGCCAGGGCACTCTCTTCGTCCAGATGATCGGGGAGCGGCAATTGTACCAGGATACCGTGGACATCTGGGTCGGCGTTCAACTCCGCTATAGCCTCTTTCAGTCCTTCTTGGCTGACGTCTTCCGGCAGGTGACGTCCCAAGGGTTTCATCCCTGCTGCTTCACACTGCTTCTGCTTCATCCCGACGTAGCTTTTGGAGCCAGGGTCCTCTCCCACGAGTACCGTGGCCAGCCCCGGCACGATGCCGGATTTGGCCTCGAGTTCTCTCACTCCGGTCTTGACTTCGTCCCGGATCGCTGCCGACATCGTTGTTCCGTCAAGTAGTTGTGCAGGCATATATCCTCCTGATAGGTCATTCGTGCAGGCGTTACTACACGCGCAGGTACGAATCTGTATAGATCACCTTGTTCAAGAGTACCTGTACCGTCTTCCAAATGTCCGCCTGCTGCGGGTCGGACATGTCCACGTCCTCGGGCTGCAACTCTTCCATTGCCTCCACCCGGTCGTGGAGCTTGAGCAGCAGTTTGTTGAGCGAGGTGCTCTCATCCCGTTCCTCGACCACGCGAATCCATTCCATCAACTCCTTGTCCAGGGGGTCGGCGATGACCATGTCCAAGCCGGCGCCCATCAACATCACCATATAGGTCTGGTTGAGCAGGGGGCGCATCTCGTTGGGGACGGCGTTGGAGACGTTGGAGAGGCCGCCATTGGTCAACGGAGGCGGGTCCCAGGCGTACTTGAGCGTGCGCACCGCCTCAATGCACTCGGGGCAGTATTCCTGGCAACCGGAGACGGTCAGCACCAACGGGTCAATGATCAGGTCAGGGATGGGGAAATCAATCTCGAGCATGTATGGGATCAGGGTCTCCAGCGCAATACCCACCCGCTCGTCGGCGCCGACCGGGATCATGCCCTCGGCCATCGTCAATGCGACCAGGCGCGCGTTGAACTTTTTGGCCACGGCCGGCACGCTTTCCAGCCGCTCTGCTCGCGCATCGGTAGAGTTGATGATGGGCTGTGCCTTGGTCACCGTCTCGCAGGCCGCCTCGATGGCCGCCAGGTTGGTGGTGTCAAAGACCAAGGGCACGTCCACCACCTCCTCGACGGTCTCGACCAGCCAGGGCAGAATTTCGTGCCCGTGCTTTTTCTGGGGACCGATGTTGAGGTCCACCGCGTTCGCCCCGGCGTCCACCATCCGCACTGCCAGGTCCTGGAAGAACTTGGCGTCCCGCTCGGCGATGGCATTTTTGACCTTGGGCGCAATGATGTGAATGTTCTCACCAATAATGTACATTTTGATTACCTCCTGTTCTTTTTATTTGTGTGTAAGCGTGAACTGGGCAGCAAATGTAACCTTATCGTATGCTTGACAATGTTAGATTCCAAACGACACTACAACGAATGGGGAAAGGAGCGAATTTTTGCCGCCGCACGAGGCCAATCCTGGCTATAAACGGGGTTGAACCATGTGCCCCAATTCGTTTTTTTCTAAATTCGCTGTGGTGTTCCGACCAATCTAACATTGCAAGTTACTCAGTATGGGCTGTACAGAGATTCGCAGAGGGTCTCACAGAGAAACACGGAGTGCAAGCAAAGCGACAAAATCCGTGTGCGCAGCCTGTGTTAATCCATATCCCATTTTACTCGTCGGTTTGAGGCGCAGCTCTGTTAGGTAGTTACACCTCATCCTGCCATGTTCTCGGCGATCTCTTGCACAGCTTGGTAGACGGCCGTCTCCGCCGGAAGCTCCACCAGCGGACGCCCGGTGAACTCGAACTCGGCCATAGCTGGGTCTTCTGGCACCGTACCGATCAGTTCCAGCCCGGCCTGCTCTATGAGCTGGATCAGCGGCGCGGGCATCTCTCCTCGCAGCCGGTTGACGACCAGGTAGGTGTGGCCAACGCCGATCTCTAGCCCCGGCACCATCTCACGCATCCGCTGCGCCGTGACAACTCCGCGCTGTGTGGGGTCTGTCACCAGCAGCAGCACGTCCACGTCGCGGGTGGTGCGGCGGCTGAGGTGCTCCATCCCGGCCTCGTTGTCAATCACTACATAGTCGTACTGCCTGTTCAAGCGGTCCACGATCACGCGCAGCATTTGGTTGGCGGCGCAGTAGCAGCCGGGGCCTTCGGGCCGGCCCATCACCAGCAGATCCACCCGATCCCCCTCCTCTAGCGCCATCTGCACCTCATAGTCCAGGTACTCTTGTTTGCTCATCCCGCCGGGCATTGAGCCGGCCAGCGCGCCGCTGGACTGCACCTGGGTCAGCATATCCTCGCGGATGCCGCCTACCGTCGCTCCCATCTCCATTCCCAGCACCATATTGAGGTTGGTGGCGGGGTCGGCGTCAATCGCCAGGATGGAGCCGTTCTGCTTCTCGATCAAATAGCGGATGATGAGCGCGGCGATGGTGGTCTTGCCGGTGCCACCTTTGCCGGCCAGTGCGATAGTTGTTGTCAATTTAATCCCTCTCCGTATGCCTGGCCCGGTCCAAGGACTTGGGGAAATCGCTCTCGCAAAGTCACCCGCGCTTCGTAGCACAGGTGGCAGGCGTCCACGTAAGCCTCTTCGTGCGGCAGGCCGTACCGCTCGACCAAATCCGCTGGGCCGCCCGCCAGCAACGGCCCCACGATAGGGTGGGCCGGCGGGTCATACGTGGCTACGATCTCCACCAAAGGTCGTTCAAACATACTACCCATCGTCAATCCCTGGCACAGGTGCAGGTTGCCCAGGTGATCCACGTGTACCCGACCAGGGTCATCCAGTGTTTCATAAGGGCACTCGTCGAACTCGCGCCAGGGCCGCCGCGCTACCCCCTCGACCAGTTTCACCGCCGCCCGGCCCTTGAACATTATGGCGGCCGCATCGGCCGCTAGGCCGCTCTCCACCGGCTCGCCGGCCGCCTGAGTGGGATAGCCCGCCACTCCCCCCGGCACCTCGCAGGTGAGCGTCCCCGCAGGGATGCCCAGTTGTTCCGCCGCCGCCAGCGCGTTACGGGCGTGAGCGCTCATCACCTCGTCGTAGTGGAACAGGTCGGTGGAAACGGACAGGTCTTGCACGATGCCCACCAGGGGCCGCAGCCACTCGACCGCGTCCTCGACCGTGGTGGCCCAGTAATCGTTCGTTACGATGCCCACCTGGAACCCCAACTCGGCCGCTTCCCGCGCCGCTCGCACCATGATTGGATAGTAGAGAAACGGCTCGCCGCCCTCCAGATAGATCGAGTTGACCGTCCCCAACTCTTGCGCCTGGCGGTAGATGTCGCGGATCTGTGCCAGCGTCATCACGCCTTCCTGAGAGGGACTCCCCCAAACGAAGCAGTGGTCGCACTCGTAATTGCACTGGTACGTGAGCAATAGGTGCAAACCAGTTAGGTTCATCATCCCTCCAACAACGCCGCCACAGACGGGAACTGGCTCTCGTCCGTGTGTGGCAGGAACATGGCCGCGTTGAATTCGTCAAAGAACGTGTTGTCGGCTGAGAGTTCCAGGTAGGTCATCATCCGTCCCACTTCTGTCACCCGCTGGCGCATGTCTTTGGAGAGAAGCGCCATATATGCCCCGCGCACCGAGGTGTTGCCCAGAAAGTGAAATTTTTCAAAGGGCTTGTCCGGCAGCAGGCCAATGCGGACGGCGTTGCTCACGTTGATGTACTGCCCAAAGGCTCCGCCAATCAACACCTGCCCCACATCATCCAGGGTCAAGCCCACACTGCGGGCCAGGATAGAGAAGCCAGCATAGATGGCTGCCTTGGCCCGCATCAAATTGTCAATGTCCACCTTGGTGATGACAATGTCCTCGCCCGTGGCCGTCTCGCCGGCCCAGGCCACCACGTACTCGGCTCCGTGTTCTCCCTTCCGCACCCGTTTCGACGACAAGTCCAGATTGATATTGCCGCTCTTGTCCACCACACCGGCGCTGAACATCTCTGCTATGAGAGAGATCAGGCCGGAGCCGCAGATGCCGCGCGGCTTTTCGTCGCCCGACGCCGCCTCGGCGATGACCCGATAGGTGATCTCGTAATCCTCTGAATTGACCCACACCTCCTCGATGGCCCCGGCAGTGGCCCGCATACCGTGCACCACGCCCGCTCCCTCAAAGGCCGGGCCGGCCGAGCAGGCGCAGGAGATGAGCCAGGTACAATCTCCCAACACGATCTCCCCGTTGGTGCCGATGTCTATGAACAGTGACAGATCACCCATACCGCACATCTCGGAACTGACCACGCCGGCCGTGATGTCGGCTCCGACATAAGAGGCGATGCCGGGCAGGCAGTCCACCTCACCTTCAGGGTTGATTCCCAGACCGATCTCGCGGGCCGAGAAGGGGGGCAACTGGTTGATGACGGTGATAAAAGGCATCAGGCGGATAGGTTCTGGGGGAATGCCGGCAAAGAGGTGAATCATCGTGCTGTTGCCGGCCACCACCGCTTTGTAGATTTGATCGGTGCTGATTCCGCGCTCCCGCGCCGCCCGCTCCAGCAACCGGTTGAGCGTCTCTATCACTAACCCCTGCAAATCCTGCAGGCCGTTCCCCTTGGAAGCGTAAATGATGCGCGAGATGACATCCTCGCCCCGGGCGATCTGGCCGTTGTAGTCGGCTTTCTGGGACATGACCTTGCCGCTGATCAGATCCACCAGCCAGACGTGGTTGCTGGTAGTACCGATATCAATAGCCACCGCCCACAGGCTCTCCAATTGCTCTCCGGGCAGGATGTCTATCAAGCGAGGCGGCCCCTCTGGAGACCCTTCCGCTTTCATAAAGCCCTCGGGGTCCAGGTCAACGACCAGCGTGACCGTCCACTCTCCTTCCCGCAGCGCCGGGCCCAGCTTGCGCAGCACCGGCAAGGAGGCCTGTAGCCCCTGCAAATCGTAGCGGCGCTTTAGCTCCCGTTGCAGCCGCGACCAATCGTCGGTCTGATCCTGCAAGGAGGGAGGTTCCAGCGTGACGGTGTACTTGCGCAGCGTCTGGTCGTGCAGGTCGTAAGAGAAGGGGAGCGCGACCTTGGCCGCTCGCTTGCTCTCCTTCAGCCGCCGCTCGATCTTTTCCTGCGGCGGGATGCTGACGGTGACGTCTCCTTCGACGGTCGTCTGGCAAGCCAGCGCGTAGCCGGCCGCCACGTCGTCGGGGGAGAGGCGTTGGGTGGAACGGCGGCGCACCTTCCCATCTTCGACGATGACGGCGCAACGGCCACACCGTCCCTGGCCGCCGCAGGGCATCAGGATTTCTATCCCTGCTTGCTGGGCAGCGTCGCTGAGGAGAGTGCCAGCGGCTACAGTCACTCGCTTGTCGGCCGGTTTGAAGTGGATATTAACGTCGCCGATGATGCACCTCCGGTGTAGACCTAGTCATACTTTATTACAGAACACCATTCTGTACCAGTGACACATCTCGTGGGATTAGTGATACGAGTATCACTCTTTCCCTCGACAATGCGAGGGAAAGAGTGACGGTGGGAGAAAGGTCGCCTACGACGCGCTCCATATCTTGAGATAGCCGGGCAGATCCACCGCCTCACGCGGCCCGACCAAGATCTCCCAACCCGGCAGTTCTTCCTCCAACTCGCCCAGCAGCACCGACACGTGACCGGGGATGACCAGTTTACGATGACTGACTTTGTTTTCCATGTCGTTGGTCTTGACCGCCTTGGCGATGCGCTCGGCATCGAACTTGCCGGCGGCCCAAGCGGTCAGCACACTCATACCCTCGGCGTCGGCCACCAGCAACCAGCCGGGGCTGCCGCTGCCGTCAATCTCGTTCGCCACGGAAAAGTAGGTGATGGAGAAATTGGTAGTCACCATGATGGGCGAGTCTGCCTGAGGATCGTTGATCTCGTAGACGCCGGGCTGCACCTGGATCGGCTCCTGCGGGTTGGTATAGATATTGGAGCGCAGGGCCAACAGGGGATAGATAGTGGCCGGACTGAACCGATCCAGCACGACAAAGCCCCCGTATTTGGCGATGGCCTGCGTCGCTGCGACCGTTACCATCCCCTCATCGTCCACGCACTCGCTGGGGAAGCTGATGATGGGAAAACCCAGCGAACGGAAGGTCTTTTTCAGCGCCATGCGGCGGATCAACGTGTTCACCGTCAGCGACGATTTGAGGTCACGCACACCGGGGTCGAGCACGATCTCTTCCACGCCCGCCCCCTTGATCTTGTCCGTCAACTCGGCCAAGCCGTTCATCGTGTCGGCGCGGATCGCCATTGGAGCGTCGTGCTTCTTGGCCAGATCGGCAAAGGCTTCCCAGTTGTCGGCTGTAGCACCATAGATCAGTGGACGCATGCCCGCAGCGGCCTCCAACCCCTGCGCCATCACGGCCGGGTCGGCGGCGATGAGGATCAGGGGGAGCTTGGCCGTCTCTAGCACGGCGCCGACGGCGGCTGCGAATCCGCCACCATCGCCCGTCGCCTCAAGCGCGAAACCATCAATCGTCAGCTCCATACCGACGTACTCGACCATATAATCCGCCGCCTCTTGGGCCTGGGCCTTGATCTCGTCCAGCCCCAGATCGTCACGCAACCGGATAAAGAGGCCGGTTGGGTTGTAAAAGGTCTTTTCGTGGCGGAACAACACGACTTCGTTGCCCGATTTGACCTCTCGCCCGTTGGCGGAGAGGGTCACGAGCCGCACCGGCGGCGCGGACGATTCAGCCAACTGCTCCCGCGCTTCGTCCGAGACGTGGGGACACTTGTCCAACTCGGCCTGCTTGGCCGCCAGCTTCATCGCAAAAGCCAGGCAAGTGGGAAACCCGCAGTCCTTGCAGTTGGTCTGAGGCAGCATCTTGTAAATTTGAATACCTGAAAGTGCCATGTTTTGTTCTCCTTAAATAACGCTCGCGTGATTCATGAAACGTGAGGCGTGGTTCGTGCCTCACGTTTCACGTTTTACGCTTCACGTTAGCTCCTCAATCATCGTGCGAATTCGCCGCACCGACTCGGGGTGGCGCAGCGCGACGATGTCAGCGGCCGATTCAACCAGAGTGGCGGCAGTGACCACCTCCCAGTTGATGGCTCGTTCTTCCCAATCGCCCCAGGCCTCGGGCACGCCCTCGCCGACCTTGCTCTCCTTCTGACGCCAGGCCTCGTAGCCCACGGTGACGATCATCGGCAACTGGGTCATACTGTCACCCTGGAGAGCAGCCAACCTCAGCCGCTCCATCACCGAGTAACCGTACTCCATGCCGTAACCCACGCCGGCGCAGGTCGGATCCATCAGGATCCGCTCCAGGGGCAAGCCCATGTCGCTGATGAGGATGTTGAGCTGCTTTGCCAGGTTGACGTCCATCGCGGTGCGGGCGATGACCAGTTGATTGTGCGCCAGCGCCGCCGCGACGATGGTGCGATAGTTCTTTTCCTCGCACACACCCAGCACGATCCGCTCGCCGGAGGCTGCTTCAGCCACAGGCACGAGCAATTCGTTGTCCGCATCCACCTGACCTGGCCCCATCACGATTAGCGGCAGGCCGGTGGCTTCCAGTACCTTGCGCAGCGCAGCGACGGCCTTCTCGGGTGTGTTGGGGTTGCCATCGGCGTCGGTCAAGCTGAGTTGGAGCAGGATCAGGTCGGCGCCGGCCTTTTCGGCCGCCCGGGCCCACTCACCGGGGTCGTTCATCGCGTCTCCCCAGGCTTGCATCAGCAGGGGCGACCAGTCGTCCGGCTTGCGATCCTGGATCTCGATGGCGATCACCGGCTTGTGTCCCAAATTGCCCTCAATGTCGAGGAACGGCATCGAAGTCTGTCCCCCGACCGTGACAGTCTTGGTCCGCGTGCCACCGTCGGCCGTGGTCGCGCCCAGCGTGATCTCGCGGATGCTGCCAGTCCACTTCTCCTTGAGGAAATCGAGATCCTCTTTTTCCTCAGTCCAGGGCGGCGTCACCGGCCTGGCTACTTTCTTCACGGGGGGGGCGACGACCTCTGGCACGACAGGCTCGGCCACCGGAGGAGGAGCCATCGGAAGCGGAGCCGCCGGCGCTACGGGGGCAACGGGCGCGGTTCCACCCAACTGCTGCAACGCCGCTACCAGCGCGCCACGGAAGCGGTCAATGACGATCCCGGCGGTGATTTCGGCGATCTGTTGGACGTCGGCACCCACCGTCACCTGAGGAGCGACCACAGGTGCGGGCGCAGGCGCTGGCGCCACCGCGACCGGTTCCGGCGCGGGGGCAGGCTCGACGACCGGCTCAGGTTCCGCCGGAGCCTCTTCTGCCTCGTGCGCTTTGACCTCCGGCTCCTCGGCCACGGGCGCAGGGGCAGCTTTCTCTTCGACCGCGCCGGATGCCGCCTGCATCACGCCCATCTCCAGGACCGGGTGCTTGACCTCCTCGAGCCAGTCAACCAGTTCGTCTACTGTGGTGACTTTGCGCTCGTCGGCGATCAGGTCAATCAGATTGGGGATGCCCTCGCGCTCCGCCACGGCCGCGAACTCGGCCGACATAGAATCCTTGAGAAAGCTGGACATCCAGACCACGCGCTTGAAACCGCCGTCGGCCGAGATGAACTTGGGGCTGGTGAGATAGAACTTGCCCACGCCCATCACTCCGGGGGTCTGCAAGCCGCCGCCAGCCATGCCAGCCAGGGTGGAAAAGGTCATCCCGGCCGGCGTCATGCTCGGATCCTCCCGGCTGACGACCATCACGCCTTCCGCCTCGGGCAGGTACATGACGATGCACTCGAAGCAGCCACAGGCCGTCATCGGGTTCTCCATGATGGAGTAAAGGGCCACCTCGGTCACGGTCCCCTGCGAGTTCTTGACCGCGTTCTCGTTGGTGCCAACCCAGTATCCCTTGACCGGGTCGAGGAGTTTGCCCTTTTGAACCGGCTGGTTGGGGCCGGTGGGGTTGATCTGGTGGGACGCCTTGCAATCGAGCCAGTTGTAGGCTCCGCACAGCCCCAACCGCTGCGGGCTGACGATGCAGACGTGCGTCGGCGCGAACGACTGACAGAGCGTGCAGTCGTAGAACGTATCCACCGCCTCGTCGGTCAGGTCGGCCAAACGCTGGTTGCGGAACTCGTAAGCCTCGCGCGCCTTTTCCAGCCACTCGGCGTGCAGATCGGGGTCGGTGATGACCTTGACCTGCACCTTGTCCACGATGGCGCCAAAGTCGGCGTGGAAGCGGGCATAGAGAATCTCGCCAAAGTGCTTCAGATTGAAGCCCTTCTCGACCGCGCCCTTGCTGATGCGGATCCAGGCGATGTCGCGCTGGCCAATGTGCTGGATGCCGGAAGCGCCGTTGATAAAATAGTGCACCTGCCGCTCCAGCACCGGCTCAAAGTCCTCCTGCATCTTGCGCCCGGCCACCTCGATCAGAATGCCCAGGTCCATCGAGGCCCCATCTTCCTGATCCTCAAAACCGGGGCCGATGATCTCGATCTTGTGATCCTCCACTTCGTCCATGTCGCGCATCACTAGGTACTCGTAGGCGCGGCTGTTCTTACCGCCGAACTCGATCCGCATGTCGGCCCGGCGCACGACCTCGCCCTCGAAGGCGGAGCCGTAGGCGACGGGAACCGGCACCTCGGTGATCTTGATCTTGACGCCGCGCACCTCGATGGCGCGCTGCACCAGCTTGGCCGCCTTCTCGGTATCGGTCTCGGCCTCGATCTCGTTCCACGGCATGGAGATGACGTGCTCGTACTGCGTGACTCCGGTGGGCAGGATCTCGGGTATGACGGTATCGGCGATGGTCGGGAAGCCATAGGAGATGGCCCCGGCGGCGGCAGCGTACTTGAGATCGTCCACCTCGCCCAGCGCCAACACAAAGGCAAAGACGCGGAACTTGTTGTAGAGCAGGATCTCGCGCCACTGGCCCGCCTTCAGGCCGCCAAAGGTCAACGCCGAACGGGTGGCAAAGCCCAGAGGATAGATGGCGGAGATGGTATCCATACCAAAGGGGACGATGTAGGTATCGTACCCCATCTCGACTCCCTCTTCCTGCAACTGGTCAATGACGGAGCGACCGTTCGAGTTGCCGCACAGGAAGATGAGGATGTTCCGTTTCTGAAGCTCGCGCACGATGGAGACGGCGGCTTCGTTGGAGCGGGCCGCGCCGACGATGGCGGCAAAGCCCGGCATACGGCCGTCCACCAACTGGATGCCCCACGAACGCAACTGGATGTCGTCAATGGGGCCGTTCAGGTGGCCGTCTCCCTGCCAATCCGGGTACTCGGTGCTGCCGGTCAACTCTAGCCCCGGGTAAGCCCCCGGCTGCTCGCCGTAAGCGAAGCGGACGCCCTCGATGGCCTCGGCGGCCAGGAGGGTCGCCTGACCACTGTCGAGTGTCTCGCCCAGGTACGGGACCCACAGATTGTCGTCCGGCAACGGGTGCAGGAGCTTTTTGGCGTGCGCCAGCGAAAACTCCAGGTCTCCCAACGTTTCGACCTTGTGATCCAACATACCGTAAGTGACGGGCAAAAAGTAGGCCGTATTGGGGAACTTGACGGGGGTTTCGGCTCCCTTCTCGGCGATGGCCCTTTTGAGCAGCGCGTCCGCCTCGGCCACGAGGCCGTTGGCGCCGCGTATGGCACGGGTTGCTATGTATTTGGACATAAGTTTTTCACCTCTCTAACTGGCACTTTTGTGCTCTTCATCCTTCGATTCCATTTCTGAGGGTAACCGATCTATGACGAACTCTTTAATCATCAGGGCCGCGTCCAACGCCTGGCTCGCGGTGGCTGCCGCGGGCCAAAACTCGTCGTCGTAGCGCAGCTCTACCGCGTACGGAGTAAGCTCCTGCCCCAGTGACTTGATACTGATAAAATCTGGATCGTGCTGTGCTCCCAACTCGATCAGCTTTTCCAGGTTGTGGATGAACGGAAATTCAATTCCGTAAGCGATCAAGTAAGCTTTGATGAATCTCTCAGCCGCCTGCTGGGCGTGGAAACAGACTGTGTCGAGCGCTTTGCCAGCATCCAGACATAACTCGGCACTCGTCAGATCACTTTCCGCTTTGAGGAGCCAGCCTCTCACCAGATCAGCGACGGTCTTCATAGAGAACTTGGCCTTCCCGTACCGCCGTAGTAACGAACGCCTGGGGCACCTCGCTCCACTCTTCGACCTCTCCCGGCGTGTAAACCAGGATGTCCATCGCTACGAGGATGTCGCTTACAGCCCCGTACAATGGCGCGGCGCGTTGGTGCCTGGGCTTGGAGGAATCGGCGACCACCAGTAGATCTATGTCACTATTTGGTCGCGCTTCACCCCGCGCCCGGCTGCCGAATAGGATGATCTTTCGGGGACGAGCTGTCCTCGCAATCCGTCGAACTATCTCGTCCATCAGTTCGGCATCAACCGGTATCATTCCCCTACTTTCCTGCCAGTCCGTAAACCGCTTCGAGCCGTTCTTCCAGCGGGAGTTCGAGCAGGTCCGGCATACGCCGGTCGCCGCTCTGTCCCCACTTGCTGGCGTCGTACTCGGGCAGGCCCAACGCGTCCCGTTTCTTGTCTATGTGCACCAGCGCCCGGCGGACGATCTCCTCGCCCTCTTCGACGAACTCGAGCCGGCCGCCGACTTTTTCCTCCCAGCCGTCGCTGATGAGACGCACGACCTCCTCGCTGCCGGAGACTGGGCCGTCGTTCCCGCCCATGATGACGTAGGCTCCAGAGGCCACGCAGTAGGTGGCGATGGAGATGGCTTTCTCGCTCATCCACTCCGACGCCATGCCGACGGCCGGGATGTCAGAGACGTCGTCCCCCAGCCCGCCCTCGGTCGCCATCTGCGAGAGGACGGTCAGGATACGGGAATTGTCCACGCAGGAACCCATGTGGAGCACCGGCGGGATGCCGACCGTCTCACAGACCTCGCGCAGACCCGGCCCAGCCAACTCGAACGCCACCTCGGGGGTCATGTGGCCCGCTTTCGCTGCGGCGATGGCCGCGCAGCCGGTCTCGACCACCAGGACGTCGTTCTTGATGAACTCGGTCACTACATAGTTGTGGAGACTGTCGTGGCAGACGCGGGCATTGTTGCAGCCGATGTTGGCTACCACGCCCCGGATGCGCCCGGCCATGATGGCGTCGTTGAGCGGACGCAGCGAGCCGCGATAGAAACCGCCCAGCGCATAGTCAATGTACTCGTGGGAAAAGCCGGGCACCATAGGGCTTTGGATGTCGGTAGGGATTCTCGTCTCGCCCCGCTCGGTGAAGCGATCAATCGCCCGGCGGACGATCTCTTTGGCGATCTCTAACGCCCGGCGCTCGTCAAACTCGATGTGGGTCGCGCCCTTGATCTTGACCTTGGGCGAGGTGGTGATCAACTCGGTGTGAAACCTGTCCGCCACCGGCGCCAAGCCTTGCATGATGCACTGGATGTCCACTACCATAGATTCGACCGCGCCGGTGAGGATGGCTAGCTCCTGCTGCAAAAAGTTGCCCGCCAGGGGAACACCCTGCCGCATCAGCGCCTCGTTGGCAGTACAGCATATACCGGCCAGGTTGATACCGTTGGCCCCCTTGCTCTTGGCGTACTTGAGCAACTCGGGATCCAGCGACGCCGCTATGATCATCTCCGAAAGAGTCGGTTCGTGACCGTGGACGATGATGTTGACCATATCCTCGCGCAGCACGCCCAGGTTGGCCGCGCTCTGCACCGGGGCCGGCGTGCCAAAGAGGACGTCCGAGAGGTCCGTGCCGATCATTGAACCGCCCCAGCCGTCGCCCAGCGCGGCGCGCAGACATTGGTCCAGGATGTGTTCGGCGTCCTGGTCGTTGCCCATATGCGTGCGATGCATCAGTTCTACGATTTCCCGGTCTATGCTGCGCGGCTCAATCCCCTGCTCGTGCCAGATCTGCTGCCGCTTGACCGGCGCTCGCTTCAGGTTCTTGACCGTGCCGTGGATTTTGCCAAACTCTTCCAGGGCGGCTGTCGCTACATCCCGCGCCACGTCCTCTATGGAGCGCTGCTGCCCGGCCTCGTCCGTGACCGGTACGTCCAGGTAGCCAGCCATCTCGAACAACTTGAAGGCGTCCTTGACCCCATAGTCGGGCGCGTGCCCCTCGGCTGCCTCCAACAGCGTGTAGGCCTGTCCCCGTCCGTGGTCGGAGTGGGCGGATGCACCCGCGCACACCATGCGGGCGAAATTGCGGGCCGCCACGGTGTCCACCGTCGCTCCACATACCCCGACCTCAACCTTGCCGACCAACCGGCATGGCCCCATCGAACAGTTCTTGCAGCACAGGCCATCGGCCCCGATGGGGCATGGGGCGATGTTATCCACCCGCGAGAAACAGGTATCTATCCCAATCTGGCAAGCACATTCTATCAACTCGACGGCCGCCGGGTCTTGGCTCAACTCTTGCGGCGTTCTTGCTTTCTTTTTCGCCATATCTTGATTCCTCCTAATACCGCCGGAACTCGCCTGACATTTCCAGATCAACCATATTGGTCTCGGTCATCCGCAGGCTCATATCCGCCCATTGAGGGTCGCGGCGCAATTTGCCGGGCTGGGCAAGTATCGGAACCTCCCCCTCGCCCACCGGGTAGCCGGCTTCAACCAGCACCTGCTCCAGATCGGCCTTTTTGATCTTTTTGCTGTTATAGTCAACCAAAACTTGATTCCAGGCCGAACTAGCGTACACGCTCTCTACTCCCTCCAGATTGACCAGTGTGTCTCGCACTTTGAGAACATGGTGATCGGCCCAGAGGGTCGGTACTTCAAGTACCACTTTACTCATGTTTGGCCTCCTAAATGATGTACGTGATGCGTGACCCATGAGTCACGCATCACGTTTTACGCTTCACGTTTTAAGACAACCCCAAAACCTTCCCCGTCTCCACGTCAATGTCAATATCGGTAAAGACCGGCCGTGTGGGCAGACCGGGCATGGTCTTCATCGTGCCACACAGCGGAAAGATGAACCCCGCGCCTACACTGGCCCGCACGTCGGTGATGGGCAGACGCCATCCACGCGGCGCGCCCTTGAGCGTCGGGTCGTGCGAGAATGAGAGGTGGGTCTTGGCCATGCAGAGCGGCAGGTGCGAGAGTCCCATGTCGGTGAAGAGCTTGATCTTGGCCTCTGCCTCTGGCGTATAGTCCACCCCGTCGGCGCGATAGATCTCGCGGGCGACGGTCTCGATCTTTTCCTTGATGGACATCTCGTCCGAATAGAGGAATTTGAAATTGTTCGGCTTCTCGCAGGCCTTGACGACCGCCTCGGCCAGCGCCGCACCGCCCTCACCACCCTCGGCCCAGACGTTGTGCATCACCGCATCCTCGGCGCCGGTCTCTTTGGCCCGCTTGCGGATCAGTTCGATCTCGGCATCGGTGTCGTACTTGAAGCGGTTGATCGCCACCACCACCGGCACGCCGAACTTGGCCGCGTTCTCGACGTGTTGCAGCAGGTTGGGCAGACCCTTTTCCAACAGTTCCAGGTTCTCCTCGGTGTAGGCCCTATCCAACGGCTTGCCGGCGACGACCTTGGGGCCACCGCCGTGCATCTTGAGCGCGCGGACGGTGCAGACCAGCACCACGCAGTTGGGAACCAGCCCGCTGTAGCGGCACTTGAGGTTCATGAATTTTTCCATGCCGCAGTCGGCGCCAAAGCCGGACTCTGTCACCACATAGTCGGCCAGCTTGAGCGCGATCTTGTCGGCGATGATGGAAGAGTTGCCCTGGGCGATGTTGGCGAACGGCCCGCAGTGGACGAACGCCGGGCTGCCGGGCAACGTCTGCATCATGTTGGGCATGATGGCGTCCTTGAGCAGCACGGTCATTGCCCCGGCCACGTTCAAGTCCTCGGCCGTGATCGGTTCCACACGGCCGGCCGAACGCATGCCACCCTTCTTGCTGGTGCCGATGATGATGCGGCCCATGCGCTCGCGCAGGTCGGCCAGGTCGCTGCACAT
>CAYMWP010000031.1:0-35456 GCA_964393895.1 uncultured Anaerolineales bacterium | reverse complement strand
GAGATCGTCGCGCCTGCCGTGCCTCGATTATGAGAATTTGGATCTACTGAGTCTGGATAAAAGCGATTGCCCTATAGTTTAGGGACTTGGCCCGCTGTAAGACCCCACGAGGGGCTAGGCTACCAGATCCTCAACCCATTCGAAACACACCCTTTTGCTTTTGGGGTGCGCCGTGACGTTTTACACAGGTTTTACATTCCCTTGACCGCCAGACAATCTAAATATCCGAGAATAAGATCGCAAACCTATCACACTATACGGAGGTGAAACTATGAGGACGAAACTCGTATTACTTGCTGGCGCGATGATTCTGACCGTGGCGGTCAGCCCGGTGGGCACTGCGGCAGCACAGGCGGGCGGTCCCGACGGGCCCGCGCCCCGCACACAGCGGACGGCCGGCGTCTACGGCCTGGTCGAGAACATTGAGGCCGGGACGCTGACGCTCGCCACACCTGTCGGCTCTGTCCCCCTCGTCACGGATGCCAATACCCGCTTCCGCATCCCCGATGTGGAGGGCGACAGCCTGGACGATCTTGCCATTGGAGATACCGTAGCTGCGAGCGGTTGGTGGGAGGACGAGGGGGGCGTCTTTCACGCCTTTGGCGTGGCGCGCCTGAAACCCGACCGCACTTTTCCTCTGGCCGGCAAACTGGATGGCGCCGGCGACGACACTCTGACGGTCGAGACCGAGCGCGGGCTGGCAACCGTCCACGTGGACGACGAGACCACGTACCGCATCCCCGACGTGGAGGAGCCTGGTACGGATGACCTGGAGGCAGGAATGAAGCTCATCCTCAAAGGGACGCTCAACCCCGATGGCAGCCTGCTGGCGCAAACGGTCGCTGCGCCGCGCGTCGGGCCGCGCCAGGGCCGCCTGCAGGGCGAGGTAGTGGAGGTCGAGGGAGATACGTTCATCCTCCGCGCTGGCAGAGGACGCAAGCTCTCGGTGCTGACCGACGAAACGACCGAGTTCCGCGTGCCGGGGGTGGATGCCCCTTCCATTGCCGATCTACAGGTGGGCGACCGCGTCGCCGGTGAGGGCGAGGCTGAGGAGAATGGAGCCCTGCGGGCCACCCTCGTGATCGTGCTGCCGGATGACGTGGCGCGCTTGAACGGCGAGGCGTTCGCCATCAACGGGACGACCCTGGTGCTGGATACAGCCGGCGGGAAGGTGAACGTACTCACCGACGCCGATACGGTCTTTCGCATCCCCGGCTGCGAGGAGCCTACACTGGCCGACGTCGAGATCGGTGAGCGGATAATGGCGGCCGGCGCGTGGGAGGACGACATGACTTTCCGGGCCATCGGCGTCGGCGTGGTCGGCGGCCGGCGAGAGGGGCAGCCGGGGACTGCCCACGGGCGAGTCATCAGCGTCGGGAGCGACGATCTCGTTCTGGGCACTCCCCACGGCCCGCTGACGGTATTGGTGGACGGCGAGACGAAATATCGCGTGCCAGAGGTGAATGACCCAGGCCTAGAGGACATCGCGGATGGGGCTTCGGTCGGCGTGCGGGGAGTGTGGAACGGGGACGGCGCGCTGCAAGCTACAGACGTGGCTGTGCTGGCAGGTAAACCACGAGGCGCGCCGCGCGACCGGGTCGGTCACAAGCAGCCTCAAGGGTCCTGAACGCGGCAAAACAAAACAGGCCGGGTTGTGACGCCCGGCCTGTATGCTCTCAATAAACCGGGGATTGGTTGGTGAGAAACCAGGTTTTTGTCGCGTTGCTTACGGAAAAACCTGGTTTCTTTCCCCGAATTTTGAAGAGATACCCCCGCCTGTTCCTTTACTCGTGGGGGCCTTACTCGACGAAACCGATGTAATCGGTGGGCCAGTAGGAAAACCAGGCGTGCCCCACGATGTGTTCGATGTTGACCGGCCCAAAGTTGCGCGAGTCGTTGGAAGCGCCCCGGTTATCTCCCATTACAAAGACGTGCAGCGGGGGAATGGTCTTTGGCCCATAGTTGCCCCCGCCCAGCCTGACCGTCCAGGCTTCTTCGAGCCGCTCCCCTGCGATGAACACTTCCCCTCCGCGCACCTCGATGGTCTCACCGGGCAGCCCGATCACGCGCTTGATCAGCATATCGGATTGTTCCGGTAGATCAATGACGACGATGTCGCCGCGTTGCGGGCCGTGGAAGAAGCGATACGTCACCTTCTCCACCACCACCCGTTGGGCGGTGTGCAAGTTAGGTTCCATACTCTGTCCTAGCACCTGCGTGGCCTGGGCCAGGAAGAGGTTGATGATCAGAGCGATGACGACGGCTGGAATGACCGTCTCGGCTACCTCGCGCAGTGCTTGCAACAACCACCGCGCTGCCTGGGGCCTGGGGCTGCTGGGTTCCCGTTCGATTTCGAGCTCTTTTGCGATCTCTTCCATCCAGTTCTCTCGGTTTGGGCTAGTGTCGCCGGCGTCTATTGTTTCTGTCGCTCCGGTCGCGCCGGCCACCGCTCGGCCTATCGGCCGCTTGAGCCTGTTCTAGCGTCCATCCTTCCAGCACGGCCTGGCGCGAAAGGCGAATCTTGCCATCGGCGCCGACGTTGGTCACCATCACCATGATCTCGTCTCCGACCCGCGCCACGTCCTCGACTTTGTTGACGCGATAGTCGGCCAGTTGCGAGATGTGGACCAGGCCATCGGTACCGGGCAGGATCTCGACGAACGCGCCAAACTCTGTGGTGCGTACGACGCGCCCGGTGTAGATGCGGCCCAACTCGGCCTCCTCGGTCAGCGCCTCGATCATTGCCTGCGCCTTGTCCGCGGCCGGCCCGCTGGTGGACGCGATGTAGATGCTGCCATCGTCCTCGATGTCAATGCGCACGTCGAACTCGTCCTGGATGGCGCGCACTGTCTTGCCGCCGGAGCCAATGACCGCTCCCAGTTTGTCGGGGTCCACGTGCAGGATCGTCATCCGGGGCGCGAAAGGCGAAAGGTCAGCTCGCGGCTCGGGGATGGTGGCCTCGATCACGTCGAGAATCTGCATGCGCGCCTGGCGCGCCTGTTCCAGCGCCTGCGCCAGGATCTCGTCGGAGAGACCGGCGATCTTGATGTCCATCTGCAAAGCCGTGATTCCCTCGCGCGTACCGGCGACCTTGAAATCCATATCGCCGATGTGATCCTCCAACCCTTGAATGTCGGTCAGGATTTGGTAGCGCTCTCCCTCCATCATCAGGCCCATCGCGATGCCGGCGACCGGCGTCTTGATGGGCACGCCAGCGTCCATTAGTGAAAGTGTGCTGCCGCACACGCTCGCCATCGAGGTCGAGCCGTTGGAACTGACCGCCTCGCTGACGACGCGGATGGTATAGGGAAAGTCTCCATTGTCGGGCAAAACCGGCAGCAATGCTCGCTCGGCCAGCGCGCCGTGGCCGATCTCGCGTCGTTTGGGCCCGCGCATGGGGCGCGCTTCCCCGGTGGAGTAGGGCGGAAAGTTGTAGTGGTGTATGTAGCGCTTGGTTTCCTCCGGCGAAAGGTCATCCAGCATTTGCTCTTCTCGAGGCGTGCCGAGGGTGGCGACGGAAAGCACCTGGGTCTCGCCACGGGTAAAAAGACCGGAGCCGTGGGTGCGGGGCAGCAGGCCTACTTCGGCCGAAAGCGAGCGGATGGTCTTGGGGTCTCGCCCATCGGCGCGGATGTCTTCCTCGATGGTGCGTTGGCGAACGATCTCGCGCTCTAGCTCATCGAATGCTTCCCTGATTTCTTTGCTGTCCCATTGCGCCTCCAGGTTGGCGGTCGCTTCATCCCGCAAGACTCTCAGCCGCTTGTTGAGGTCCTGCTTGCTCATCGCGCCATAGATGGCGTCCGGCATTCGGCTTCCCACCTGCTGGCGGACGGCCTGGCACAACTCGTCGGGAATGGTGTAGGGAGTATAGTCGCGCTTCGGTTTCCCCGTCGCTTCTCGCATCTCGGTCTGGATGCGGATCGTGTCTTGTATCGCCTCGTGGCCTCGCCGGAGCGCCTTGGCCATTAGCTGTTCGCTCACCTCGTCTGCGCCGGCCTCGACCATCAGCAGGGCGTCGGCGGTGCCAGCCAGCCGCAGGTCGAGTGTGCTGGACTCCATCTGCGAGACGGTCGGATTGATGACCAGTTCACCGTCCACGTACCCCACGCGCGTGGCTCCCACAGGCCCATCGAACGGAACGTCAGAGATGGTGAGCGCGGCCGAAGCGCCGATGATGGACAGGATATCGGCCTGGTGCTCCTCGTCGTGGGAGAGGGGGGTGATGACGACTTGCACATCGTTGCGCAGGTCTTTGGGGAAAAGGGGACGAATGGGGCGGTCGGTCAATCGCATGGTGAGGGTGGCCGACTCGGTTGGGCGTCCCTCGCGGCGGAAGAAAGAACCGGGGATACGGCCGGCCGCGTAGAGCCGTTCCTCAAAGTCTACGGTGAGGGGAAAGAAACTGATCCCCTCGCGGGCAGTGTGAGCCATCGTCGCCGTGACGAGCAACATTGTGTCGCCACAGCGAACTGTGACCGCGCCGCCTGCCTGTTGGGCCAGTTTCCCGGTCTCTATGGTGACGACCTCGCTCCCCAACGTGGTGCTAAATTTACTACTATTCACTTTTACACCTCCGTGTTTGAGGCCGGCGCGGAGTCAGGGACTGGAGGATATCTCGTAACAAATCGCTCATCGTCACGCTACGGGACACCCTCCAATTCCTGGACTTGCGCCGGCTCTCCTAGAAATACTTTTTCAACAGATACATCAAACGAGTAGACGGGTGTATAACCATCCCCACATCTACTCGTTCGGTTGACTTGCTTATGATTACTACCTGCGCAACCCGAGCCGTTGTATGAGTTCTTTGTAGCCTTCGGGGTCTTTGCGGCTGAGATAGATCAAATGACGGCGTCGTTGGCCGACCATCTTGAGCAGGCCGCGCCGGGAGTGTTCGTCGTGCTTGTGTTCTTTCAAGTGCTCTGTCAGTTGATTGATGCGGGTGGTCAGCAGCGCGATTTGCACCTCCGGCGAGCCAGTATCGGTGGGCGCGCGGCCGTACTCTTGGACGATGGTCTGTTTTTCGTGTTTGCTTAGTGACACTGTTTCCTCCTTCAACGAACACCGGAGGGCTTGACAAGCCGTCCCTCCCAAGTGGGGGTTATTTTACCACGATTCAGCCTCGTGCGCAACATGGCGCACAGATTGCCAATCCGCCTCACCTGGGGTAGAATGACACGACCAGGGCGAACGAATGCCTGTGGCAACCGTTCAGGTAGCGGTTCGTTTCTTACCAAATTACACGGACGGATTGTCCTAATCCGCGGACACGAAAGGTGAAAGCACAGGTGGCTATGGGGCTTACAAGATCGTCACAGGCTCACTTTCCTGGTGCTCTTTGTCCTTCGTGGTTCAGAAATAGGAACACCCGAACGCTTACGCCCGCGAGACGGAGGAACTGGTTGGGGGAGACGCGCGAGATAATACCACTGCGGCGAGAAGTAGAGGTCGCACAAGCGGCCGGGGTCGTTGCCCTGGGCAACGTCGCCAGCCGGGTGCTGGGCGTGGTGCGGGAGATGGTCAAATCTGGCCTCTTTGGCGCGGGGCCCCACGTGGACGCGCTGAATGCAGCTATCCGCGTCCCCAGCACGCTCTACGATCTACTGGTGGGTGGCATGGTCAGTTCGGCCCTCATCCCCGTTCTTTCCGACTATGCTCTCCCAGAGCGACGGGCAGAGTTGTGGCGCTTACTCAGCGTGCTCATCAGCATTGCCTCGTTGGCCTTGGGCGCGCTCGTTTTATTGGGAGAATTCGTGGCTCCTTGGATCGTTCGGCTGTTGGTGGAGGGGCTGTCGCCCTCTTACCAGGCGTTGGCGACCGATCTCTTGCGTTTGGCGTTACCGGTGGTCATTTTCCTTAGCCTGGCCAGTGTCCTGTCCGGCGGCCTCTACGCGCTCAAACGGTTCACCTTTCCCGCCTTCACCGCTGCCGTCTTCAACGCCGGTGTCGTAGCCGTGACGCTGATTGTGGGTCGCCGCTGGGGAGTGCGCAGTATGGCGGCCGGCTTGTTAGTGGGGGGCGCTCTCCAGGTGGCGCTCCAACTGCCGGGGCTGCGGGGCGCGCGGTTGCGCTTTGCGCTCGATTTCCGCCACCCGGCCCTGCGCCGCGTCGGGCGTTTGTATCTGCCTATCTTGATCGGTCTGGTCGTAGACACTCTGGCGGTGCTGCTGAGCTACAATCTGGCCTCCCGCATCGGCGCGGGTTCCATTTCCTGGATGGAGTACGCGGCGACCATCATCCAGTTTCCCCTGGGTTTGGTCGTCACCGCTGTTTCCATCGCTATCCTGCCCACTCTCTCTCAGTATGCCGAGGCGGAGGAGCTTGCCCCTTTTCAGACTATTCTGGCCCAGGGACTGCGGCTGGTGCTGGCTCTGATCATTCCGGCCACGCTCGGCCTGTACGTGCTGGCGAATCCCATCGTCGCTCTCAGTTTTGAGCACGGCGATTTTACGCCGGCCGACACGGTGGCGACGGCGGAGGCGCTGCGCTGCGCGCTCCTGGGACTGCTCTTTGCCGCTGTAGATCAGCCGCTCATCTTTGCCTTTTACGCCCGCAAGGATACGTTGACGCCTGCTCTCGTGGGCGTGGGGACGACGTTCCTCTACCTCTCAATGGCCCTCGTCACCTGGCGGCTGGGGGTGTTGACTTTGCCGCTCCTGGTGCTGGTCAACTCGCTCAAGCTGACCGCTCACGCGCTGGCGATGCTGGCGCTGACCCGGCACCGGTTGGGTGGGCTGGGCGATCACGGGCTGCGGCCCCTCGTTCTGAAGGCCACGCTGGCCTCGCTGGTGATGGCGGCGCTGACCAGGGGCGCGATGCGCGCGCTGGCGGCGGTGGCGTCGCCGGGCCTGGTGGGGGAATTGCTGGTCGTGGGTGGCGCGGGCGGCGTGGGAGTGGTGGTCTACGGGTTGTTGGCCCTGGCGTTGCGGATCGAGGAGCTTGATCTGCTGCGCGCCGCCGTCGCCGCTGGCCTGCATCGCTTGACGAGGGTTGGGCGGTAGATTATAATGCCGGACGTGAAACGTGAGATGGATACTGAGCAAATCCGGCCGGTTCGCCCGGAACGGTACGACGAGGCGTATTTTCTAGGCGCTTGCGAAGGGTACGAAGAATTCGTCGCCAGTGAAGGAGCGCACCTCTCCCGCCGATTGAGTGAGGCTTTCGAGATAGCCGAGATTGCGCCTGGGATGCGGGTGCTCGACGTCGGCTGCGGGCGGGGCGAGATACTGCGTCACTGCGCGGGCCTGGGGGCGCGGGCCTACGGCGTGGACTATGCGCCGGTGGCAGCGCGAATGGCGCGCAGCCTGGCAGCGGCCGAGGAGCAGAATGCAATGGGCGTCTACCAGGCCGACGCCAAGGGGTTGCCTTTCCCCACCGCCTCCTTCGACCGCGTGTTGATGTTCGACCTGGTGGAGCATCTGTATCCCTGGGAACTAGATCTGGCGCTGGCGGAGGCGCGCCGCGTGATGCGGCCCGATGGGCGGCTCATTATCCACACTGCCCCCAACGTCTGGTACGACCGTTACGCTTACTCGCTGGTGCGGCTGGTGCGCAGGCTGATGGGGCAGGGGGCCAGGTATCCCAAGGACCCTCGCGCCATCATCCCGGCCAACCTGGACGTACACGTGAACGAGCAGAGCGCGCTCAGTATGTGGCGGGTGCTGCGGCGGGCCGGGTTCCGCGCCCAGGTGTGGCTGGATACGCCCCCCCAGAACCGGCGGGAGGGATGGGTGTTCCGGGTCGCGCGTCACATCCTATTCAACTGGCTGCCTTTCTGCTGGTTTTTCGAGCGGGAGGTGTTCGCAGTGGCGCGGGCGGAGGTTCAGCGTTAGTTGTGCGTGTTGCCCCAGACGCTCTGCCTGGTTATCATTCTTGGCTGGTAACTACTCAGCCTGGCACGCGCTCAGACCTCCGAGGTCTTGCAAAACCCGTTCAGGCGTGAAATCCCGGCCTTTTTCGACGGTCGCAGTGGGCAGAATGCCTGTCGCAGACCTCGGAGGTCTTGACCTGAGTAGTAACCTTGGCTGTTACTACTGCTCAGCCCAAGCTCCAAGTCCCCGTCCCGGGGAAGTCCTATGCAAGAGAACGCTGCTTTTTCGCGTGTCTTTTTGGCCTAGACGCCCCTGTCTCGGGGGCTGGGAGCCTGAGAAACGGTCTATACACTAGCCAGGATGAGTAGGATGAGTAGCTCCTCAGTAACCTTGGCAAGCTCGCACCTTGCCCTCCCAGGAGGTAGCATACCTTCTTGTGAGCAACTACCAGAGAGTGTTCGCGTCTTTTGACAGATGTAATTTTCGTGTTATAATTACCATTCTCTTTTTTTGTATCGGGCTCTGCCGGGTCTGGCTCTAGAGAACGAGGTTCAAAGAACTGGATTTTCGTCAGATCTCAGTTTTGTAACAGCAATTCCCGTTTTGTAGCCGCGATTTTTCACCCATAACGGGAATTACTGGTTTTGTAATGAGACGGGTTGTTTTGCATACATCATGAGGAAAGATGGGGAATGACTTATCTAGGTAGTAAATCTTATGCGCGCATCGTTGGCGCGGAGAGATTGCCACGGTTGATCGAAGTTCAACTCGAATCGTTTCGTTGGCTTAAGGAAGAGGGGCTGGCGCAACTCTTCGATGAAATCTCCCCTATTGAAAGTTTTAACGCCAATCTAAACCTCTACTTTCCCGGCTCCAAGGCCAGAGAAGCTCACTTTGACATTGATTATCGCTTTGGTGATCCCAAATACTCGGCGGAAGAATGTCTCGAACGAGACATCACTTATGCGGTTCCACTGTATGTTCAAGTGGTGCTCGATAACCGGGAGACGGGAGAGATCGTCGAATCGGAGATCTTTCTCGGCGACTTTCCGTTGATGACGGAGGATGGTACTTTTATCATCAACGGTACAGAACGGGTTGTCGTCAGTCAATTGATCCGCTCCCCTGGGGTTTATTTCGATGTCGAGGAGGATCGGAAGACTGGCCGGCGGCTTTGCTCAGCCAAGATGATTCCTGATCGTGGGGCTTGGCTAGAGTTCGAAACCCGCAAATCTGACTATATCAACGTCAAGTTCAACCGCAAGCGCAAAATACCCGTCACTATCCTTTTGCGGGCCCTGGCAGCGGTAGATGACCAGACAGGAACCAACCTCCTCGGTGAGGGGAGCGATGAGGAGTTGTTGGCGCTGTTCCAGGATGCTGACGCTAATCCCAAACATCCGTATATCCCCACGACTATTCGTCAGGAGCCAGATTGGCAGCTCAAAAGTGGGCGTACGTTGGCTGAGGAGGCGCTGATCGAGTTCTACCGCCGTATGCGTCCTGGCGACCCGGCTAAATTGGACAAGGCGCGCGAGTATATGGAACAACAACTCTTTGATCCGCGCCGCTATAGTTTGAAGAGGGTGGGGCGTTACAAACTGAACCAGCGCCTCGGCTTTGACATAGACCTTGATCATCGCACCGTCACCAAGCAGGACTTGATAGCTGTGGTGGAGCGCATGATCCGCATCAACAACGGTATCGAAGATGCCGACGACATTGACCATTTGGGCAACCGCCGCATCAAGACAGTGGGCGAGTTGGTCCAGAACAACCTGCGGGTTGGCTTGCGTCGGATGGAGCGAGTGGTGGTGGAGCGCATGTCCATCCGTGAATCAGAATCGTTGACCCCGGTCAACCTGATCAATATCCGCCCCGTCGTTGCAGCCATTCGTCAATTCTTTGGCTCCAGCCAACTCTCGCAATTTATGGAGCAAACCAATCCACTGGCAGAACTGACCCACAAACGCACTCTCTCGGCGCTGGGGCCAGGCGGGTTGCGGCGCGAACGTGCTGGTTTTGACGTGCGGGATGTCCACTACAGCCACTATGGTCGTATTTGCCCCATCGAGACCCCCGAGGGACCCAACATCGGGTTGATCGGTCGCCTAGCTACCCACGCTCGGGTCAACCCTTTGGGTTTCATTGAGACCTCCTATCGTAAGGTTATCCGTACGGTGGAGACTACCGTCGAGTTGCTCGCCGGCCATACATTGCGAGAGGACGTGGTAGATCCTGAGAACGGTGAGGTAGTGGCTGAAGCGGGGGTGGAAGTGACGCCTGAAATAGGAGAGCGGATTGTTGCGTTGGGACTCGTGGACGAAATTCCCGTGGTGCCAACAGTGAGCGGTGAAATCGTTTATCTTTCGGCCGACAAGGAAGAGCATTATACGATTGCACAGGCTAACGCCGAGTTGGACGAGAAGGGGCATTTTGTGCGCTCGCGTATCTCGGCCCGCCGTGCTGAAAAGTTCTTGTTTGCCTCACCGGAGAGGATTGATTATATTGATGTCGCTCCTTGCCAAATCGTAGGAGTTTCGGCTGCCCTCATTCCTTTCCTGGAACACGATGATGCCAACCGAGCGCTGATGGGCTCCAATATGCAGCGCCAGACGGTGCCACTCATCAAACCTGATGCGCCCCTCGTCTCCACTGGGATGGAATGGCGGGCGGCGCTCGATTCGGGCCAGGTCGCGTTGGCGGAAGAAGAAGGAGAAGTTGTCGGCGTTACGAGCGATAAGGTCGTGGTACGCTATGCCGATGCTTTACGCACCTATAACCTCCGCAAGTATCAGCGTTCAAACCAAAGCACTTGTATCAATCAACGGCCCGTGGTCTACAAAGGCCATCGGGTGCACGAAGGACAAGTACTTGTAGATAGTTCCTCGACTGAGGAGGGGAAACTGGCGCTAGGGCAGAATGTGGTGTGCGCCTTTATGTCTTGGGAGGGAGGTAACTTTGAGGATGCTATCCTCATTAGTGATCGGATGGTGGGCGAGGATAGATTTACCTCCATCCACATCGAGAAACACGAGGTCGAGGCCCGAGACACCAAACTTGGTCCAGAAGAGATCACTCGTGATATCCCCAACGTGGGCGACGAGGCGTTAAAAGACCTGGACGAGGGAGGCGTCATCCGCATTGGAGCTGAGGTAGGCCCTCTGGATATCCTCGTGGGCAAGATCACGCCCAAGGGCGAGAAGGAATTGAGTCCCGAAGAGAAATTGTTGCGCGCCATCTTTGGCGAAAAAGCCCGCGAGGTGAAGGATTCTAGTTTGCGCTTGCCTCACGGGGAACGAGGCAAAGTGGTGGACGTCAAGATATTTGACCGGGAAGAATACCAAGACCTCAAGACTGGCGTAGAACAGATGGTGCGCGTCAGCGTGGCCCAGGTGCGAAAGATCACCGAGGGTGACAAGATGGCGGGACGACATGGCAACAAAGGAGTCATCTCCAAAGTTGTACCTGTAGAGGATATGCCTTTTCTGGCTGATGGCACCCCGATTGATTTGATACTGAATCCCCTGGGCGTGCCAGGGCGGATGAACATTGGGCAGATTCTAGAGACCCATTTGGGCTGGGCGGCCCATAGGCTTGGTTTTCGCGCAGTCACTCCGGTGTTCGACGGCGCCAACGAGTCACAGGTCGAGGCGGAGTTGGCGCGAGCGTGGCTCATTGATCGCGCCTGGGATGAGATCACCGAGCGCGCGTGGGCTTGGCTCAAGGCACAGGATTACCCCCTCGAAACTCTATGGGACGACGAGGAGATGCGTCGTCTGTACATAGTCGCCTGGCTGACGGAACACGGTTACGATACAGACCGGTTGATCACAGAGCATATCTATGCCCGGCGGTCGGTGTTGCGGGAATGGCTGCGCGAGAGGGGCTATGAGCCAGATGCGATACTTTCTTTTGAGGGTGACGCGCGCACCTTGGCCGAGCGGGCTGTAGCGGATCAGAAGGCAAGGATAGCTTGCTTGCGCATTTGGTTGGAAGATCGCGGCCAGGAAGTAAGTGATCTGGATGACAAAGCTGTAGAGGCGCTGGCCGTGCAGGTGAGTGTGGAAACCTCTGAACCATTGCCCACATTGGGCAAGACGATTCTCTATGACGGCAAGACAGGTGAACCGTTCGATCGTCCGGTGACGGTAGGCGTGATTTATATGATGAAGTTGCACCACCTGGTCGAGGACAAGGTGCATGCGCGCTCCACGGGGCCCTATAGCTTGGTGACACAGCAGCCGTTGGGCGGCAAAGCCCAGTTCGGTGGGCAGCGTTTTGGCGAGATGGAGGTGTGGGCCTTGGAAGCTTACGGGGCTGCCCACGTGCTTCAAGAGATGCTCACGATCAAGTCGGACGACGTACAAGGGCGCGTCAAGGCTTACGAGGCCATAGTTAAGGGAGATCCTGTTCAGGAACCTGGGGTTCCGGCTTCCTTCAAGGTGTTGGTGAAAGAATTGCAGAGCCTGGGGTTGGCTGTGGAAGCCGTGACCCAGGATGGTGAAGTATTGAGCTTTGGCAAGGGCGAGGACAAGGCCAAACCTCCTAGATTGGGTATGGGTCTCTTGAGCTTTGGGCAGAGAAGTTAGCGCAGTCGGGGCAAACTTCTCACCTGAGAAGATACGCCGGGTGGGGGCGGATTCCCTATTCGCCCGTCGAGAGGGGTGCTGTAACTCTTTTGACTTTTTAAAAATTCGTGGTAAAATGCGTTGATGAGTGGCAGCTAGAGACCCTGCTATTCGATTGACAACTGGAGAGATTCGTTTTTGGGGAGGCCATCGGTACGGGTGGATGGCCTTCTTCACTGAGTTTGTGGAGGTAGGAGACGTGCCCACCATCAATCAGTTGGTTCGCAAGGGAAGAAAACCGAAACCGCGCAAGTCCAAAGCGCCGGCTCTGCAGTACACCTTTAATTCCTTCAAGCAGAGACGCTCTGCGAGCGCGAAAGGGTCGCCGCAGAAGCGCGGTGTATGCACGCAGGTGCGCACCATGACGCCCAAAAAGCCCAACTCTGCCTTGCGAAAGATTGCCCGTGTGCGGTTGAGCAATGGCATTGAGGTGACTGCTTACATCCCAGGCGAGGGACACATGTTGCAAGAGCACTCGGTCGTGTTGGTGCGCGGAGGGCGTGTCAAGGACTTGCCTGGCGTGCGTTATCACCTGGTTCGCGGTGCTATTGATGCAACGGGCGTGGATGGGCGCTCTCGGGGGCGTTCCAAGTATGGGGCCAAACGCCCCAAGTAACAAGATTAGGAGAGGTGAATTATGCCGCGACGGTATCGTCCTCCTAGACGAAAAGTTGAACCTGATGTTCGCTATGGCAGCGTGACAGTGGCACGGCTCATCAATAGGATCATGAAGTACGGGAAGAAGAGCGTAGCGACTCGTATTATGTACGATGCGCTGGATATTGTTGGGGAGCAGATGAAAAAACCTCCTTTGGAGGTGCTGGAAGATGCGATGGGGAACGTCGCTCCGGTGTTGGAGGTCAAGCCTCGTCGTGTGGGAGGCTCTACGTATCAGATCCCGGTCGAAGTGCCACCCCATCGTCGGGATAGCTTGGCGATGCGTTGGATACTGACCGCTGCTCGCAATCGCTCCGATAAAACCATGTCCCAAAAACTAGCCAGTGAGTTGATGGACGCAGCGCGTGGAACCGGGGCGGCAGTTAAAAAGAGAGAAGACACACATCGTATGGCTGAGGCCAACCGTGCCTTTGCTCACTATCGGTGGTAGGGAATCAAGATTTGCGGATTTGACAATCTACAAATCTGATATCACTAAATCCAAGATTGGACGATGAGCAGGCAGAACCCGCTGGATCGTATTCGGAATATCGGCATTATCGCTCACATTGATGCGGGTAAAACTACGACAACTGAGCGTGTTCTGTTTTACACAGGACGCACCCATCGCATTGGCAGTGTGGACGATGGAACGACGGTCACGGACTGGATGGCTCAGGAGCGGGAGCGAGGCATCACGATCACTGCAGCGGCAGTGACCTGCTTCTGGCGGGAACGGCAGATTAACATCGTAGATACACCAGGGCACATTGATTTTACGGCTGAGGTACAACGCAGTTTGCGTGTCCTCGATGGCGGAATTGTCGTCTTTGACGCAGTGGCCGGAGTGGAACCACAGTCGGAGACGGTGTGGCGGCAGGCGCGACAATTCGGCGTGCCTCTGGTCGCCTTTATTAACAAAATGGACAAGCTGGGCGCTGATTTCGCTCACGCGGTCGAAACGATCCGCGGGCGACTGTCCGCCAATCCGGTCCCCATTCAATTGCCCATCGGCAGCGAGTCTGATTTTCGAGGAGTGGTGGACTTGCTCGAGATGCGGGCCGTCGTTTGGACGGATGATTTGGGGACGTCGCCTCAAGTCGTCGAGATACCGCCAGAGTTGCGTGAGCCGGCATTCGAGGCGCGCGAGCGAGCTGTGGAGCAGATCGTCGAGACCGATGACGAGTTGACGATGCTCTACCTGGATGGGCAGGAAATCTCGGCGGCTCAGTTGGCGCAGGCGCTCCGGCGCGCGACCTTGTCTGGGCAGTTGAATCCGGTCCTGTGCGGTTCAGCGCTGCGGAATAGAGGTATCCAGCCTTTGTTGGATGCAGTGGTAGATTACTTGCCATCGCCGCTGGACGTTCCACCCGTGGAGGGAACCAACCCCTACACCCAGAATGTGGAGACCCGTTCCGCCGATCCGAACGAGCCGTTTGCTGCATTGGTCTTTAAAATAGCGAGCGATCCTTACGTAGGCCGGTTGGCCTATTTCCGAGTCTACTCTGGAAAGGTGAAAGTGGGCTCAAGGGTGAGCAACGTCGCCAAGCGGCGTAAGGAGCGCATCAGCAAGTTGCTGCGTATGTTTGCCGACCGCCGGGAGGAAATTAAGGAGTTGGGCGCGGGAGACATCGGCGCGACGTTGGGGCTGAAGGATACCTTTACCGGCGAGACGTTGTGCGCGCCCAATGGCCCGATCGTTTTGGAGTCTATCTCCTTCCCAGAGCCTGTCATCTCGGTGGCGATTGAGCCGAGGACGGCGGACGATCAGGAACGATTGACCGAGGGGTTGCAGAGACTGGCCGAGGAGGACCCCACCTTTGTGGTGCGGGTTGACGAGAACACCGGCCAGACGCTCATCTCTGGAATGGGCGAGTTGCACCTGGAGATCCTGACCGATCGGCTGATACGTGAGTTTGGCATCGAAGGGCGGGTAAGCCGTCCGAGGGTGAGTTTCCGCGAGACGATCACGCAGCGAGCCGAGGGTGAGGGATTGTTCGAGCGCCAGGCTGGCGGACGGATGCATTTTGGTCACGTGTGGCTGGAAGTGGAGCCTTTGCCTACTGGCGGGGGATTCCTTTTCGAGGACGTCACGCTGGGCCGAACTTTGCCTCAGGAATTTGCCGAGGCGGTCGAGCGGGGTTGCCACGAGGCTATGGAGAGCGGTGTGTTGGCCGGTTACCGACTGGTAGACGTGAAGGTTCGCTTGCTCGACGCGGAACTGGACGAAGAGGCGTCTTCGGAGATGTCCTTCAAGGTAGCTGGGACGATGGCTTTCGGACAGGCGGTGGAGAAGGCCAACCCGGTCTTGTTGGAGCCGGTGATGGACTTGGAGACGGTTGTGCCCGACGAGTACATCGGCGAGGTAATGGGCGATTTGAACGCCCGGGGAGCCGAGATCAAAGAGGCAACGTCTCGGGCCGGTGGAGTGAGGGCTGTACGCGCCTTTGTCCCGCTGGCAAAGATGTTTGGGTATGCTACTGACTTGCGCAGCTTGACGCAGGGACGGTGCAGTTTTACGATGGAATTCGATCATTACGCAAAGGTAGATCAACGACGGATGGACGCCATCGTGTATGGCGGAGGTTGGTAGGAGGCGACCACGGTGGTTGCACACAGTTAAATCATCCGAAAAGGAGCGAAAAATGGCAAAAGAAAAATTTGAACGTACAAAGCCGCACGTCAACGTCGGTACCATTGGGCACATTGATCATGGGAAGACAACGCTCACAGCAGCGTTGACCAAGGTGCTCGCTATGAAGGGGTTTGCCGAGGCCCAGGCCTACGACGAGGTGGCCAAGGCGGACGCAAAGATGTTCCGCCGTGATGCAACCAAGATCTTGACTGTGGCTATTGCGCACGTCGAATACGAGACGGAAAATCGGCATTATGCGCACATTGACTGCCCCGGTCACCGGGACTATATCAAGAACATGATCACCGGTGCGGCGCAGATGGATGGTGCGATCCTGGTCGTCTCGGCAGCGGACGGCCCGATGCCCCAGACACGAGAGCACGTGCTCCTGGCCCGCCAGGTGAACGTGCCGGCCATCGTGGTCTACCTGAACAAGGTGGATCTGATGGACGATCCAGAGTTGTTAGAGTTGGTCGAGTTGGAGCTGCGGGAGTTGCTCGACGGTTATGGCTTCCCCGGCGACGAGACGCCGATCGTGCGCGGAAGCGCGCTGAAAGCCTTGCAGAGTGAGAGCACCGACCCGGATGCAGATGAGTACCAGTCCATCTGGGAGTTGATGCGCGTGGTTGACGATTACATCCCCACCCCGGAGCGTGACGAGGACAAGCCATTTATGATGCCCATCGAGGATGTTTTCTCGATCAAAGGGCGCGGTACGGTCGTCACTGGTCGTGTGACGCGCGGCACCATGAAGCCGATGACCGAAGTCGAAATCGTGGGCCTGAAGGAAGAGTCGCGCAAGACGGTGGTGACCTCGATGGAGATGTTCCACAAGGTGCTCGAGGTGGTCAAAGCGGGCGACAACGCGGGATTGTTGCTGCGGGGCGTGAATCGGGACGAGGTGGAGCGCGGGCAGGTCGTGGCGATCCCCGGCAGCATTCAGCCGCACCGACGCTTTATGAGCGAGGTGTACGTGTTGCGCAAGGACGAGGGAGGTCGCCACAAGGCTTTTTTCACCGGCTACCGCCCACAGTTCTACATTCGCACGATGGACGTTACGGGAGCGATCGCCTTGCCGGAGGGGGTCGAGATGGTGATGCCGGGCGACAACGTCAACCTGGAAGTCGAGTTGATCGAGCCGGTCGCCGTCGAGCAAGGCTCCCGTTTCGCCATTCGTGAGGGTGGTTTGACCGTTGGTCAAGGCGTCATCACAGAGATTTTGGATTAGGTAACGCGGTATGGCTAAGCAGAAGATCCGCATCCGGTTGAAGGCTTACGATCATCGCGTGCTCGATGATTCAGCCAAGCGCATAGTGGAAACGGCAGAGCGCACGGGCGCTACAGTGGTGGGGCCTGTGCCTCTACCTACCAGGATCGAGCGGTTTACCGTGCGGCGCTCGACTTTTATAGACAAGGATTCGCACGAGCACTTTGAGATCCGTACCCACAAGCGGCTGATTGACGTAGTCGAGCCGGATAACAAAACCATTGATTCGCTGATGCGGTTGAATCTGCCGGCCGGCGTAGACATCGAAATAAAGTTGTAAGGTCGGAGACGGGTTTGAGTTTACGGAGGAGGGAGAAGGGGGTATGCTCTCTCCTCCCCAATTGTGCCTCTGGCTATGGGGATGATGCGGCCAACGTTTGGCGCCGGCAGTCCCCGGAGGTGTTTTGGCGTGAAGACAATCTTGGGTAAAAAAGTCGGGATGACTCAGGTATTCAACGAGGATGGTGAGGCTATCCCGGTAACAGTGATCGAGGCCGGGCCGTGCTACGTAACTCAGGTGAGGACGCTCGAGCGAGACAAATACAGCGCTGTTCAACTGGGCTTTGAAGAGGCAAAGCCCCAGCGGTTGAGCGGCGGCGAGAGGGGACACTTGGCGCACAACGACTTGCCTACGTTGCGTCACTTGCGAGAGTTCCGCCTGCGAGACGAAGAAATCGAAGAAGGTCAACGGGTCCTGGTGGACGTTTTCGAGGTAGGGGACTGGGTGGACGTGGTCGGCACCTCGAAAGGGCGTGGCTTTGCCGGCGTGGTCAAACGGCATGGGTTCAGGGGTGGTCCCAAGACTCACGGGCAGTCTGACCGGCACCGCGCGCCGGGCTCCATCGGCGCTTGCGCCTATCCGGGCCGGGTGTGGAAGGGGAAGCGGATGCCCGGTCGTATGGGCGGCGTGCGCGTGACGGCTCAGAATTTGCGTGTCGAGTTGGTGGATCCGGAGCGAAACTTGTTGGCGGTGCGCGGCAGCGTCCCGGGAGCTAGAGGTGGGTTGCTGGTGGTTAAGCAGGCTCGCAAATCCACTGAGCTGGCAAAGCGGCGGGGCGAATAGCCTGTGAGGAGAGCAATGCTTGTTCCGATTTATAACACTGAGGGGAAAACGGTCGGCGAGGTCGAACTGCGCTCCGACATCTTTGAGGTTTCTATCAACGTGCCGTTGATGCACCAAGCATTGACGCGCCAGTTGGCGAACGCTCGTCTGGGGACGCACAAGGCCAAGTCGCGCGGCGAGGTGAATCGCACCAAGGCCAAGTGGTATCGGCAGAAGGGAACCGGGCGGGCGCGTCACGGTAGCCGCAACGCCAACCTGTTCGTCGGTGGTGGGGTCGCACACGGGCCAAATCCGCACAAGTATACCAAAAAGATGCCGCGCAAGATGCGACGCGCGGCATTACGCTCGGCGTTGTCGGCCAAGGCGGCGGATGATCAAATCGTCGTGGTGGACGCACTGGCGATGGAAGCGCCCAAGACTAGAGAGATGTCCCGGGTGTTGAAAAACCTGGGCCTGGAGCGGCGAGTGTTGATTTTACTGCCCGAGCAGGACAAAGTGATGGAAAAGTCGGTGCGTAACCTGCCGCAAGTAAAGACATTGCTGGCCGACTATTTGAACGTTCGTGATTTGTTGAAATACGATCACGTGTTGATGCCGGCGGGCGCATTGTCGGTGATAGAGGGAATCCTGGGGTAACGGCGATGAATCCTTACGAGATAATCATCCGACCGGTTGATACGGAGAAGGTACGCTATCAGATCGCAGAGCTGGGACAGTACACCTTTGAGGTGCACCCAGGCGCCAACAAGATCGAGGTGAAGCGGGCGATCGAAGCGATCTATGACGTAAAAGTTGCCAAAGTCAACACAATTGTTATGCCAGCCAAGATTAGCAGGCGCTCCGGTCGCCGCCGAGTGATCCATCGCTCTGGATGGAAGAAGGCTATAGTCACTTTGGCAGAGGATCAGCGGCTGGACGTGTTTGAAGGGGTATAGTAATGCCGGTAAAGACGTACAAGCCGACCTCCCCCGGCCGGCGCGGGATGACGGGTTCGACCTTTGAGGAGATCACGAGCACAGGGCCAGAACGCAGTTTGCTGCGACCGCTGCGCAAGAGGGCCGGCCGCAACGTGTATGGGCGTATCACGGTGCGCCACCGGGGTGGTGGTCATAAGCGCCTCTACCGTTTGATTGATTTCAAGCGTGACAAGATAGATGTCCCTGCCCGGGTGAAGAGCATCGAGTATGACCCTAATCGCTCGGCCCGCATTGCTCTGTTGGTCTATGCCGATGGCGAGAAGCGGTACATCATTGCTCCTTTGGGGTTGCAGGTGGGGGATACGCTGACGAGCGGCGCGAGTGCGGAGATTCGCGTGGGGAATGCGCTCCCGTTGGAACGTATCCCGCTGGGCACGTTGGTGCACAACATCGAGTTGCGCGCGGGGCGCGGCGGGCAGATGGTGCGCTCGGCCGGTACGTCGGCGCAGGTGCTGGCCAAAGAGGGAGAGCACGTGACGTTGCGTCTTCCTAGCGGTGAGGTGCGCTTGGTGCGCCAAGAGTGTATGGCTACCATTGGTCAAGTGGGCAACGTGGATCACGGCAACATCAAGCTGGGCAAGGCCGGCCGGAAACGCTGGCGAGGGTACCGTCCGGCGGTGCGCGGTTCGGCTATGACTCCGCGCGACCACCCTCACGGCGGCGGCGAGGGCCGCTCCCCGATCGGTATGCCGAGTCCCAAGTCGCCCTGGGGAAAGAAAACGCTTGGCAAGAAGACGCGACGCAACAAGGCCACCGAAAAGTACATCGTGCGCCGGCGCGGCAAGAAGCGACGGTAGAGCCGGTGTGGTTTGAGGAATAAGTAAGAAGGGGGATAATTATGTCACGGTCGCCGTTGAAGAGACCGATACCATACGTGAACCCAAAGCTGTTACGCAAGATCGAGCGGTTGAACCAGATGGGAGAGAAGCGGCTGATCCGCACCTGGTCTCGGGCCTCGACGATTTTCCCACATATGATTGGGCATACCATCGCCGTGCACGATGGTCGGCGGCACGTGCCGATTTACATCACCGAGGATATGGTGGGACACAAACTGGGCGAGTTTGCCCCCACCCGCACCTTCCGGGGTCACATCGCGAAGGAGCGGAAGGGTCGGGTGCGGAGTGCGAGCGTGGGGAGTGAGTGAGATATGGGCACAGAAGTAACGGCCCGGGTAAAGCACGTACCGATGTCGGCGCAAAAGGTCCGACGAGTGATTGACCAGGTGCGTGGCCTGGACGTGGATGAGGCTTTGGACGTTCTAAACTTTTTGCCTCACGCTGCGGCGCAGCCGGTAGCAAAGCTGATTCGCTCCGCCATCGCGAACGCAGAAGAGAATTTTGGGATACCGCGTGACGATCTGTACGTATTGCGCCTCGCGGCCGACGACGGGCCGGGCGTGATGCCCGGCAAGGGGTGGCGGCGTCGCTTTGGTGGGCGTGGTCGCTGGCGCCCGATTCGTAAGCGTTCCTCGCACATTACAGTGGTGCTGGAAGAGCGGGAACTGGATTACGAGTAGCTGTTTTTCCAAGGAGGAAGAGTTTGGGACGCAAGGTTCATCCTTATGGTTTTAGACTGGGTGTGATCCGAGATTGGAAGGCGCGTTGGTACGCGGAGGGCGACGACTATGCCGACTTGTTGCACGAAGATTTAGAGATTCGGCGGCTCATCAGGGATAGCGTGGGGCATGCGGGTATCTCGAATATTGAGATCGAGCGCTTCCCCAATCAAGTTTCGGTGGCGATTTGGACGGGAAGACCCGGCATTGTCATCGGGCGCAAGGGATCTGCGGTCAAGGCGCTGCGCAAAGAGTTGGAAGAGGTGACGAGCAAGCGCGTCTCCGTGGATGTGCACGAGATAGAGCAGCCCGAGTTGGACGCCAAGTTGGTGGCGGAGAACGTCGTGAATCAGTTGGAGCGCCGCATTTCTCATGGCCGGGCGATGAAGCGAGCGGTCCAGGCGGCGATGCGCGCCGGCGCGCAGGGGATCAAGGTGATGTGCAAAGGTCGCTTGTATGGGGCCGAGATGTCGCGTCAGGCGTGGCAGCGCGAGGGACGGGTGCCGTTGCACACTTTGCGCGCTGACATTGATTACGCTCAGGAAGAGGCGCACACCACTTATGGCCGCCTGGGAGTAAAGGTTTGGATCTACAAGGGTGAGATATTGCCGGCGGTAGAGGGGCAGGAAGAACCCTTTGTCGTCTAGGGCGGGTGCGGGGTCGAGGCTGTTAGGAGAGTGCAGAGATGTTGATGCCAAAGCGGGCCAAGTATCGCAAGCAGATGCGTGGCCGGATGAAAGGTAAAGCCAGGCGCGGGGCCGAGGTCTCGTTTGGAGACTATGGATTGCAGGCTCTGGAACCCGCGTGGATCACTTCGCGCCAGATCGAAGCGGCACGGCGGGCGATCGTGCGTCACGTGCGGCGGCGGGGGATGTATTGGGTTCGTATCTTTCCCGATAAACCGGTCACGGCGAAACCGGCCGAGACACGTATGGGCAAAGGTAAGGGAGCTGTGGATCACTATGTGGCCGTGGTCAAGCCGGGCCGCGTGATGTTCGAATTGAGTGGTGTGTCGGAAGAGATGGCACGTGAGGCGATGCGCTTGGCCGCTCACAAATTGCCTATCAAGTGCCAGTTCGTAAAGCGTGAAGGAAGCGTTGGGGGATAGGTCGGATGCAAGCAAGTGAGATTCGCACTTGGACTGATGAAGAGATAGCGGGACGACTGGAGGACGCAAGCCGGGCGCTCTTTGCCCTGCGTTGTGAAAAGACTTCGATGCGCCTGGAAGATCATAGCAGGATCAGGGCCGTGAGGCGTGACGTCGCCCGCATGAAGACGATTCTTCGTGAGCGCGAGTTGAGCGCCGAATTGCTCGAGAGAAGCGAGGCACAGTGATGGCAGAACGGGATGTTTCTCAGAAGAAGCGGTTGGTCGGTCGCGTATTGAGCGACAAGATGGACAAGACCGTGGTGGTGCAGGTCGAACGGCTGGTACGCCACCCGCGATATGGCAAGGTGTTGCGCCGGGTGAAAAAGTACAAGGCCCACGATGAGGAGAATGCTTGCAGTGTAAACGATACGGTGCGCATCGTCGAATCCCGCCCGTTGAGCCGCGAGAAGCGCTGGAGAGTGGAAGAGATACTGAGTACTTCCGAGGCTGTTGTGCAAGTAGCGTCGGAGGTCGTACAATGATCCAGCAAGAAAGCCGTATGCGGGTGGCCGACAATACCGGGGCGCGGGAGATCAACGTCATCCGCGTGCTGGGCGGCTCCCGGCGCAAGTATGGCGGGGTGGGCGATCTCGTCGTGGCGTCCGTGAAGCAAGGTGCCCCAAGAGGGCAGGTGAAGAAGGGCGAGATCGTGCGAGCGGTGATCGTGCGCACGGCGAAGGAGTATCGCCGCCCGGATGGCTCTAGCATTCGTTTCGACGATAATGCAGCGGTGATCCTGGATGGGGAGAGCATGAATCCGAAAGGTACGCGTATTTTCGGGCCGGTGGCCCGCGAGTTGCGAGAAGAAGGCTTTATGAAAATCGTCTCGTTGGCTCCTGAAGTGCTTTAGAGGCGGCTCAATAGGGGTGTGCAGGTGAGTAACAGAATCAAGAAAGGGAATACAGTAGAGATCATCTCTGGTGACGACCGTGGGCTTCGGGGAACGGTGCAGTGGGTGTATCCCAAGGAAGAGCGTGTTATCGTCTCTGGGATCAACATCGTCAAAAAGCACCAGCGCCCTATGCGTGCTGGGCGTGCTCAAGTTCAGCCTGGTATCATCGAGTTTGAGGCCCCCATCCACATGTCCAACATCATGTTGGTGTGTCCACGCTGCAATCAGCGCACGCGCGTGAGTTTCGTCCGACGGGAGGATGGCAGCAAGGTGCGCGTGTGTAAGCAGTGTAACGAGATGATTGACTAGGGGCAAGGGCAGGAAGGCGACTAATGCAGCGTTTGCAAGAGATTTACCGTGAAGAGGTACGACCCGCTCTGATGAAAGAGTTTGGGTACAGCAACGTCATGGAAGCGCCGCGTCTGCAAAAGATCGTGGTAAATGTAGGGCTGGGCGAGGCGTTGGAGAATGCCAAGGCGCTGGATCACGCAGTGCGAGACATTGTGACGATCACCGGACAGCAGCCCGTGATCACTCGGGCGCGCAAGTCTATCGCGGTATTCAAACTGCGAGAAGGTCGCGCCATCGGGGTCAAGGTGACACTGCGCAGCGGGCGTATGTGGGCGTTTATGGACCGCCTGTGCAACGTGGCGCTGCCGCGCCAGCGAGACTTTCGAGGCGTCCCCGACACCCTGGATGGACATGGTAATTATACACTGGGTCTGCGCGAGCAACTGATGTTTCCCGAGGTGGACTATGATTCGATTGACAAGCTCCGCGGGATGGAAGTCAGTTTTGTGACCACGGCTCGGACCGACGAAGAGGGGCGACGACTGCTGGAGCTATTGGGAATGCCGTTCCGCCGCCGGGGTCAGTAACAAGTGATTTGAACTGGAGAAGCGAGTATGGCAAGAAAGTGTTTACCAATTCGAGAGACGCGCCGTAAGCACAAGACGCAGGTACGAAATCGCTGCCGGCTGTGTGGACGCCCGCGAGGGTACATCCGGCGGTTTCAGTTGTGTCGTATCTGTTTTCGGGAATTGGCCCTGCGAGGAGAGATTCCCGGTGTTGTCAAGTCGAGTTGGTGAGTAAACAGGAACGAGGTCTCATCTAATGACAATGTCCGATCCAATAGCCGATATGTTGACGCGCATCCGCAATGCCCAGATGGTGAGGCATACGGGTATACGTGTGCCTTCGTCCAAGGTCAAGGTAGCGATTGCCAAGATCTTGAGAGAAGAAGGATTCATTGAGGATTATCGCGTGACGCAGGAGCGCCCGCAGCCGCAACTAGCCATCAAGCTCAAGTATGTGGGCGAGAGGAAGGAGCGCCATCCGGTCATCACGGGATTGAGGCGTGTGAGCAAGCCGGGACGGCGCATCTACACGCGCGCATCCGAAATTCCGTGGGTGCGGAGTGGCATGGGTATCGCCATCCTCTCGACGCCCAAGGGGGTGTTGACGGGGCAGCAGGCTCGCCGTCTGGGTGTAGGCGGTGAGGTTTTGTGTTACGTGTGGTAGAGGGAGGCAAGCAGTGTCGCGAATTGGTCGTATGCCCATTCCTTTGTCCGAAGGGGTAAAGGTGGATATCAAAGGTAACCACGTGACAGTGACGGGGGCCAAGGGGAGTCTTTCCCGCGAGTTTCACCCGGACATGAAGGTCGCGTTGGAGGAGGGTCGCCTGGTCGTGCGCCGTCCGACCGACCAGCGTCATCACAGGGCGCTGCACGGTCTGACGCGGGCGTTGCTCAACAATATGGTGGTAGGCGTCACACAGGGCTTTCAGAAACAGTTGCAAGTTCACGGCGTTGGATACCGGGTGGATTTGCAGGGGGATGGTAGTCTGATGTTACAATTGGGTTTTTCCCATCCCGTGCGCATCACTCCGCCTGAGGGAATCGAGTTTGAGGTAGAATCCCGTTCCAAGGTGATCACGGTAAGCGGGATAGATAAAGAGGTGGTCGGGCAAGTGACTGCTGAAATTCGCGCCTGGCGGCCGCCGGAACCCTACAAGGGGAAAGGTGTTCGCTACGTCGGCGAGCACGTTCGCCGCAAAGCCGGCAAGGCCGGCAAAGTTGCCTGATTCAAGATTGGTGAATTCTGGATTTGGTGGTGTGATGGTGTGATGGGCGAGTGTGGGACTATAGGTCGGTCCTGAATCGTCGCATCTGAAAATCGAGAGGTTGAGACATGCCAGAGGTTGATCGTCGAGTAGCCCGTTTGCGGAGACATAGGCGCGTGCGTAAGCACGTCATTGGAACGCCAGAACGACCCCGCTTGGGTGTTTTTCGCAGTTTGCGCCACATCTACGCCCAGGTGATAGATGACAGTCAGGGACACACACTGGTCGCTGTTTCGACCGTTGAGCCGGAGGTAGCAGCGCAACTCGAGGGTATGACAAAGACGGAGCAAGCGAGTGTGGTGGGCAAGAAGGTGGCGGAGCGGGCGTTGGACCAGGGTATCAAAAAAGTTGTCTTTGATCGCGGCGGGTACAAGTACCACGGGCGGGTGAAGGCCCTGGCGGATGCAGCCCGTGAAGGTGGGCTTGAATTCTAGCGGCATTAAACCATCGCAGTGTAACGGAGGTAGGATGGCCAGAGGTGGTAGGCAAGACCGCGGGGTCTTTGAAGATCGAGAAGAACTGGACGAGCGCGTCGTAGACATCACGAGGGTCGCAACGGTCGTCAAGGGAGGTCGTCGTTTTAGCTTCCGTGTGGTGGCTGTGGTGGGTGACAACCGTGGTCAGGTTGGCGTGGGGGTCGGCAAGGCACGCGCTGTGCCTGATGCGATTCGCAAAGCAACGGAACGGGCGCGGCGTGATATGCAGCCCATAGCGCTGGTGCAGACCACGATCCCGCACGAGGTGGTGGGGCGATGTGGTGGGGCGAGGGTGTTGCTCAAGCCGGCTGCCCCGGGCACGGGGGTGATTGCAGGCGGAGGTGTGCGCGCCTTGATGGAAGCCGTCGGTGTGCGCGACGTGCTCACCAAGTCGCAGGGCAGCTCTAACGTCGTCAACGTGGTGCGGGCGACTATGGATGGCTTGTCGCGTCTGCGCCGCGTGGAGGACCTGGCCCGCGAGCGGGGCGTGCCCAAAGTTCAAGTGATGCCATTCTGGAGACGAGAGTGATGGGTAGGAGCAAGAAGCGAGCAGGGGCCAAGGTGCTGCGTATTACGTTGACCAAAAGCCCGATTGGATACTCTTATCGTCAAAAGCGGACGATACAGGCGCTGGGCCTGCGAAGGATGAACCAGACGGTCGAACGAGAGGATACACCGGTTATCCGGGGAATGGTCGCCAAGGTGAGTCACCTGGTGACGATAGAATCGGAGTAGCCGCTTGGTAGGGGGTGAGGGGTGAAGTTACACGACTTGAAGCCCGCCGAGGGCGCAGTGAAGAAACGCAAACGCGTGGGGCGGGGCATCGCCGCCGGGCAAGGTAAGACTGCCGGACGCGGTACGAAGGGCCAGAAAGCTCGCAGCGGAGGCAGCCTGCCGCCATACTTCGAGGGTGGTCAATTGCCGCTCGTGCGAAAGCTCCCGTTTGCGCGAGGGGTGGGCTTTCGCGACCCGTGGCGTGTCAGGTTCACACCGGTCAATCTGGAGCGGCTCGCTGGTTTTCGGAAGGGAACCGAGGTCACGCCGGAGAAACTGGTGGAGGCTGGCATCATCAAGCGCGCCGATGAATTGATCGTGATCTTGGGACGCGGCAAACTGGAAAAGCCACTCACGGTTAAGGCGCATCGGTTTTCGGCCAGTGCACGGACCAAGATCGAAGAGGCCGGGGGAGCGGTGGAGGAATTGTCCTGGCAGCGGGGCGGTCGTCGGACGCGATAGTGGTGGTGGGATAGGCTTTCTGGCCTGTCCAAACGGCCGACTGAGAGGTCTGGCCCACCTTCGCCCCGAGATATCAGAGGATACATCGAGCATAGAGGAATAGATCAATGATTCAGGCTCTACGGAATGCAATGGCCTTGCCCGATTTGCGGCGCAAGTTGTTGTATACACTGCTGGTTCTGATTATCTATCGGCTGGCGGCGCACGTGCCGGTGCCGGGTGTGGATCAGGGGGCTTTACAGCAACTGTTGGCGGGTACCGGCGGCGCCAGTGACTTTTTCAATTTATTGAACGTCCTGTCGGGCGGAGCGGTGGCTAACTTTTCGGTCATGGCTAATGGCGTGTATCCGTACATCACGGCCAACATCATATTCACCTTGCTGACCCCGATCTTTCCAAGCTTGGAACGGCTGTCCGAGGAGGGGGAGTCGGGCCGGCGGAAGCTCAACCAGTGGCAGTACTATATAACCATCCCGCTGGCGCTGTTGCAGGCATTTGGTCAAGCTACGGGCTTTAACTATGCCGGTGGAGCTCCCGTTCTGCCCCATTTCGGCTTTGGCTCGCCGGAGAATATTCTGCCTACCGTTTCGGTATTGGTGGCTATGACGGCCGGCACGATGTTCGCCGTCTGGTTGGGCGAGTTGATCACCGAGCAGGGTATCGGTAGCGGGCTGTCGTTGATAATTTTTGGCGGCATCGTGGCGAGCGTGCCGCAGAACGTGGTGCGCGTCTGGGTCCAGGGTCAGGCCGGGGGCGGCGCGTGGCAAGGCGTGTTGAACGTGAGCATCGTATTGGCTATTATGGCTATCACGATGTTCGTCGTGGTGGTGGTGCAGGAAGGCGAGCGTCGTATTCCGGTGCAATATGGCAAGCGAGTACGGGGCATCAAGATGTACCAGGGTGGAAGCACGCATATCCCGCTGCGGGTCAATACGTCCGGCATGATCCCCCTGATCTTTGCTCAATCTATACTCACCTTCCCAGCGATGATTGCGAGTTTCTTCGTCGGTAGCGAGAACGCGACCATAGTTCAAGTAGCCGAGGGGGTGAGGAATTTCTTCACTCCGCAGGGTCCCTGGTATGGCCTGCTCTACTTTTTGGCGGTCGTGGGCTTTACGTATTTCTATACCGACATAATGATCCAGCAGCAAGACCTGCCAGGAGCGTTGCAACGGCAGGGCGGCTTTATACCGGGTGTCCGGCCTGGCAAGAGGACGGCTGACTATATTAACTCAATCTATCGGCGTATCACGCTGGTGGGCGCGCTGTTCCTGGGTGGTGTAGCAGTGCTGCCATTTATCGTGGATCTGTTCTTGCAGACAAATGTCCTGCTCATCACTTCTTCTGGTATACTGATCGTGGTTGGAGTGGTGTTGGATACGATGCGCCAGTTGGAGGCGCAATTGTTGATGCGCCACTATGGTGGGTTCATCAAGTAGCATTGGGTAGATTGAGGTCTGACGAGCGTTGATTACTCTGAAATCTGCGTCCGAGATTGATAAAATGCGCCGCGCCGGGCGGATCGTGGCCGAGGTGCTGGAGGGCATGAGGGAACACGTCGCGCCGGGAGTTGCGACGGCGGAACTGAACGAGTTGGCGGAATCCATAATCTATGGGTACGGCGCCATTCCGTCGTTCAAGGGATACCCGTCCGGCAGCGCACATCCTTTCCCGGCTAGTATCTGCGCCTCTGTGAATGAGGAATTGGTCCACGGAATCCCCGGCCCACGAGTGTTGCAGGAAGGGGACATCATCAGCATAGATGTCGGCGCTATCTTGGATGGTTATCACGGTGACGCGGCGCTTACACTGCCGGTTGGCAAGATCAGCCCAGAGACACAGAGGTTGTTGGAAGTGACCGAAGGGGCGCTCTACGAGGGGATCGCCGCTGCGAAGGTAGGCAACCGGTCGGGCGACATCTCGGCCGCCATCCAGTCCTACGTAGAAAGCCGTGGTTACAACGTCGTGCGGGAATACACCGGGCACGGTATCGGGCGCAGTATGCACGAAGACCCGCAGGTGCCCAACCACGGCCAGCCAGGGCGAGGCGCGCCCCTGCGCAAGGGCATGACCGTGGCGCTGGAACCGATGGTGTTGACCGGGGATGTCCGCGTGAAGGTGCTGGATGACCATTGGACCGTGGTTTCGCGCGATGGCAAGCTGACGGGCCATTTCGAGCATACGATAGCCATCACCAACGGTGAGGCAGAGATTCTGACACTTATGTAGACGGGCGTGATGTAGGGAGGTGTGTTGCGATGAAGGTATCTCCTTCGGTGAAGCGGCGTTGTCCCAAGTGCAAGATCATTCGGCGGCGCGGTGTAGTGCGGGTGATTTGCGAAAACCCAAAGCACAAACAGAGACAAGGATAGTTGGATCTAGGGTGATTTTAGATTTGGCGATCTGGTTTGCAATCTCCAAATCCTAAAATCTCTTCGGAGGTAAGTATGGCGCGTATTGCAGGGGTAGACCTACCGCGAAACAAACGGGTGGAAATTGGTCTGACGTACATCTATGGCATTGGGCACACTCTGAGTACCGATATTCTGCGCAAGGCTGGGGTCGGGCCAGACACACGGGTCAAAGACCTGACCGAGTCAGAGGTTGCTGCGCTGCGCGAGGTCATTGACCGCGAGTACCAGGTCGAGGGAGACCTGCGGCGTGAGTTGCAGATGAACATCAGACGTTTGATGGATATCGGCTGCTATCGAGGACTGCGCCACCGTCGCAACCTGCCTGTGCGGGGACAGCGCACGCGAACTAATGCTCGCACCAAGCGCGGCCCCAAAAAGACAGTGGCCGGCCGCGGCCGCCGGCGTGGGATGAAGAAGAAATAAGTTATAGGTTTGATGCGGAGGAATAATGGCACGACGACGAGAGGCGCAAACGGGCCGGCGCCGAGGTGGGCGCCGGGTTAAAAAGCACGTGACGCACGGGCAGGCGCACATCCATTCCACTTTCAATAACACGATCGTGACAATCACAGATTTACAAGGGAATGTCATCAATTGGTCCAGCAGCGGCACGCTTGGATTCAGAGGTTCTCGTAAAAGCACTCCTTTCGCAGCTCGACAGGCTGCCCAGAGAGCAGCTTCGGGCGCGATGGATAATGGAATGGTCGAGGTGGACGTCTACGTCAAGGGGCCTGGCCCTGGGCGCGAGGCGGCGATTCGCTCCCTTCAGACGGCCGGGCTGAGAGTGCGTTCTATCACTGACGTGACCCCGATCCCACACAATGGCTGTCGTCCGCCCAAGAGACGGCGGACGTAGGAAGCGTTCGTAAGTAGTGCGATGTCGTTTCTGACCGGGATGCCTCGAGTGTGGCGCCCGGAGAAACGGGTTAGGAGAGAAGTATATGGCTAGATATACCGGTCCAGTTTGCAAGCTGTGCCGTCGCGAAGGGGAAAAGTTGTTTTTGAAAGGGGAGCGTTGTTACTCTCCCAAATGCCCGCTGGAGCGCGAGCGCGACTATCCGCCCGGCGAGCACGGGCGCACGGCCCGTTTCCATCGTCGTCGCCAGTCTGATTACTCGCGCCAGTTGCGCGAGAAACAAAAGGCGCGGCGTATCTATGGGGTGTTGGAGCGCCAGTTTCGACGCTATTTCCGCGAGGCCGAGCGTCGGTCGGGCCTGACCGGCGAGAACTTGCTCATTTTGCTGGAAAGTCGGTTGGACAACGTCGTCTACCGGCTGGGATTTGCCGACTCGCGGGCGCAGGCGCGCCAGTTGGTGATGCACGGTCATTTTGTCGTCAACGGTCGGCGCACGAACATCTCTTCTTACATAGTTCGCCCGCGAGACGCTATTGAGGTACGAGACGGAAGTGGTAAGAAAAAGTACTTCAAAGAGCGAGTTGAGCGGTTGGATGAGGGAGCCGTGCCAGGTTGGTTGAGTCTGGATGCGAAAAAGATGGCGGCCCTGGTGTTGAATCTGCCCGCGCGAGATGACATTGAGACTATGCTGGACGAGCAGTTGATCGTGGAGTATTATTCTCGCTAGGGAGATATCGGATGTCTCGTTTCCCGACCTCGTCTATAGGTTGAGCGGGTCGGGACTAGTTGAAATAGGAGGCGACGCTTGTCAGTGTCAGTGCTGCCAAAAATTGAGACGGATGCTATTTCCCAGACGTATGGTCGGTTCGTGATCGGCCCGCTGGAGAGTGGCTTTGGAATCACTTTGGGTAACGCGCTTCGACGGGTGCTGCTTTCCTCGCTGCCTGGAGTGGCCGTGACATCTATCCGCATTTCAGACATTCCGCACGAATTCACTTCTATACCCTACGTGCGTGAGGATGTGGTGCAGTTCATTTTGCAGGTCAAACAATTGCGCCTGGCGATGGATAGTCAAGAACCGATGCGTATGTCCCTTAAGGTACGGAGCGAAGGCACAATTACGGCCGGCGATATCCAAGCTCCACCAGAGATCGAAATCCTGAACCCGGATCTGTACCTCTTCGCCGTGGACTCTGACGAAGCGCATCTCGACATCGAATTCACGGTCGAGGTGGGACGGGGTTATCTGGCGAACGACGAACGCGGTCGGATGCCCATTGGTGAAATACCCGTGGACGCTGTGTTCAGTCCCATTCGCCGTGTCGCTTTCGACGTGGACCGGGCGCGAGTGGGGCAGATGACCAACTATGACCGTATGACGCTCGAGATCTGGAGCGACGGGCGGATCCAGCCAATGGATGCACTCAAAGAATCCGCCCGTATCTTGGTGACTCACCTGCGGCTGATCGCTGGCCTCACCCTGGAGGAAGAGGCTGAATCAGTCGAGGAAGAGGAAGGAGTGCCCAAAGAAGTTTACGATGTTCCGCTCGAACAACTCGACTTGAGCGTGCGTGTGTTCAACGCCCTCAGGCGCACGGGCATCACCAGCGTTGGCGAGGTGCTCGAGATGTTAGAGGCGGGAGACGACACGCTGCTGACGATTCGTAACTTTGGGCAGAAATCGCTGACCGAGTTGAAAGAACATCTCCAGAAGCATGGCTTTTGGGGGCAAGATACAGAGTAGAGTGGAGGTGCGTACATGCGACACCGCGTCGCAGGAAAGCGACTGAACCGTTCCAGCGGTCACCGTAAGGCTTTGCGTCGTAATTTGGTGACGGCGCTGTTATATCACGAGCAGATCGAAACGACCGAGGCAAAGGCCAAAGCGATCCGCGGGCAGGCGGAAAAGCTCATCACGCTGGCTAAACGGGGCCTGGCAGCGGAGCAGGAGGACGCCAGCCGCGGCGTCCACGCTCGGCGGCTGGCAGCGGGTCGCTTGAACCGCTGGGTGACGGAATCTGACGGCACGCGAGTTGATGTCCTGAAAAAGCTGTTCGAGGACATTGCGCCCCGTTACGAGGATAGGCTCGGCGGGTACACCCGTACGTACAAGCTAGGGCCGCGCAAGGGCGACGCTGCGCCGATGGTGTTGCTGGAATTGGTTGATTAGGAGTTAACATAGACGATGTGGGTGCGGGCGGTCGTTGCCTACGACGGGACCGACTATGGTGGGTTTCAACGTCAGGCCAACGCTCCAACTGTCCAGGCAGTGCTGGAAGCGGCGCTGGCGCAGGTGACCCGAGAGACGATCTCTGTCCTGGCGGCAGGCCGTACCGACGCTGGCGTACACGCGGCCGGGCAAGTTATCGCCTTTGACACAGCCTGGCGACACAGTCTGCACGACCTGCGACGGGCCTTGAACGCGGTTTTGCCGGCCGATGTCGTTGCTCTAAGAGTCGAGGAGACCGCGCCCGGATTTCACCCGCGTTACGATGCCCGCAGCCGGCGCTATCGCTACACGCTGTACAACGCGCCGATACGCTGGCCTCTGTGCCGGCGCTATAGCCTGCACGTGGCCGGCCCGTTGGGCGTAGCCGCGATGCGGCAGGCGGCCCAGGTTCTGGTGGGGGAACACGACTTTGCCACCTTTGGACAGCCGCCGCAGGGCCAAGTCACCACCAGGCGCGTATTACTGGCCGAGTGGGGCGGAGAGCCGCCTCATCTGACCTTTGACATTGAGGCCAACGCTTTTCTATACCGTATGGTGCGCAGCATCGTCGGCGCCTTGCTTCGAGTAGGACGGGGCAAAGTGAGCGTGGACGAGTTCGCGGCGGCTTTGGCAGCGCGCGAACGGGGCCAGGCCGGGCCGACTGCGCCCCCCCATGGCCTCTGTTTGATGGAAGTAAAGTACTAGATGGTGTAATTTGATGGGAGTATCGAGATTGTGAAAAAGACTCACGTGACCAAGCGACAAGACGTTCAACGAGAGTGGTTCGTGGTGGACGCCACAGGGCAGACGCTGGGCCGCCTCGCTACCCGGATAGCGCACGTTCTGCACGGCAAGCACAAGCCCGCTTATTCGCCGTCGGTTGATGTCGGGGATTTTGTGATCGTTGTCAACGCCGCCAAGATCCACGTCACCGGGCGTAAATTGGATCAAAAGATCTACTATCGCCATACCGGTTATCCGGGCGGTCTCAAAGAGACCACCCTGCGAAATTTGCTTCAGAAGCATCCCAAGCGGGTGATCGAGCACGCAGTGCGCGGTATGCTGCCGAAAAATCGGCTGGGGCGACGGATGTTCAAAAAATTAAAGGTCTATGCCGGCCCGGAGCACCCCCACGCGGCGCAGCAACCTAAACCGTTAGAATTGGTGTGACAGGAGGAAGAATGGCAATGGAGTATTACGAAGCGGTTGGACGTCGCAAGGCGGCCACGGCGCGGGTACGGCTCTTTCCCGGCGGCGATGGTTCAATCGTCGTCAATGACCGCCCGCTCAACGAGTACTTTGTCCAGGATATGAAAGTGCTCCATCTAACCGAGCCGCTCCAGGTGACAGGAATGGAGAACCACTTCAACGTCAGCGTCAGAGTAAAGGGTGGGGGAATCACCGGGCAAGCTGGGGCTGTCCGGCTGGGCATCGCGCGGGCCTTGCTGAAGGCGGACCCGGAACTGCGGCCAACCTTGCGTAAGAGTGGCTTTCTGACCCGGGACGCGCGGGTGAAGGAACGGAAAAAGCCGGGTCTCAAGCGTGCCCGCAAAGCGCCTCAGTACACCAAGCGTTAGGCGTGTCTCCTCAACTGAGCGGGGGAGTGGTGGGACAGGCTTTCTACTGTCAGGACGGCGGACTGCAAGCTCGGTGAGCCGCCTGCCCCTCTTTCGCCCCAGGATATTGAGAGTATACCGTTAGACAAAAGAACAGGCTGAAATATGTGGGGCAGAGCAGTTTTGTTCTGCCCCTTTTTCGTTCGTGTCTCGTGGAGGAACTGTGTGATGGGGACTATTACCATTGTTGGATTGGGACCGGGCGACCCGCGCCACCTGACGCGAGAGGCATGGGAGGTGCTCGCATCCGCCGATACGATCTGGCTGCGCACGGAGCGCCACCCCACCGCGTCCGAACTGCCTCCTCAACCGACGTTGCGCACCTTTGACCATCTCTACGAGGAGGCGGACGATTTCCAACAGGTCTATGCGGCCATCGCTGGCGAGGTTTTGCGATTGGGGCAGCGCCCGCAGGGGGTCGTCTACTGTGTGCCGGGGCACCCGCTGGTGGGGGAATCCACGGTGAAGCAAATTCTTGCGCAAGCGGAGCAAGCCGGTCTGCCGGTGCGCATCGTGGAAGGGTTGAGCTTTGTCGAACCTGTGCTCACGGCGCTGCAAGTGGACGCGCTGGATGGGTTGCAGATCTGCGATGGGATGGAACTGGCGGCTCGCCATCACCCGCCGCTCAACCCCGACCTCCCGGCCCTGGTGGGCCAGCTTTATAGCCCTCCGCTCGCCGCCGACGTCAAGCTCACGCTGATGAACCAGTACCCCGACGATCACCAGGTGACGCTGGTGCACGCCGCCGGAACAGGCGAACAGCGCCTGGAGCGCCTGCCGCTCTACGAACTCGATCGCCGGGACAGCGCCCACCTGACCGCGCTCTACGTACCTCCGCTTCCCGGCGTCGCCAGCTTTGAGGGCTTGCAGGATACAGTGGCCCACCTCCGCGCGCCAGAAGGCTGTCCCTGGGACCGCGAGCAGACCCACGAGAGCCTGCGGGCCGGATTGCTGGAAGAAACCTACGAGGTAGTGGAGGCGATTGACGCCGGTGATGAGCCGGCATTACGAGAGGAGCTGGGCGACCTGCTGCTGCAAATCGTGCTCCAGACGCAAATCGCTACCGATGAGGGCGAGTTCAAGATGGCGCACGTCGTCGCCGGCATTGACGCCAAGCTCAAGCACCGCCACCCGCACGTGTGGGGAGAACGAAAGATAAGTGGAACCGGTGAACTGTTGCGGCGCTGGGAGGAATTGAAACGGGAGGAGAAAGGGGAGACACACTCGGTACTGGACGGTGTCCCGGCCCCGCTCCCGGCGCTACAACGGGCCGATACCTACAGCCGGCGCGCCGCCCGCGTGGGGTTCGATTGGAGCGACACTGGCGGCGTGGCCGACAAGGTGCGCGAGGAGATCGCCGAGTTAGAAGCGGCGACCACGTCGGAGGAGCGAGAGGCAGAGCTGGGCGACCTGCTCTTTGCCATCGTCAACTGGGCCCGCTGGCTGGACGTGGACCCAGAGACCGCGCTGCGCAAGGCGAGCGCGCGCTTTGCCCGTCGCTTCCGCGCCGTGGAGCGGGCAGCCCGCGCTGGCGGGCTGGATGTGGCGGCTCTGACGATTGACGAGTTAGAAGCTCTGTGGCAGGAAGCGAAAAACCAGGTTTAAGGCAACCGTAGGTTGCACAGAAACCTGGTTTCTGATCCTACCAGTCGGGGCGGGGGGATTTGAACCCCCGCCCTCACGGTCCCGATCTATGTGCGCAAAAGCTTGATCATAGACCTCACGGCTTGTCTGATTTGCGAGCCGTGAGGTTTGTGGTTAGTCCCTCTAGTCTGTTCTTAAGCTCCGAATTGAATTCTGGGTACAAAGTATACCACAATGTTCAGTCTTACTACACCAATGCGCAAATATGATCCTAGTCTAAACGACTGATATGCTGTATACTTG
>CAYMWP010000030.1:0-36197 GCA_964393895.1 uncultured Anaerolineales bacterium | reverse complement strand
TCCGCTGCGCTCCGCCAGCCGTCGGCCTGGCGGCTCATCCGCCGCGCCGTTAGGCTGCACTCGCTATATTGGCGCTTGGCCTGTATAATATGGTCAAGCGGATTCAGTCAAGTATAAGGGGGAAATTTACTCGTGAGTACAGGCCAGCTTTCTTTCCTACAAGACATCGGAATGAAAGATTTGAAGAAGGACAAACTGCCCAAGACTTATAAAGGCATTTATGCAATGCACAAATATTGGTCAAAAAAGCCCTATAATCTTGTCGCAGACTATATAAAGCGATTCTCATCGCCAGGTGACATAGTCTTGGATTCCTTTTGTGGTTCTGGAGTTACTGTCGTAGAAAGCGTGCGTTTAGGTCGGCGTGCTATTGGGATAGATATAAATCCTGTTGCTGTTTTCATAACTCGGATGGGGCTGTCTCACGTAGATATTCAAGATTTGAGGCGCACCTTCGCAAACCTGAAACTTGAGATGCAGCCCATCATAGATCGTCTCTACCATACTGAATGCCTAAACTGCCACAATCCCAGTGCGGTAGTTACACACACAATATGGGAAGAAGATAATCCCAAGGAAGTATGGTACAGATGCTCTCAGTGTCGAACACGTAAAGCGATTAGGGAAGCTTATCAGAAAGACGCTAAAGCTGCTCTTGAGCCGGCCAATACCCTCCGACGGACCCCTTTGACACAGCTTTTGGAAAACTCTCGTGTCAATGTAAAGGCAGGTACGTATGTATCGGATTTGTTTACCAAACGGGCATTGGTTGGCCTGTCGCTGCTATTAGAAAGAATAGAACAGATCCAAGATCAAGAGATAAAATCAGTGCTAAAATTCTGTTTCACCGGCGCCCTCCCACAAGCCAGTAATATGGTTTTTGTGATTAGGAGAAGGGGAAAACAAGGAGGGGAGCAAAAAGCGGGCAAGGCCGAAGTTGGAAGTTGGGTGATTGGCTACTGGGTACCTTCAGAACACTTTGAGATCAATGTCTGGCGTTGTTTTGAGAATCGCTTCAAGCGCATACTAAGAGGCAAAAGAGAGATAAATCAAGTTATTCCAACTTCAGCTATTCAATGCTCCGACTTTGAACAACTTGACCAGGTTGAACGGGGATATTGGATCAAGACCGGGACAGCAACGAGCTTGAAAATTCCATCGGGAACTGTCGACTACGTCCTTGTTGATCCACCACATGGCAATCGAATACCTTACCTGGAATTAAGTTTAATGTGGAACTCGTGGCTGGGGTTTGAAAGCAATTGGGAAGACGAAATTGTTATATCGGCATCCCCAGAACGACAAAAGGACGAGGATGACTATCGTAAGCGTTTAGCGGCCGCGTTTAGGGAGATTTGGCGCGTCCTTGGGGATGGTCGTTATGCTTCGATTGTCTTTAACAGTCTCAGTGATGACACTTGGCTTTCTTTGCTCAACAGTTGCCTGGAAGCGGGATTTGAAATAGTAGATATTCAACCCCTTGATTACTCTGCTCATTCAGTCATACAAGATACACGAAAACAAGCCCTAAAAACAGATTTAGTTATTACATGTCAAAAGCGAGTCCCAAAACAAGTTAGGAGAGTTCATTTTGATGGAAGTGAACTTGAGTTGGTTCGCAGACTCTCCGATTACCTGGTTCATCATCCAGAAGGTGCAGAAACCTACCAGATTTTGAATGCTCTTTTGGTATCTAGTATCCCCACCGGAAGTGTCTACAGGGTTTCTTCGATTCTTGACATACTTGAAGACAAGTTTAAATTTGTCCAAGGACGCTGGTGTTTAGAGTCCAAAGGATGAGGAGAGAATTGATGCCAACTAATTTCAATACGCTCAAAAATCTGTATGACAACAACCAATTTGTAGACCTTATCAACGATCCTGATGGAATTTACTGGCTGAAGCTTCGTTCTATATCCCGTGCTCCCCAGTTGAGAGAATTATGTCGGAGAGCCGGTATCGACTATGAAGGAATCGGATACCGTCAGTTATTTAAGCATATCTACGACAACAGACCAAAAGAACAAGCCATTGAAGAGTTGATCAAAGATTTATATGAAGAAGAGAGGGGCAAGCGACGTGAGAGTGAGGATTATCTTATCTCACAATTGTATCAGATGAAAGTCTTTGACTGGGGAGGTCTGTATCAAAACAGCCTTGAGCGTACCATTGTCAACAACTATGTCAAGCAGATACAAGGCTGGGATGAGCTTAACAGCGCTATTGACAATGAGATCCATATGAGTATGCAGGGGTATGTACGGTGCTCATGGTACAATCATTGGACGTCCATAATCATAGAGGACATATTTAAGGATCATCCAAAGGTCCTGCCAGCAGTAGGCCGTGTGAAGAAAGTGGATTTTTTCATAACTGATTTTCCTTATGATCTCAAAGTGACTTACTTTCCAGACGGATATATGAAGGAACTTCGCAAAGATGCAGGACTGAGACCCGAGTTCACGGAGCTAAAGGGTTTTTGTAGGCAAGATCGTGACAAATCTAAACGAGAGTTGTTCCCAGAGTTGCTTGCGAAAATCTCCGAATATCCAACAGGGAGTGCGCGCGATTTTATACAAAGCTTTGAAGCGACACGCAAACAATTTGTGCGGTCAACAATTCAAGACCCCACGAGACTCAAGATTTGGCTTTATGAGAATCAGGGTGTACGTCGCTTTGATGCAGCAAGTAGATTTTACCTAATCCTAGTTGACATTGACAATCTTGAAGAAAGCTGGAGGCTAAAGCGCAATAAAAAGCTACTAGCAGATACCATCAATTCTCATTTGGATCAGGTAAGCAGAGAACACATCGAAAAACTAGGGATAAACTTTGACTGGCAAGGTAGATTATACGAAACTTATGCTGATATCCTCTTTGTAGTTGTTCGAAGGTAGATTTTTGTACCAGGGGCAGCCTAACACCGCATGCACCCGACTTGCCTAATCGACGCTTTTTTCGATTGCTCCACGCGCTTTGTAGTTCATCACATAGCGAAGGTGGTTTCCCGCAGCCGCCAAGCGGGTGATGCTATCCGTTAGCACGCAAAACACGTTTGAAGCCCCTCGTTTCCTGGTTGAGGTTCTTCAATTGCTATGTCTATTGCTGAGGGAACATCTGATGAAAAAATGGATTCCAATCCTTGGCGTCTTTTGCATTAGCATGATTCTGTTGGGGTGTAACAAATCCGGATTCAAAGGGGAAATCGCCATTTATCTGGATGATTTGGCCGCGAAGGATAGCTTCTCCGGAGTGGTGCTTGTTGCTCGCGATGGAAAGCCAATCCTGGAGAAAGCCTACGGATGGGCAAACCGTGATCATGAAATACCCAATCAGGTTGATACGAAATTCAATTTGGGATCGATGAACAAGATGTTCACAGCTATTGCTGTCCTGCAACTTGCTCAGCAGGGAAAGCTTGCTGTGGATGACACGATCGTCGAACACTTGCCAGATTACCCCAACCGAGAAGTGGCAGGCCAGGTCACAATCCATCACTTGCTCACACACACGTCGGGTCTGGGAGATTTCTTCACCGCAGAGTTTTTGGAGATTTCCAAGGATCGTTTCAGGACACTCAATGATTACCTACCATTGTTTGTTGATCAGCCATTGCAATTCGAGCCGGGTTCTCAAGGCTCCTACAGCAATGCAGGATATATCGTGTTAGGGTTAATTATCGAAGAAATCACGGGGCAGAGCTACTTTGATTACGTCAGGGAGAATATCTATCAACCGTGCGGGATGGCGAACACCGATTCTTACGAAACAGACAAGGTAGTACCGAATATTGCGACCGGCTATTCAAGGTTCATATCGAAGGACGGCAGTGTGTCGAGCAATGTGTTTTTCAATCCGGCCAAGGGCAGTTCTGCGGGGGGGGGCTATTCAACGGCAGAAGACATGCTCAACTTCAGCAACTGTTTGATGAATCATCAGCTTTTGAACTTCGAACTGACGGATGTTCTGCTGGAAGGCAAGGTGGACAGTCCCAATCTCGGCGATGGCGCCGAATATGGGTATGGGTTTGGTGTACGGATGATGAACAGTCACCGTATTGTAGGGCATGGTGGCGGCGCTCCCGGGGTTTGCTCGAATCTGGATATATTCCTCGATCTAGGATACACCGTCGTCATTCTTTCCAATAGTGACTATGATTGTCATCCAGTCAAAACAAGGATTCGGGAGACTCTCTTGGAATAGGTCATTGAAGGCTTTTTCTTGGGTTCTTCACCCGTCCGGCAATCGCCTTCTTATCGAATCGTTGCGGGCTAACCAGCACATGGTGCGACACGAGGCTGCTCGTGTAGCCGTTGTACCTTGAAAGAAGGATACAACCGGTTGTTCTGCCAACCGTACCCTACCCAGGCGTGCGTCGCTGGTAACGGCGGGTATGTTTGTCAACCGAAAAATGACCCACTTGGGCCTCCGTAGAGAGGCTGTGATCATCGAAAAGTGACCCTTTTGATTGTTAGAAAGTGACCCACCTGGTGGGCGACTGGTGAGTCGAGGATCGCCAAAGACCTCGGTCCACTCGGCAAAGGCCAAGTTGGAGGTGACGATCAGCGAACCCCGCAGGTATTTCTGGCGGAGGAAGCGAAGGCCGTTCTGTAATGGAGCGGATAGGGCCACGCCAGTGGAGATACCTGACCCGAAAGGGTGCAGACTTCGTGCAACGCCCTGCGTTGCCCAGGTCTCTCGTCACGAGAAACCTGATGTGGACGCAGAAACAGGAGTTCGTAGAAAAGGGAGCGACCAAGTAGCTGCTGGCGCGAGCCTGCGCAAGCCGCTGAGAGGAGGCACGGGTGTTGTCTTTGGCGTAGTATCGTGAAGTTGCAGCAGGCCATAGAGCCTGACTGCCCGACCGAGAGGCAATAGCCAAGAGAAGGAGCTGGCTAACATCGAGTTCTGCGACCCGTTCACCCGCGACCGCACAAACGCGACCTAGTCGCCTGACGTGAGGAGGATGGGCGTTGAGCAGCACTGGGGCACGAGCAAACAGGCATTTAACATCGTGGAACCTGGAATTCGTTCCATTCCAAATTAGTTGTACTGTTTTCTGATCCACCCACAGCGAATCCCTGTGGGAATCCTGACGGAGGAGGAATATGGCAAAGGCGAAAGGTATGGTCGTCATTGACGAGGATCGCTGCAAGGGGTGTGGGCTGTGTGTGACTGTCTGCCCCCAGCACATTCTCCAGTTGGCAGAGGGAAGGTTCAACGCCAAGGGATATCGGCCGGTCGAGGTGACGGACCCTGAAGCGTGTACCGGGTGCGCCATGTGCGCCATCATCTGCCCCGATGTGGTCTTTACCGTGTATCGGCGGCGTAAGGCCGCTCGGCCAGCGGCTGCCGCCGCAGTGTAGGAGGGAAGATAATGGCAAAAGAATTGATCGAAGGGAACGCGGCCCTCGCTGAGGCTGCTATAAGGGCGGGCTGTGAGGCATTTTACGGCTACCCCATCACGCCTCAGACAGAGGTGCTGGAGCACTTTTCCAAGAGAATGCCGGAGGAAGGACGTGTCTTTTTGCAGGCCGAAAGCGAGGTGGCCTCCATCAACATGGTCTATGGCGCGGCCTGCGCTGGCGCGCGGGTGATGACCTCGTCCTCCAGCCCCGGCGTCAGCCTGATGCAAGAGGGCATCTCCTATATCGCCTGCTCCGAGGTGCCGGCCGTCATCACCAACATCATGCGCGGGGGGCCGGGCCTGGGCAACGTCCAGCCGGCGCAGGGCGATTACTTCCAGGCGGTCAAATCGGCCGGGCATGGCGACTACCACATGATCGCCCTGGCTCCGGCCAACGTACAGGAGGCGATTGATCTTGTCGTGTTGGCCTTTGACCTGGCGGACAAGTATCGCACCATCGTCATCGTCGTCGCCGATGGCTCCATTGGTCAGATGATGGAGCCAGCCGAGTTGCCCCCGATGCGCCCGGTCAGACGGCCAGGCGAAAGGGCCGATTGGGCGCTCACCGGCGCGGCAGGGCGAGAGCACAATATCATCACCTCGCTTTACCTGGGAGCGGAAAATATGGAAGCGGTCAACTTGCGCTTGCAGGCCAAACTCAAAAAGATCGCCGCAAACGAGGTGCGTTGGAAGGAGTACAACACCGATGACGCCGATCTGCTGCTGATCGCCTTTGGCACCGTGGGCCGCATTTGCCAGACGGTGGTGCGCGAGGCGCGGGAGCAGGGGATAAAGGTAGGGCTTTTACGCCCCATCACCCTTTGGCCCTTCCCCAGCGAGCGCATCGCCGAGTTGGCCGGGCAGGTGCGCGGCATCCTGACGGTGGAGATGAACGCCGGGCAGATGGTCGAGGACGTGCGTCTGGCGGTCGAGGGAAGTTGCCCGGTACGATTCTTTGGCAAAATGGGCGGTGTCATTCCCTTGCCCGATGACATTTTGCCCGAGGTGAAGAAATTGGTCGCCGAGGTCGCGGGCGGAGAAGCCGCTTCGCTAACCTTTGTATCGGATAAGGAGGTTCAGTAATGGTGAGCGTTCAGATCCCAGCGGATATGGAACCGGTCTACGAGTACCCGGAGAGCCTGACCCCGGCCTACACACACTACTGCCCCGGATGCACCCACGGCACCATCCATCGTCTCGTCGCCGAGGTGCTGGACGAGCTAGGCGTGCGGGAAAAGACCATTGGCATCGCTCCGGTGGGTTGCTCTGTGCTGGCTTATTATTACTTTGACGTGGATATGGCAGAGGCTGCTCACGGGCGCGCTCCGGCGATGGCGACCGGTCTCAAGCGCGTCAGCCCGGACAAGGTAGTCTTTACCTACCAGGGCGATGGCGACCTGGCCTCCATCGGCATTGCCGAGATCGTCTACGCGGCCAACCGGGGTGAAATGTTCACTACCATCTTTGTCAACAACGCTATCTACGGTATGACGGGCGGGCAGATGGCCCCGACCACGCTGCCCGGACAGGTCACCACTTCCTCTCCCACCGGAAGGGACGTGGAGGTGGCGGGGTTCCCCATTCGGATGGCCGAGTTGTTGGGCGGTCTGCCCGGCGCTGCCTACGTCACCCGGCAGGCGGTGCTGGATGTGCGCAGTATTCGCCGCGCCAAGAAGGCTATCAAGCTGGCGTTTCAGACCCAAATGGAAGGGTTGGGTTTCTCAATGGTCGAGATCATCTCCACCTGTTCCACCAACTGGCACATGGGGCCGGTGGAGGCATTGGACTGGGCTAAGGAGCACATGGTGGCTTACTTCCCGCTGGGCGATACCAAGGTGAGCGACGCGGCCCGCGTTCTGATGGAGAGGAAATAGGAGGACACAATGCAGCAAGAGATCATTATTTCCGGATTCGGTGGGCAAGGGGCGCTCTTTGCCGGTCAACTGCTGGCCTACGCCGCGATGGATAGCGGCTATCACGTGACGTGGATTCCCTCCTACGGCCCCGAGATGCGCGGCGGCAAGGCCCGTTGCACCGTCGTCGTGGCCGACGAGGAGATTGGCTCGCCGCTGGTGCGACGTCCCAGCGCGGCCGTGGTGCTCAACATTCCCTCGATGGAGGCTTTTGAGCCAGCGGTCAAGCCGGACGGTGTGTTGGTGGTGAACAGTTCGCTGGTTCCACAAGAGAGCGAGCGAGACGACATAAGCGTGTTTTACGCGCCCGCTACCGATATGGCGGAGGAATTGGGGAACGCCCGGCTGGCGAACGTCATCTGCCTGGCCGCGCTGGTGGAGGCCACGGGGGTCGTATCGTTGGAGGCGGTGAAGCAAGCACTGGACGATCATTTGCCGGAGCGGCACCGCAAGTTGTTGGGGTTGAACTATGAGGCGATGGACAAGGGGGCGGCGTTGATTAGTACGACAATGTTAGATTTGCTCGTAGTGCTGCACGAAACGCAGTGAAGTGCGGCTTTGCGCCACTCCGCTGGCGCTCCGTGGCGCACTACGAGCCCCTCGCAGCGAATTTAACATTGTCAAGTTAGTGACTGACGCGGAACGGCGTGGCAGGGGGCGTTCGCACGTGGTCGTACTTGCCCCCTTGAGCGTCACAAGATCGGGAGAACAGAGTGACCATCCAAATCGGCCTGGCGTTGAGCGGCGGTGGGGCCAGGGGCATCGCCCACGTCGGCGTGCTCGAGGTGTTGGAGGAGGCGCAGATTCCAGTGCGCGTGCTGGCCGGAACCAGCATGGGCGGGATCGTGGCCGCCGCCTACGCTGCCGGTCGCTCGGCGGCCGAAATCGAGCAGGTATTCCGCTCCCTGCGGTTGCTGGACATTGTCCAGCGCGACCGCACGGGTATGGGGCTGTTGGGCCAGGGCAAGATGGCCAGACGGTTGCGGGAGGCGCTGGGGGGCGATTTGACCTTCGACCAGTTAAAGCTGCCCCTGGCGCTCGTCGCGGTGGACCTGGAGACGGGTGAGGAGGTGATCATCCGCGAAGGGTCGGTCGTCGAGGGGCTGTTGGCGACCTCGGCCGTGCCGGCCGTGTTTCCCCCCGTGCGCTGGCGAGGCCGCCTGCTGGTAGACGGCGGCATACTCAACAATGTCCCCTTCGACGTCGCACGGCAGATGGGGGCCGACGTGGGCGTGCCCGTCCGCGTAGTCGCAGTGCACACTATGCACGATCTATCCGCCGAGATAGGAGCCGGCCCTCCGCCGGCCGGGAGTGGCGCAGAGGCGGTCGTTCGGATGGTGCTGCGTCGCGCCCCCTGGTCGCCGATCATAGAGGTGGTGGAGCGCAGTAGCGGCATCACGAGCCGTAGGCTAGTCGAGCAACGTATGCGCGAGTCGCCGCCCGACCTGATGATCGAGGTGCCGTTGAAGGGAGTGGGGCTTTTCGATCTGGATCAGGTAGATACGTGTCTCAAAGCCGGCAGAGAAGCCGCCCGCCAGCATTTACCCGAGTTGCTCGATCTGTGTGACACATCCCTACCAAAGCGCTGGGCCTATTGGTGGCGCAAGTTGCAAAGACGTTTGAAGCCTGACGTTTGACGAGTGACCAATGTTCAACAAAATCGTCGTTCCCCTGGATGGATCAGAGTTGGCCGAGGGCGTGCTGCCGCACGTTGTGGAGATGATCCGCGGCCGCGAGAGCCGGGTCTATTTGCTCTCGGTCTCCCCGTTGCCGAGGAAAACGACATCGGCCTCAATGGGTACACGACCCGCCTCTGCCACTATTCCGGACGACTTGCCGGATGTTATGCGAGAGCTGATGGAATACTTGCGGGGCGTGGCAGAGAGGTTGAACTCGGTCGCCGCTGACGTGTGGATCGGCGTGTGTTTTGGCCGGCCGGCCGACGCGATCCTCGCCTTTGCGGACGATGTAGAAGCGGACTTGATCGCCATGTCCACCCACGGTCGCTCCGGCATCAGTCGTTGGGTGTTCGGCAGCGTGGCCGACCGGCTGCTGCGCGGGGCCTTGTGCCCGGTGCTATTGGTGCGGGCCGGCAGTGAGGCGCTCACTACGTCTCCATCTCCTGTCTCGTATCAGGGCATCCTGGTGCCGCTCGATGGCTCCGAGCTGGCGGAGCAGGTATTGCCCTACGTGAGGGCGCTCATTCGCCCCAACCGCACGCGCGTCTTTCTCACGTCGGTTCTGACGACCGGGCTGGGGGACCGCACGGTGACGCTTTTGACCAGCTATCCGCCCGGAATGCAGCTCGCCACGACCGCGCTTCACCACGCCGAGGTCCAACTACGGGCTTACCTGAGAAGCGTTGCCAACTCGCTGCGCGACCACGGGGCGGCGGTGCACATTGCCATTCTACAGGGTTCGCCGGCCGACGAGATCCTGACCTACGCTGCCGAGGTCGAGGCGGATCTGATCTGTATGACGACTCATGGACTTTCTGGCGTGAGCCGTTGGGTATACGGAAACGTAGCGGGAAAGGTGTTGCAAGGGGCGCACAGTCCCGTGCTGTTGGTACGTCCTATGTCTGAGCAAGGAGGAAGTAGAGTATGAATATCGGTATCCCAAAGGAACGCAGGGATTTGGAACAACGAGTAGGATTGACCCCGTATGGGGTAGAGTTACTTACCCGCGCCGGCCACGTCTGTTACGTCGAGCGAGAGGCCGGGTTGGGGGCGGGCTTTACCGATTACCACTACGAGCGGGCCGGCGGGCGCATTGTCTATTCCGGCGATGAGGTCTATGGTCGGGCCGACATGGTGCTCAAGGCCATGCGGCCCACCGAAGAGGAGCTAGACTGGCTGCGCGAGGGGCAGATTATCGCCAGCTTTATGCACCTGGCCGCCGCTCGCCGCAGCAAGGTCGAGACGCTGCTGGAAAAGCGCGTCACCGCCGTGGCCTACGAGACTATCCAGGAGGAGGATGGAACGCTGCCGGTGTTGCGCACGATGAGCGAAGTGGCCGGGCGTATGGCGCCGCAATTGGCTTCTACTTTCTTGCAGAGCAACCACGGCGGCAGAGGCGTCCTCCTGAGCGGGGTGCCGGGAATCCCGGCGGCCCGGGTCGCCATTCTGGGGGGCGGCGTGCTGGGCGTCAATGCGGCGCGAACTTTTCTGGGCTTGGGGGCCGACGTGTTCGTCCTCGACCGCAACTTGGAGAGATTGCGTCAAATAGATCGAGAGTTCAACGGTTGTGTCACCACGATGGTCGCTTACCCGTTCAACGTCGCCCGCGTGGCCCGCTTTGCCGAGACGCTGGTCGGCGCGGTGCTGCGGCCCGGCGCCAGGGCGCCCATCGTCGTCACGCGGGAGATGGTGCGCTCGATGAAAAGAGGGGCCGTCATCCTGGACTTTAGTATTGACCAGGGCGGTTGCGTGGAGACCAGCCGGCTCACCACGCTGCGCGATCCTATTTTCGTAGAGGAGGGAGTGGTGCACTTCTGTGTTCCCAACGTGCCCGGTGCGGTACCTCGCACGGCCACCCACGCTTTCAACAACGCCGTCTGGCCCTACATCCGCCGGGCCGCCGACGTGGGAATGGAGCAGGCACTGAAGGAATTGCCGGCCCTGGCGCGCGGGGTCGCCACGAAGGACGGCGAGATCGTGAACGAGACTCTGTCTGCGGCGTACTATGCCGGAGTGGAGGGTAGCCGATGAGTTGGATGCAGACCTACGAAAGCCGCGTCACGACCGCCGAACAGGCCATAGGAGAGGGGGTCAAGTCGGGAGACCGCATTTTCCTCACCGGCAATTGCAGCGTGCCCAAGGTGCTGTTAGAGGCGCTGGTGGCCCGCGCCCCCGAGTTGGAGAACGTCGAGATCTGCCACGCTCTGACCATTGGGTCGAGTGACTATGTAGCGCCAGAGATGGAGGGACACCTGCGGGCCAATTCGCTCTTTATCGGCCCCAACGTGCGCCAGGCGGTGCAGGAGGGACGGGCCGATTTCACCCCGGTGCTCCTTTCCGAGTTTACGTTGCTCTTCAAAGAGAACGCTTTGCCGCTGGACGTCGCTTTCGTTCACCTTTCGCCGCCGGACGAGCACGGCTTTTGCTCTTACGGTATCGAGACCGGGTTGACCAAGACGCCGGCCGAATCGGCGCGTGTCATCATCGCCGAGGTCAACGAGAACATGCCCCGCTGCCTGGGCGACTCTTTCATCCACGTCAGCCGCTTGGACTATATCGTGCCGGTGGACTATCCCCTGATGGAGTTGCCGATGTCGGAGGGGGGGCTTTCAGAGGTGCATGCCAGGATCGGCGAGCACATCGCCGCATTGATCCCCGACGGGGCCACGATGCAGATGGGCATCGGCGCCATTCCCGATGCCGTGCTCAATTTTCTGCAGGATAAACGAGACCTGGGTGTCCACACCGAGCTGTTCTCGGATAGCGTGATTGACATGGTGGAGGCCGGCGTAATCACAAACGCTCGCAAGACGCTCCATCCGGGCAAGATCACGGCGGGTTTCATGATCGGGACCAGGCGAATATACGAGTGGGTGCACGACAACCCGCTCATCGAGCTGCGCCGCACGGAATACATCAACGATCCCTTTATCATCTCCCAGAACTATTGCCAGGTGGCGATCAATTCGGCGCTCGAGATAGACCTGACCGGGCAGGTATGCGCTGATTCCATCGGCCCCAAGCTGTATAGCGGCGTGGGCGGCCAACTGGACTTTATCTACGGCGCCTCCCGCTCCGAGGGGGGGGTGCCCATCATCGCGCTGCCGGCCACCGCCAAGGGGGGAACCGTGAGCCGCATTGCGCCCATGCTCAAGCAGGGCGCGGGAGTCGTCACCAGCCGCTATCACGTTCACTACATAGTGACAGAATACGGGGTGGCGGACCTTTACGGCAAGACGATCCGCCAGCGGGCGCGGGCGCTGATCAATATCGCCGCCCCCCAGTTCCGGGACGAGTTAACGCGCGGAGCGCAAGAGTTGAACTATGTCTAAATATGAAAGGAGCGTCGCACCTTTGTCCGAACACAAACGACAGTGGGAACAGACCACCCTCGAAAAGACCATCGCCCGCTTTCCTGAGCGGCGTGAGCAGTTCGAGACCCTCTCCTCCATCCCGGTGGAGCGGCTGTACACCCCCAACGACGTGGGGGTGGATTACGTCGGCGACCTGGGTTTCCCCGGCCAACCGCCATTCACCCGGGGCGTGCAGCCGACGATGTACCGAGGCCGCTTTTGGACGATGCGCCAGTACGCGGGCTATGCCACGGCGGAGGAATCGAATCGCCGCTACAAGTACTTGTTGGAGCAGGGGCAGACGGGCCTCTCGGTTGCCTTTGACCTGCCCACCCAGGTCGGCTACGATTCCGACCACCCTCTGGCCGAGGGAGAGGTGGGCAAGGTGGGCGTGGCCATCTCCTCGTTGGAGGATATGGAGACGCTCTTCGCCGGCATCCCGCTGGACCAGGTCTCCACCTCGATGACCATCAACGCGCCGGCGTCGGTTCTGCTGGCGATGTACATTGCGGTGGCAAAGAAACAGGGCGTGAGACCGGAAAAGCTGCGCGGCACCATCCAGAATGACATTTTGAAAGAGTACGTCGCCCGCGGCACCTACATCTTTCCGCCCCGTCCCTCGATGCGCCTCATCACCGATACCTTTGCCTATTGCGGCGAACGTCTTCCCAGGTGGAACACGATCAGTATCTCTGGCTACCACATTCGGGAGGCCGGCTCGACCGCGGTGCAGGAGGTGGCCTTCACTCTGGCGAACGGCATCGCCTACGTGCAGGCGGCCGTGGACGTGGGGCTGGACGTGGACGACTTTGCCCCCCGGCTCTCCTTCTTCTTCAACGCTCACAACAACCTCTTTGAGGAAGCGGCCAAATTCCGGGCCGCGCGCCGGTTGTGGGGCCGCATTATGCAGGAGCGGTTCGGGGCGCAGGATCCACGCTCGTGGAGATTGCGCTTCCACACCCAGACCGCCGGCTGCACCCTCACCGCCCAGCAGCCCGATAACAACGTGGTGCGGGTGACCTTGCAGGCGTTGGCTGCCGTGCTGGGCGGCACCCAATCGCTGCACACCAACTCCCGCGACGAGGCGCTCGCCTTGCCGACCGAGGAAGCGGTGCAGATCGCCCTGCGCACCCAGCAGATCATTGCTCACGAATCGGGCGTGGCCGATACGATTGATCCCCTGGCAGGCAGTTACTATGTCGAGCATCTGACCGACGAGATCGAGCGGCGCAGCCGGGAATACATCGAGACGATTGACGCTATGGGCGGCGCGCTGGCGGCCATCGAGCAGGGGTTCATCCAGCAGGAGATTCAGGATAGCGCCTACCGGTATCAGAAAGAGATCGAGCGGCAGGATAGGGTAGTGGTGGGCGTCAACCGCTTCACCGTCGAGGAAGAGACCACCCTGCGACGTCTCAAGGTGGACCCGGCGGTGGGAGAGCGGCAGGCAGTCCGGTTGGCCGCGCTGAGGGAACGTCGGGACGGCGAGCGGGTCGGCGCGCTCCTGGCCCGCCTGAAGGAGGCGGCCCAGAGTGACGAAAACTTGCTGCTCGTCATCCTAGAGTGCGTGGAGGCTTATGCCACGCTGGGCGAGATCTGTGGCGCGCTGCGCGAGGTGTTTGGCGAGTACAAGCCGTCGGCCGTTATCTGAAGAGAGACCTTGAAGGCAATATGGTTCAGTTAACGGAGGAGAAAAACCTGGTTTCTGAAACACTTGGATCTATGACGTGAGGTTCAGTCGTGAAAGTCACAAAGATAAACCACATCGGCATCGTGGTGCGAGATATTGAGGAGGCGCTCAAGGTCTACCAGGAGGCGCTGGGGCTGGAGCTGACCCGCATCGAAGAGCGGCCCGAGATGGGGGTGAACATCGCCTTCCTGCCAGCCGGCGACAGCGAGATCGAGCTGGTTCAGCCGACGACGGAGGAGGGTGGCGTGGCCGCGTTCCTCAAGAAGCGACGCGGGGGGCTGCACCACGTTTGCCTGGAGGTGGACGATATCGAAGCGGCCCTGGCGGAACTGCGAGAGAGAGGTCTCCGGCTGATTGACGAGCAGCCGCGCCAGGGGACGCACGGGGAGCGGTTCGCCTTCATCCACCCCAAGAGCACGCACGGCGTGCTGCTCGAGTTGTACGAGCTTGCTCCGCCTGACCGGTAGCACTGTGCTGGACCGTGGCGGCGCTGGAAAGTGGGTTTATTAATCCCCATCCGGCGGCAGTGTGGTGAGGGAGGCGTCGTCGAAAAAGGCGGCGTGGTAGACCTGCGCGAACTGGGTCTCTGCGAACAGACAGACCGTCACCCGGCCCGCCTGGCCCGCCGTCACCTCCGGCGCGGTCAGGGTTATCGCTCCGTTCTCCTGATTCGTGATCTGCTCGTCCCCCCAACGCGCGGCTTCACATCCCTCGCCGCCTTCTGGATCGAGGCCCGCTTTGAGGATGTAGCCCCCCGTCGTGTCCGCGACGAACCCCATTGCGCGCGCCTGGAACTGTACCCGGCTGCCCGGTTTCAGTTTCACCGTCTGGAAGACCCAGGCGCGCAGTTTGACCCAGGGCTCGGTATCAATCTGGAGCGTCGGTCCGTTGATCCACTGGCGTTGGTCGTCGGCCTGGTGGAAGCGCGGGGCGGCGTAAGAGGTGGCGGGGGCAAAGTCGTCGCCCGGGGCCCAGTTGACCAAGCTGCCCGTGCGCCAGCCAGGGATCGAGTTCTCACGGATCCCCTCGAAGGTGGGATTCTCCAGCGGCGCGGGTGCGGGCGTGGGTGGCAGCGTGGGCGTGGCGGTCGGCCAGGGGGTAGAGGTCTCGGTGGGAGCGCCAGTGGGCCTGGGAGTATGGGCGGGCTGGGGGGTGGGCGTCGCTCCGCTTACAGGGGTGGGCGTCCACGTGGGTGGGGATGTGTTGGTAGGATAAGACGATGCCACTAGGGTTGGGCCCGGGGAAGGGATTGACGGCAAAAGTGTCAGAGAACGGATGACCACAACCGCCATCGCGCCCAGCACGATCACGTCGGCCAGCGCCAGGGCCGCTACGATGAGCCATTTGTTTCGGGACACGTTAGGGCATGTTCTCCAGCACAAAGTGACGCTGGCGCAGCGCCGCCCGGTGGAAGTGGACCCATAGCGAGTTCCAGAAATCGGCTTCCGACCCCGCCAGTTCCATCGGCCGCATCTGGTCCCATTCCCTCTGGGACCAGTTATCCCAATCGGTGTCCCCCTTTAGCGCATCGTCGCGCCATTGGCGATGGTCATAGTCATAAGAGTGGCCGGCGGGGTATGGCCGGAACAGGTAATCGAACTTGGCCTGCCATTTTTTGCACCGCTCTCCGAGGTCTGACCTGTGATAGTGCCGGTAGGTCCGTATCGTCAGCCGGTCGGTCGTTTCCACCTTGATGACGGGCTTGCCCTCGAACAGTTGGCGAATGTCGGGTGCGATTTCCTTCCACGGAATTGGCTCGTCCGGGCTGCTCTTTTTCATCGGGAGTAGAGCGTCATAGATCGCCCTGGCCGCTTGGAGGAACAACTCGACGTTATCCCGTTCCACGGGAGAGGGCGATTGCCTGGAATCGTACTGCCACTTTTGGAACGCCAGGTCAGGATAGAAGCCGGCCTCCGCGTGCCCGATCTGTGGCAGCGTGTCTAGGAGTATGTTCTCCAGCTTTAGGTGCTTGTAATCATCCTTGATCCAGACCTTGATATTCTCCACGTCGTTCTCTTCCCGGTTGTGTCTGCCGGAGAAGCGCTGATGGGCCCAGGTATCGGCATACGTGTGGAGCGCCAACCCGATGCGACACAGCCGCCGCCAGCGATTCCTCCGCGACTCTCCCGTTGCCTCTTCCAGCAGTAGCTCGGCAAACGATTTCTTTCCTCCATTCTGCTCATTGGCAGCGGGCCGCGTGACGAACGAGAAGGTGTTGCTCTCCTTGGGGGAGAAGGGGCGGGGCGGGATAAAGTGGAAGGGGATAAAGACCCGCTTCTGCGCCGACCAGCTCAGCGACCCGGCCAGGTCTAGCCCGGCGTACGCGGTGCGCACCGGGTCGAACTTGATCAGTCCGGGGACCTCGAGGCGGATGAGCTCGCTTTCGGTGGCGTCGTCAACGTACTGGGAGGCATAGCCGATGATGAGGGCGTCTTTTGTGTTAAAGCCGGCGGCCTTGGCGAGGACTGCGATGCAGTAGTAGTGAAAGTCTTTTTGCATGGGTCGCTCCTTTCCGAGTCGCCTAACTTGCAAACTTGCCCACTGAAGTCAGTTTAGCACAAGGTATGCTGGATGTCAAGACTTGCGCTCTTTGGTGATTACCAACAAGTATGCAGATGTCTATTCGAGGCGAGTGTGGGGTTGGGGACACCGTCTGCCAACTGACCGGCACAGTGGTAGATCTGGTGGCCCAAACGGCGAGCCACCTCGGCCAGTTTGTGCGTCTCCGGGGAGACTCCATCGGTGCCGGCCAGACGGGTGGAGATAAAACCAACTTTCATGCCGCTTTTTCCTTTAACCACAACACTTGATAGGGGGCCATCAGCAGGCTCAGATTGCCGGATGCGTTCACAGGGAATGTGGTCCCGGTTATGAGGTCGCACACCTGGTCAGGGCAGGGGAAAGGGAGCGAGGGCAAGTTGACCGAGAGGGGCACCTCGTCGTTCGAGACATTGTGGATACACAGCAATGACTCACCCCCACCAGGCGCGGTGCGGAGCAGGCTAAAGATGGCGGGATGGATAGAGAGAACTTGCTGCGGGCCATTGGGGTGGAAGGCCCGGTGGGCGGCGCGCGCTTGGATGAGGCGCAGGTAGGGGTGGAACACCCGGTGGCGCAGCGAGGACGGGTCAGCCAGCGCCCGCTCAAGCTCCTCGCGGCGGAACTTGGCCCGGTTGATGGAGCGATACCGGCCAGTCTGCTCCACGCTGGCGTGGCAACTGCGCGAGCCGAACAGGCTGTGGATATAGACGCCGGGCACTCCGGCCAGGGCGAGCATGATGGCCTGGGATGCCAGGAAGCGACGGGCTTGCAAGCCGAGTGGTTCGACCCCGTTGGGATCGGAGAGGGCGTCAAAGTAGGAGATGTTCAGCTCGTAGACGCTGCGTGTGCCGTCGGCATTGTCCTTGTAGGAGACGTAGCCGCCGTGGGCCAGAGTGCGCTCGACCAACCCCTCGACCTCTGCCGGGGGCAGAATGCCCTCGACAGGCCGCACGCCAATGCCGTCGTGAGAGGCTACAAAGTTGAAGAAAGTGGTGCTATTGGAAGGCGCGCTCAACCTTGCCGCCCACTCGGAGAGATATGATGCGTCACCGGAACGGATGGCGTGTATTACCAGGGGCGGCAGGGGGAACTGGTAGACCATCTGCGCCTCGTCCGTCCCACTGCCAAAGTAGGGGACGTTCTCCTCGTGGGGCACGTTCGTCTCGGTGACGAGGATCACGTGCGGCGCGACCGCATCCAGGACGGCGCGGAGGAGTTTCACCACCCGGTGCGTTTCCTCCAGGTGGATGCAGGTGGTGCCGATCTTTTTCCACAGGTAAGCGATGGCATCCAGCCGGATAATGTCGGCCCCTTTTTCGACGTACAGCAGAAGAATCTCGATCACTTTCAACAGCACGTCGGGGCTGGCATAGTTGAGGTCAATTTGGTCCGCGCTGAAGGTGGTCCAGACCAGTTGCTTACCACGAGCCGTCTGCACGGGCGTCAGGAGTGGCAACGCCCTGGGACGTACGACCTGTGAGAGGTCCACCCCCTCCTCGACGGTGATGAAATAGTCGGCGAACTCTGGGTTGCCCCCCAGAAACTCCTGGAACCAGTCGCTTTTGGCTGAGATGTGGTTGATGACCGCGTCGAACATGAGGCGGAAGCTGCGTCCCAATCGTTCCACGTCCGTCCAGTCGCCGAGGTCGGGGGCGACCCTGGCATAGTCAATGACGGAGAAGCCGTCGTCGGAGGAGTAGGGAAAGAAGGGCAAGATGTGGACCCCACTGATGATTCCCCTGACGTGTCTCTCCAGTACCTCGGCCAGGGTGCGGAGCGGGGCTTGGCCCTGCTCCGCCACTTGGTCGCCGTAGGTGATGAGGATGACGTCCTTCTCCGTCAGTCGCTCGCCCGCGACGCACTCTTGTAGCTGCGGGTTTCGCCGCCGGAAATCGTCCATCGTGGCGTACAACTGCTCCAGGGTAGCTGCCGCGCGCTCCGGGCCGTAGAGAAAGGTCAGATGATCGGCAATGCGATGCTCTATCTCCATCTCATGTCGCGTTGAGGGCCAAGTCAAGCAGTTCGTCCAAACGGCAGGTAGCCAGGCCGATCACGTGATCGCCGCCGCCATAGTAGACGTACACCCCGCCGTCCACCACCGGGTTGGCGCAAGAAAAGACTACGTTGGGCACGTCGCCGCGCAGTTCCCACAGCTCCTCCGGCCAAAAGATCGTGGCGCGGGGCCTGTTGAGCACCCGGCTGGGATCGTCCAAATCGAGCAGGCAGACGCCAAACCGGTAGGCGTTGTCTTGGTCGGTGCCGTGGTAGAGCGTCAACCAGCCGTGCTCCGTCTCGATAGGGACGCCGTTGGCGCCTACCTTTTGGCTATCCCAGGCGTTGCCCGGCCGCGGGCCAAAGATGGGAGTCATATCCTCCTCCCGCCAGGTGAGCAGATCGTCGCTATAGGCCAGCCAGACGTCGGGGCGGCGGCGGTGCAGGGCGGCGTACCGCCCGCCGATGCGGCGTGGGAAGAGCACGTGGTCTTTATTGTCCTCTCCGCGTACGATAGGCCCCATCCGCTCCCAGGTGATCAGGTTGCGGCTGCGGGCAACCATCGGCAGGATACCGCCGCCCAGGTGGGTCGGCGTGCCAGGGCCGTGAAACTCCCGTCCGTAGGCAGTGTAGGTCATATAAAAAACAGAGTCTATCTCCGTCACGCGCGGATCCTCCACACCACGCGCGTCCGTCTCGTCCACCGGTTCTAATACGGGGAAGCGTAACCGGTTCCAGTGCACCCCGTCCTCGCTAATCGCATAGCCGATGCGGCTGACCCAGTCCAACCCTTGGGCGCGGTAGTGCATGTGGAACAGGCCATCGTGATAGATGACCGAGGGGTTGAAGACGTTATAACATTCCCACCCAGAGGTCGTATCGGGGAGCAGGATGGGGTTCGCAGGGTGACGAACAAGAGTCAATCTGTCAGGATACATTCCACACTCCGGCACGTTGGCATCAAGGCGTATTTTACGCGGGTCGGTCAAAGCAGGCAAGCAACCACTAGCGCAACTCGGCGTCTTATCCAAGAGCTTTCAAGTCGGGCCATCGGACGGCGAGTTCAAAGTAACGAATGGCGGTTCACACTCCCTTTGCCAGGCGATACTTTCAGAGACGGCGTTCCTACGCCAGGCCCAACGCGAGCAGCGTGTACAAATTCAATCCATCGGGGTCAGCACCAGGGCCGTTTCTTGAGCCGGCGGCGACTCTGTTCAAGAGGTCGAGCGTGATAGTTGTGCCGTCGCTTTCCACGGCATACGCCTTCATCGCCGAGCCGCCGTCAACGAAAACGGCCTGTTTGACCTTGCCGCAGAGTGTGCCATCATCCTCCAGCAGCTTGAGCATCTTGGCCACGTCAACGACGCTGGCCCCGATGCTCAGTTCGTGCCGCCCGTCGAACAAGACCCAGCCAAGATGATCCTCCGTCTGAAGTAAAACGCCGGCCGGTTCACGGACGCGCAGCGCCAAGTTCTGCGTCTCCCGGCCACATTGCGCGATGGGTGAGGTCGCGTTCCCATAATCCCGCAGACGCTCTTGGATTTGGGCAACGGTTTCGACGCAGTATGCGTGCTGTCCACCAACTATGACCGGGACCAGTCCTCCCAGCATTTGGGCATATTCGTCAAAGTCCGTGCCACCCAGGGGCTCGATCTTGACTCTCTGCCCCAGATGGCCGTGGGCAAACAGCTTTCCAAAGTAGTCTCTCTCAAATGACAGAACCGCCCCAAACGATGGCAGCGGCGACCGCCCTTCCCACACCTTTACCGTTCTCTCTATCGGCACTTTGCCATTCCCCTCGTTGGCGACGAAGACGTTTACCCGGTCGGGTACGGGGATCTCGGGAGCGTACGTTTCCCAGTTCTCTGTGCGGGCGCGGACTTCCGGTGTCCACAACCCTGGCGTGAATACCATCACCTCGTCTGCGGCATCGGGGTCGTTGATCGAGTTGACGAGAAACTCTTTTCCCCAGAGCGTCACCCTGTACCTCTCTATCTTTAACCGGGGGATGATGTCCACTCTTCCATTTCTCCGAATGCCGACGGCGGCGGGGTGCGCCCCTTGAAAAGAGCCGTATGCCTCTCCCGCATCGTCTCTGAACAAATGGAATCCCAGGTATGAAAGGCTTGACGGCAGGGGAAACTCTGGATAACGGACGTTGTGGGACCAGGGAAATCTCTCGCCGATTAGATCCTCGGTCATATAGTATCCAACATTCCCGACCAAGCCTCGAAACCTGATCCCTTCCATTCGCTCTCGTAAGGTGGGCAGTATTGGGCCGTCGTAGTAGAATCCCAATTCTGCCGCCTGCACTCGATCACGAGGGACCAGGACGATCGTGATTGAGGTGGTCGTCAGTCGCTCCGGCGCTTCCACGAACGAATAGTTGTCGGGGAGGTTTTGCTCCTCTGGGGCCCAGTAAGGCATTCTGGCGTGACGGCGCGATATGCGGACACCCTGGTAGGTCTCGCGGAATTTCTGATGGATTTTCTGCAACCGATCTTTGAACGCACAGACCGGGTGGAGGGGGTTTCCTCCCACCCCGTCGGCCCTTTCGTAGCCGGTTATCGGGTACTCTTTGTTAAAGTACCTGCCGCGTTCTACAAGCGTGCGCTTCCAATCGTCGGCGCGCATAAACCTTTCCACTTGCCCTAATCCTCCAACAACGAGGCCAGGTAACCCCGCAGCGACTCCAACGAGTAGTGCTGCCGCCCGAGTCGAAAGTTGTGCTCGACTGTCTCCTGGTACAGCCGGGCGTCGGTGAGCAGTTCGACCGCCTGATCCGCTGCCGCCTCGACGACTCGAGGCGCCACCTGTACCAGCCCCCAATCATCGTATCCCTGGATTTCGGCGCCGAGGGAGACGACACGAAAGCCCTTATCCCCGATGTCGGCCCGGTAGACGGGATATTCGAAGAGCATCAGCGGGAGGCGGGCACGCAATGCCTCCAGGAACTGGTTGCCCCATCCCTCCCACAGGCTGGGGTAGGTGACAAAGTCCGCAAAGACACAAGTATCCCACAGCGAGTAGACCTTTTGCCCGTCTCGTGTCTGTCGTCGCCCTCCGACCACGTCCTCGATGAAAAGGGCGTCAATCCCTGCCCGCTCAATCTTTTGCTTGAGGCGACCGAGACAGCTCCCAGTCACATCATCCCGGGCGTACCCAGCCAGCACGAGCACGATCCGGCCATCGTCGTCAAAAGGTCGCCCGTCGTACAGGCCACGTTCTTTCAGGATGGTGCGTCGCTTTTGGGTGTCCAGCGCCTTGACGAAATCCACCGCCAGCTCGATCCCTTTCCTGGGAACAATGCGAGTGGCCTGGAGGATCAGGAGGTCGTTCTCCCGCAGCCCAATGCGAGCGCGGAAATCCCGGTTGTATGCGTCAGGCTGCCAATCCGGCGCGTCAAAGTCAAAGACGTTGGGTACGACCGTAGACTCGATTCCCTTGCGCTCGACCAGCTCTCGTTGCGCCAGGCTGTTGATGACCACGTGCCGGGCCAGCGGATCGCGTGGGGGCAGGCCCTTGTCGGCCAGTTCGATGGCGGTAGCACAGGTGAGGGCCACGCGCCCAGTGCGCTCCCAGTAAAAGTCGTGGTGGTGGGCCAGGGCCGGCAGTTGCAGGTCGCGCATCACGCGCGCCAGGGCGATCCCCACCGGCGGGTTGGCCGCCACCGACCAGACATTCTGCGGGATGAGCAAGTCAATTCCCTTTTTTTCCACAAAGGCGCGAATTTGGCGTTCAATGACGTCGGCGAGGCTCAACAGTTCCGCCCGGTACGCCGCGTCGTCGGGATAGTCACGCAGCTCGCAGAAGGTGTTGTAGGAGATCCGCTCGGCATCTGGGCGGTGGTGGTACATCTCCTCAATCAACGTACCCTCGACCTTACCCAGGTCGCCGGCGCAAAGGTGCACCGTGTGGCCCATTTCTTCCAAGACGCGCTTCCATTTGTCAATCTCCAGCGAGACCCCGTCGGTTCTGCCGACCTGGTAGTGGAAAATGCCGATGGTTTTCATTCTTTTCTCTTTCCCGAGACCCTAAGGGTTTTCTGAAACCCTTAGGGTCTGGTCCTGGGCAGCAAGCGCAGGGTGAGTATCTGGTACGGTTTGACGGGTACTGTCACCTGATCGCCGGCGCAGTCGAGGTGTTCCTGGTTTTCCTCGAGCAGGTTGGTGCGCCAGGCATTTGCCAATGGGAAGCCGGTCGTGAGCGTCACTTTGCCCCGGCGTCGCTGGCTTTCATAGAGGCGCACGATGATGCCCTGTTCATCTTTGGCCTGCTTGATGGTTTCGACGACGACGTTGGGCCGATTGGAGCGAACGGCGAATGGCAAATGGCGAACGGTGGATGGCGAACGGTTGACGTAGGTGATGATAGGGTCGTTCAGGGCGTAGGCGTTGGCGACGGTGCGCTCGTCCCAGGGGCCAGCGTGGGGCAGCAGGCTGTAGGCGAAGCGGTGCTCGCCCTGGTCGGCCTCTGGGTCCGGGTTGGTCGGGCTGCGCAACAGGCTCAAGCGGATGACGTTGCCCAGGATGTCGTGGCCGTATTTGCAATCGTTGAGCAGGCTGACGCCGTAGCCGCCCTCGCTCAAATCCACCCACTTTTGGGCGCAGGTCTCGAAGCGGGCCCAGTCCCAACTGGTGTTGCGATGGGTGGGACGCTGGACGTTGCCCCATTGGATCTCGTACGTCGCGACTGGCGAGAGCACGTCTACCGGAAAGGCCACTTTGAGGAGAATGTGCCGCTCGCGCCACTGGATGGTGGTATCGAAATCCAGGCGAGGGCTGTTGTGAGCCAGCGAGATGCGCTGGGTGTACTCACTGTTCAAGATGCGCCGCCGCACCTCGAGTGTGGCCCGCAGCGGGCCGCTCTCGACCACGCACACCGAGTCGGCCGGCTCGGCCAGCCACAGCTTGTCGTCGAAGAAAATATCCATGTCCCAGGCGTCGGGGTTGATGGGGCGATCCTCAAGCGCCTGGAACTGGTTGGCGATTGCGCCGGGTGGCAGCACCTCGTGGTCGTTCAGCCTGTCGTAAATGCGAGTGAGGTCACCAGCAGCGTTGAACTCGACGCGGAGGAGGCTGTTTTCGAGTAAGGTGGGGGTGACTGTGAGATTAGCCATTGGGGATTGGGGATTGGGGATTGGGGATGAGCTGGCAGTGCGCAGCAGCGTGACGCTGTAGGGCGGCAGCTCTCCGGCGTCCAGTAGCAATCCGTCATCCACGGGCTGAGTGAGAACCTGGGAACCGTCTTTACGCTCTAGTCCGTCAACGTCTCCGCCCTCCCAGAAGGCCAGGTCGCGGCGGGTGAAAGAGGTAGGGTTGACCAGCAACAGATCACCGCCGAGCCTGCCAGCAATCGCCGCCAGCGCGCCATCTCGAACCCGCTCGCCGATCTCGCGCACCTCGGCGTATTGCTGCTGCGACTCGACGTAGACCGCGCCGATGCTGCTGCCGGGGATGATGTCGTGGAACTGGTTGAGGCAGACCAACTCCCAGGCGCGGTGCAGTTCGGCGTGGGGATAGTCATAGTCCGGGTCGAGCACAGAGGCCCACGCGGCCAGAAACTCTCCGTCGTGCAGCAGGAACTCGCTCTTGCGATTGGCCCGCTTGTTGCGGCTCTGGGTGGTGTAGGTCCCTCGGTGATTTTCCAGGTAGAGCTCGCCGTTCCAGGTCGGCAGCCGGTCGCTGACTGTGTCCTCCAACTGGCGGAAGAACTCGTCCGCCCTGCCGCAAGCGACGCGCGGCATAGCGGGAAACTCGTTCATCTCGCGGATGTTCTCCACCATCTCGCGCGTCGGGCCTCCGCCTCCGTCGCCATAGCCGAACGCCATCAGGAGCGGCGGTGGCGTGCCTGGTTGGCCCACGTCTTTTTGTTGCAAGTTGCGCCAGGTGCCGAGCGTCTGTTCGGGGGAAGCGTCTCCGTTGTAGGTGCTGACATAGTCGCCGCCGCCGGGCGTGGGGCTAAAGTGGGTCAGCACCCGCGTGCCGTCCAGTCCCTGCCACCAGAAGGAATCGTAGGGCAGGCGGTTGAACTGGTTCCAACCGATCTTGATGGTGAAAAAGTATTCTAACCCGGCTTCTTTGATCAGTTGCGGCAGGTTCCAGGCATAGCCGAACACGTCGGGCAGCCACAGCACGGGAGATTCGGCGTCGGCGCCAAAATGCTTTCGTAAAAAGGTGCGCCCCAGGAGGAACTGCCGCGCCAGCGACTCGGGGCCGGTGAGGTTGCAGTCGGCCTCGACCCACGTACCGCCCAGAACCTCCCAGCGCCCCTCGCGCACGCGCTGCTCGATGGTCGCGAACAGCTCGGGGTAGTCCTGCCGCACAAAGTCGTACAACTGGGGCTGGCTCTGGCTGAAGCGGAAATCGGGGAACTGCTCCATCAGGCGGATGACGTTGTGGAACGTTCTCCCCGCCTTGCGGCGCGTCTGGCCCAGCGTCCACAGCCAGGCCACGTCGAGGTGGGCGTGACCGGCGGCCGTGATGCGCACGTCCAACGGGGCGCCGGATTGGGCGACGCCGTCTCGCAAGACGTTGCTGGCGACCGGCACACTGGCGTAAAAGCGGTCGTCGAAAGGCTCGCGGGTATCCAGTTTTTTGAAGGCTTCATCCAGCGCGGTGTAGAGGTGGGCGCGCGCCGGCTCGTCTTCGTCCAGGCAATCGGCAACGCCCAGGGCGACCCGGGCGAGGGCCAAAAGATCGCGCGTGGGCTGGTCAATCTGCACCAGCGCGCACTCGCGCATCAGCAATTTGGCATCCGGATGCTGTTTATCCGCCGGGTCATTGCCCAGGCTGCCGGCCCAGCCGTGGAGCGCCAACAGGTGCGGGTTGCCGTCCAGGTGATGCGCCGCCAGCCGCATCTCCTGGTGATGGCGGTCACATGCCCCGTAGGGCACGCCGTCAATGTAGGCCAGGGCCTCGGGGTGGCTGAAATCGCCCGCTTCCCCAATCGGCAGGTAGAGGGCGGTGGGGGCGCCGGCGCTCCAGCCGGGAGGAGTTTGGAACTGTGTGTGGAGGACAAAGTCGGCGTTGAACTCGGCCCAGTAAGAACCCCAAGGGATAGTTTGCCAATTCTCCTCGTCAGCTTGGAGGGAAACCGGCGGATCAACCAGCGGGCTTTCCAGTCGCAAGTAGCGAAAGGGCGGCAACGGCTGGCGGCGGCGATAGACCAACGGTTCGATTAACCGCAGCCGGTGGTGAATTTTCTTGGACGTCAGACGAATATCGTGAAACACGTCGCAACAGATTGACCTAGATTCTTAGACCGGTGTCCTTGGCGAAAAAGCTCATAGCCTCTTGCCTGAACGCCAGATGAACCATTTCCTCAGAGCGAACCTTGGGATGTGCGGGGGCGACTATCTTGACCAATTTGTCCTCAAGCTCAACCGCCACGATCTGGTGGGAACCCTGCGGCTCCGATACCAGGCACTGCGCAGACAGAACAGCTTCCCCTTTGTCAGCCAGGCGTATGTTCTCCGGCCTGATTCCGAGAACCAACGACTTTTTGTCATAGTCCTTCAACAATGCAGCATTTGCAGGGTCCAGCTTCAGGTTGATATAAGGATTGACCAAGCGAACATCGCCGTCCTCGATGACCAGCTCCACATCCATAAAGTTCGTGGGCGGCGTGCCGATAAAGTCGGCCACGAATATGCTGGCACTTTTGTCGTAGACCTCCTCAGGCGTCCCAATCTGCACGATCTCGCCCTCCTTCATAATCGCGATGCGGTCGGCTATACTCATCGCCTCGGATTGGTCGTGAGTGACAAACACCGTCGTGGCCTCGGTCTCGTAGTGGATGGCCTTCAGCTCCGTCCGTGTCGCCACCCGCAGCTTGGCGTCGAGATTGGAAAGCGGCTCGTCCATCAGGAAGAGCTTGGGGCTCACCGCGATGGCTCGTGCCACAGCGACCCTTTGCTGCTGACCCCCCGATAGCTGTGAGGGATACCGCTCCAAGAGCTGGGCGATCCCCGTCATACCGGCGACCTCTTTGACAATCCTGTCAATCTCGCTTTGGCTCATCTTTTTCAACTTTAGGGCATAGGAGATGTTCTGATAGACGGTCATGTGGGGCCAGACCGCATAGTTCTGAAATACCATGCTCACGTTTCTTTTTCTGGGTGGCAGATCTGTGATGTCAACCCCGTCGAGGATGATTGTGCCCTCGGTTACCTCCTCAAGACCGGCGATCATTCTCATCGTCGTGGTTTTGCCGCAGCCCGAAGGCCCCAAGAGGACGAGGTACTCGCCATCGTGTACTTCCAGGCTTAGGCTTTTGACCGCCACGACGTTTCTGCCAAAGCGCTTTGTAACGTTGATCAGCTCTAGCGTTGCCATAGTTCACTCCTTGTGTCACTTTTCACTCGCATCGGGGCTCTTACACGGTGACGCCACCCCACATCTGATTGATGTACCTGCGGAGGAAAAAGGTGAATATGACGGCTGGCAGAGCCATCACCATACCTCCGGCCGCAGCCAGGTTTACCTGCCCGACAGCGCCGAGAACCGTCTGGTATACCACCACGGAAAACGTCGGCTTGAACATTGTCAGGATGATCGCCGACACCGTCTCATTCCACGCGCCCAGGAATGCATACATCGCACAGGCCGCCAGGCCCGGCAGGGCCAGCGGGAGCGTAATACGGAGAAATGCCTGGAGCTTGGTGGCTCCAAAGACTTGCGCCGCCTCCTCCAGCGAAACAGGGATACCCATAAAGATACTTGCCGTAATCCAGACAGTCAGCGCAATCGAACCCACCGAGTACACCAAAGATAGCCCAATCGGTTCGTCGTAGAATCCCATCTTTGCCAGGATAATGACCATCGGCATAGCGATAGCCACACCGGGGAACATGCGTACAAATAGAACGCTAAACTTGAGCAAATCCCGTCCCCTGAACATGTACCTGGCAAACGCATAACCCGCCATCCCCCCGATCGCCAAGGAGATGAGTATCGTCAGCGCGCATATTTCCAGACTTCTGATGAGCGCAGGAATAGCCTGACCAGTCCCCGCGACCTTGAAAAAGGTCTCATAATTGTACAACAGGTTGGTCCCGTGTGAGAAATACACGACATCCTGCGTTTCAAGTTTGGCGATCTCGCGCTCGATCTCTTCAATCGTGATGGGCGTGGCGAGTTGATACTTCATATAGATGGACATCTTTTCCAGGTCATTGGTATCCAGAACGCTCTGATACTTTTGCGTCGTCCGGTCGTAAACGCTCAACAGGTAGCCCCGCTCCCCGTGCGTCAGTTCGAACCGGGCGGTCAGTGTGGGTAGCAGGGGGAGAGGATAGCGATATGCTTCTCTTGTGGAGAGGAAGGACAATGAGACGATGAAATAGAGCGGCAAGAGCATCGCCACCAAGACACCAGTTACAAAGATATAGAATGTCGTCGTTTTCGCGGCCTTGTAGATATTGACGCGCTTCTTCCTCGTCATACCGCCTGCTCCTTATTTCGCTTGAACGCTCCAGAGACCTGTAAATAGGCCAGAGCGGCCAAGGAGACGATCACTGAAACTATAAGCGTATAACCCGAAGCCATCTGATAGCTTATGTACAACTGGTCCACTTCTCTGCTGTAGTAGACGACTCTCTCGACCAGCACAGGCAACCTGGAGAATCCAAGCAGAACGACCACGATGAGCCATATCTGGATTGCCGATATCAAGCGCAGTATCACAGCCGTCTGGATCGTCGGTCTAAGCATTGGCAGAGTGATCTTTCTCAGAACAGTGAGATAGTTTCCCCCAAAGACGTATCCCGCCTCTTGCGTTTCCTCCGGCATGTTCTGCAATCCGGCCAGAAGAATGATCATCACCGAGGGGATCACCTGCCAGGCGTCAATGACGATCAGCAAAGCCAGAAGCGAAAGTTCAGAGCCTGCCAGCCAATAGATCTTTTTGCCTTCCGCCAAGATTCCCAGATAGTACAACAAGCTATTTATCCACCCGTGGGCAGTGAGTCCCGTGATCCACATCGCCCCTGCCGCGGCAGCCGGCAGGGCCATTGGAATCATAGCCAAGAACAGGAAAATTCCCGATCCCACGAACTTTCTGTTAATCAGCAACGCCAGAAACAGGGCGACCAAGAACTCTAATGTAACCGAGAAAACAACAATGACCGCAGTGTTCCTCAAAGCCGGTACAAAGTTCTCTTCAGTGAAAACCATGACGAAATTATGGAGCGTAAACTGGCCGTCAGCGCCCGTAAAGCTGCCAATCACTGCCGTGATGACCGGCCGGAGCCAAAAAGCAGTGTAGTAGAGGACGACGGGAAGGATCAGCAAGTATGGCACTGCTTTTTCCCGCATCTTTTTCCACATCTTTTCTCCAGTCATACCATCAGCCCCTTTCTATCGTGTTGTTGCTCTACTCGGGCCTTTTTCTTGTCAGGTCTGCTTTGCAGCGTAGACCGCGCTATGGGAAGAGCCGGGAAGCCCGTGAACTTCCCGGCCCTACCAAGTAGCAAGTAACTACACACGCATCAGTGAGCTACTTTAAGAGACTATCCACACATTCCTGTGCGGCGTCGAGCCGGGCCTGGTCTACGTCACCGCCAGGCAGGATCGTGTCCTCGAACACGTCGTCAAAGCACTGCTTGACGGCTCCCCAATCCTGGTACAGATAGGCCGGCACGCCCGAAGCGATGCCGCTTTCGAGCACCAGAATGGCCTTCGACATAACCTCGTCAATGGCTTCATCACCCATGTATTCGAGCGCCTCTTGCACTGGGGGAATGAATCCACCGGTGCCCTTGGCGATCTTGACCTGGATGTCCGGCCGGGTCACGTACTCGAGGAATTCCACGGCCAGGTCGTGGTTCGGCGCGCCCTTCATAATGGCGTAGCCACTGACGCCGGCGATGGTGCCGATCCCTTCCGACCCTATCGGAGCAGGAGCAAGCGTGAACTGGGTCTCGTTGGATTCATACACCTGGCCCGCACGAGCGTTGTGGAACACGGTTAGCCACGCTTCTTCCCGCATCATCGGGTCAACGCAGCTATCAACATTCAGCACAGTGGGCACAAAGCCGTTGGCCTTGCCGATCGTCTCCCAGATCTCCCAGGCGGCGGCTGCCTCTGCGGAATTGGCGTCCGGGAAACCAGCACCGTAGGAGAGCGCCGACCCACCGAACATATAGATCCAAGACTTTTGTGGAATGCCGGTGATGCAGACTTTTCCCTCTCCTTCGCCTTCGGCGATGTTGACGGCCCATTCAGCATACTGCTCCCAGGTGATGGCGTCCAGATCCACACCGTCCGGGAGGTAGGGAAGCGCATTGTTGTTCGCCAGCAGCAGATAGACGTCCGCGCCTACCGGCAGGAAATACTGTTTCCCATCCCGATTTGTGTCGGACTCGAACGTCGGGCTAAAGTTCCGGTCTGTCCAGGACTCGACGTAAGATGTCAGGTCTTCCACGTATCCGGCATCGAGCCAGTCAGGCATTTTGCCGTTGTGAGCACACACGATGTCGGTGGTGACGTGACCGGTCTCCTGCTGGATCTGCGCCCGTTCGAGCAGCGTGTCGTCGTCCAGGATCTGAAAGTTGACCGTTACCCCGTGCTCTTCCTCAAAAGGCTTGATGACCTCGTTGATGAAGAACTCTTGTTCACGGGGCGGACTGAACAGCCTCGAAGAGAACACCAGTGTCTTGGATGGTACCTCCACCGGCACCTCGACGGTCTGTTCGACCGGCACCTCGATTTCTTCCTGCTCGGTCACGACGCGGGTGACTTCGACGGTGACCGTTTGCGGCGCGCAGGCCGCCAGCAAGCCGACCAGAATTGCGCCGAGCATCAACAGACTTGTGTACTTTTTCATCTCGAAACTCCTCCTTAAACTAGTAATGGATTTTTGACAGAAGCCAGGGAAATGTGATTCAATCTAGTCTGTGTGCATCACCTCCTCGTAAGCGCTTACTGAATCGCCGCGCCGCACGATTCGCGTATGATCAATTCCGGTTTCAGGAGCACGTGGTACTCTTCTAGCGTCTCTTCTCGTAGTAGGTGTATTAGCATCTCGCAGATACGCTGCCCGATCTCGTAGATGGGCTGGTGCACGGTGGTCAATGGTGGGTGAGCGTGCTCTGCCAGCGGAACGTCGTCGAAACCGGCCACGGCCACGTCGCGCCCAACGGTCAGCCCCAGCCCCTGGGCCGCGCTGATGACTCCCAGTGCCATCAGATCGTTGCAGGCGATGATGGCGGTGGGGCGCTCGTCGCGGGTCAGAAAATCCCGGCCCACCGCGTGTCCGCTCCGTTCTGTCAGTTCGCCGACGGCCAGGAGGGATTCGTCGAAGGGGATGCGGTTGGCCGCCAGGGCTTCTTTGTATCCCTCTAGCCGGTGGGATGCGAACATCAGGTTGAGCGGAGCACTGATGTATGCGACGCGCCGGTGGCCCAGGTCAATCAAGTGCTGGGTCAGTTGGCGCGTCCCCGTTTCGCTGTCCACATCCAGATAAGGAAAGTCTACTTCCAGATCCGACCGGCCAAATGTGACAAAGGGAAATTCACGTTCGACCAGGTAAGCGATACGCGGGTCTCGACGCCGCGTGCGCACAACCAGCAAGCCATCCACCCTCCGCTCCCTGACCATACGCTCGTAGACTTTCAATTCCTCGGGGCCCGGCGCGCGGGTGGAGACCAACAGATCCAGTTCTCGCTCGGCGGCTCCGTTGCCGATGCCGGCCAGCAGTTCGCTGAAGAATGGGTCCGCAAAGCGTGGGCCGTGGGTGGGGATGATAAAGCCGATGGTGTCGGTGCGTTGCTTTTGCAGCCGGCGGGCCGTGATGTTGGGGTGGTAGCCCAGTTCATTGGCGGTCTTGAGGACCAGTTGGCGGGTCGACTCGGCTACGTCGTCGTACCCGGCCAGCGCGCGAGAGACCGTGGTAATGGAATAACCAACTTTCTCGGCAATGTCCTTCAGGGTGACCGGCATAGCACAAATCCTAAATCGGGGACGTGTTCCAAAACGTTTCGGGAGCATTGTTATTATAATCCAAAACGTTTCGGATGTCAAGCCCCTTTTAAGATTTAGGATTTGAGATTTGGAGATTGGAGCGAGCGAAGAAACGTTCTTTTGCTGTCACCCGTAGTGACAGGAGCCGAATTTCACAAGCTCCTGATCTACCGACGTGCTCTGATTCGTGCTTTTCCAAATTCGCTGTAGTATTTCTGAATTACTCTTCCGTAAAGATCTCCACCCGCCCCGTCAGACCCGGCAGCAGCCGTAGCTCGGTTGGCTCCAGCCGCACGTGGATGGTGAAACGCGCATCTGTGCTTGCAGCGCCCCCGACCTGGGGCACGACCGCCTCGACGACTCCCTCCAGCCCCGTCTCGGGGAAGGTGCGCAGCGTGACGACGGCCCGCTGGCCGGGGTAGATGTCGGTGATGTGCTGCTCGCTCAGGTTCTGTGTGACAAAACGTAGTCCGTCTGTGATGTTGAGCAGGGTGACGACTGGCGCACCCGCGCCGATATTCGCTTCTGGCGCTACGTTCACCGAGAGCACGATGGCCGCCCACGGTGCAACGAGATGAGTGTGCTTTAGAGCTTCTTGAGCTTGGGCCAGTGCTCTCTCCGCCGCGACGAGGTCCGCACGCGCTCGCTCGCTCTCTATGAGCGCCTGATCCACGGCCAGTTCGGCCCGCACCAGCGTCTCTGTCAGCGGGCTGCTCTGCAAGAGCTCCAACTCTTTCCAAGCCTGATAGAGGGCGTTGCGGGCCTGATCCACTCGATTCTCGGCTTGGATTTCCTCTATGTGCGCCTCGTCAATGGCCTCGTTCAGCCGTCCTTCCGCCGAGATCATGGCGTTCATTGCGTGGTCGTGATTGCTCTGGCTGAGATGGCCCTGTTCGTATTCGGCTTTTTTCCTTTGGTAGTAGCCGACGTACCAGTCGAATTCGATCTTGCGGGCGCGCACGGCAGCGTCGTAGGCAGAGTTGAGCGTGCTGCTGTAGGCGTGCTGTGCGACCTCCAGCTCAATGCGAGCGTCACGCGCAGTGGCTTGGGCGGCGGCAAGCTCGGCCTCGCTGGCTCCCTCGCGGACATCTGCCAGATCGAGTTGAGCCAGGCGCACGTTGACGTCGGCTTGAGCTATCGTTTGCTCCCGGTTGACGGCGGCCCGTTCGAGATCGGCCTGTGCTTCGTCCGCCGCTCGTTGCAGTGCGGTGTCGTCCAGCACCGCCAGCAGGTCGCCAGCTTGGACCACGTCGCCGGCCTTGACAGTGAGCGTCAGCACCTGTCCGCTCACCCCGCCGCCAAAGGCCAGCGCCAGGCTGGGGTAGGGCGAGGCTAGTTCTCCATCGGCCACGATAGTCTTGCCGGGCGCTGACGGAGGCAGCGTCGCTTGAGGTGTGCCGGTGGCATCCGTCGGCGCCACGCTGGGTGGTATCTCCGGTCGTGGGCTGCATCCCGTTAACATCACTGTCGCTGCCATCGCAACCAGCAACCATTTGCACGTGTGGATATTCACCATCTTTTTTCCTCCAGGGGATCCAACGAGTCCAACATCGCCCAATCTAGAATCGCCTCACCATGCCTCGCGCAGAATTTGCGTCACCTTGCTCCGCACCACGCCGCGCGCCGCCAATATCGCGCTGATGACGCTGGCCAGGACGACCATCACCAGGATCGCCGCCGTCGTCAGCCAATCGAACGTCAGTTGCGTGGGCGTGTTGCGCATCATGTTGTTGCTGATGTAAAAGACATAGCCCAATACCGTCCCGGCCGTCACGCCCGCCAGCGACGCGCTGACCGTCATCATCACCGCCTCCAGCGCAAAGGCGCCCACCAGATCGCGTTTGCGCATGCCGATGGCCTTGAGCATCCCGATCTCTAGCCGCCGCACATAGACCGCCACATAGACCACGGCAAAGACGCCAAAGATGGAGGTGATGAAGGAGAGCACCGTCATTATGAGCATCAAGACGCGCATCGTGCGCATGGATTGCTCCGTCGTGCGGATTGATTCGGCGGTTGATTGTACCCACACGTGGCTTCGGTCGGCGAACAGCTCCCGCAGGTCGGCGACCACATTGGCTTCGTCCACGTCCTCGGCGGTCGTCGCCAAGATGCGGGCGATGACCGGTTGCTCCCGCTCGGCGGGCGAGCAGACGCCGCGGGCGCAGACGTTCTCGAAGGTGGGGTCGTGGGTAAGGCGAATGTAGGTGTCCAACGAGACGAAACCGGGCGTAAGACCCCGGCGAACGTACTGCTCGTTGCGCGAAAAGCCCTCAAACCCCGGCATGCGCTCGATCAGCCCCATGATGCGCATGTACTCGATGTGATCCTGGCCCTCGCCCGGCACGTGCACCACGTCGCCCACGCTCAGATCCATATATTCCGCATAGCCAGCGCCCAGGATGATGGTATTCGGCTGGGTCAGAATCTCGTCAAAAGTGTGCGGGCCGCTGGCGGGCTGTCCCAGTCCGGCGTAGTACTCGGTCAGGTCGGCGTAGACGATGCCATCCAGTGAACCGGTCAGTCCTTGCACCTGCACCGCCGTGTCACGCAACTCGACTTTGTTGGTGACGGCAGCTCTGTACTCTACCGTCAGGCCGACGGCCTGCGCGATGCCCGGCACGGCGCGGAACTCGTCCAAAAAGCTGGGCAGCAGGTTGTCCTCGCCGCTTTGGATCGAGTAGTAGCGCCACCAGCGCGATACCTCTGCTACCACCGGCGCGCCATTGCGAAAGCGGGCCTCGACGTCGTAATTCTTTTGCTCCAGGGCGGTCATCGTTCCCAGGAAGGTGGGCAGCGTGGCGCTAAAGACCACCATCAGTGAGATGATGGTGTTGCGCTGCTTGGCGCGTAGCAGGTTCGGTCCGGCAAAGAAGGTTAGCCTGGGCGTGATCGTGCCGCCGAGGAGAATCAGGATACGCTCGAAGGGGAGGGTCAGGGCGTAAAAGAGCAGACTGACCCCGATCACCAGCAGCGCCATACCGCCGAACATAAAGGCGCCGATGACCGATTCGTTACCCTGGACGTAGAGAAAGTTGTTGCCGATAAAGATCAGCAGCCACATGATGGTCAGCACGATGCCAGCGATGATGATGCGCACATCGAACTTGCGCGAGCGCAGTTGGGCCAGGTCTTCGATCTGGAGTTGGTCGGCTGAGCCGGGGTTGATGGCGTGGCGCACTTTGGTGTTCGCCGCCTTGCGGGCCGGGGCGATGGCGGAGAGCATCAACACGATGGCGGCGATCACCCCCGCCCGCACCATCGCGGCTACGGTGATCGTCATCTGGAACTGGATGCCCAGTTCCTCGCCCACGCCAGCGCTGGCGATGAGGTGGTTGGCGATGGGGGCCACCACCGACGCGCTCAACGCCTGTCCGGCCGCGATTCCCAGCCCCACGCCGAACAGGCCGATGAAGGCCACTTCGATCATCACCAGCCCAAAGAGATGTCTCCGCTTGGCCCCCAGAACGCGCAGAAAGGCCAGGTCACGCCGCCGCTCCTCCACGTTGGTGTTGATGATCGAATAGACGAGCAGGCCGACGACGCCCATCACCAGAAAGCCATAGACGGCACTGATGGAGCGCAGTACTGCAAAGGCCACGTCGCTGAAATCGAGGGCCTGCGCTTTGTCTAGCGAGAAGGTGTAGGTTTCGATCTCGTTTCCCAGCGCGTCGTACATATTTTCGGCGATGCGCCGCACGCGAAAGATCGAGTCTTGGGTGTTGAGGGAGCCATAGACGTTTTCGTCCAGCATCACCACCAGCCGCTCGGTCCGGCCCGGTATGCCCAGCCAGTCCTGCACCGTCTCCACGCTGGCCAGGACTCCGTTCTGCCCCCCGCCGCCCAACCCGGTCGCCAGTGCGATGCCGCTGACGGTAAAGCGGCGCGTCACACGGCCGACGCTGCCGTTCTCCGGCAGGTCGTGCCCTTTCACTCGGGAAAGTGGCAGGATGTAGCTCAGGTCAACCTCGTCGCCGACGCTCAGACCAAAGGTGTCGGCTGTCACGCGCAGGACGACGATGCGGTCGCCTTCCAGATTGTGCTCTCCTTCCAGCATCGTCACCTGGCCGAGATCGTCCTCCGGCGTGCGGGCCAGCAGCGAAGCTTTTCCCACGCCGCCTGTCCCACTCTGCAACTCGACCGTCGCCAGGAAGCGGGGGTACACGGCATCTACGTCCGGGTCCACGGCCGATAGGAGGGCGGACACGCGCTCGACGTCAATGTACTGGTTGGGGCTGGTGTCGGCGCGCGCGATGGTGATGTCGTGCTCGCCCGCCTCGCGCTCGACGATCTCGACGACCTGCCGTTGCAACGACTCGACGCCATTGTTGAGCGCCACCAGCATCGCGGTCACTACCAGCAGCGCCAGCACCATGATGACGGTGCGCGCTTTGTGGCGGGAAAAGCTCTTTAGTACGTAGCGTGAAATCATTTGGGTGACTTTCCTGAAAAAAGGTGTTGGTTTGTTCGTCGGTGGGGATAAAATGCCCAAAAACCAGGTTTTTTGGTGAGATATTCCCACAAACACGTCAATTTTGAGCCAAAAGTGGGGCGCTGTCCCATAAAACCATTGAACCCCCGGTTTTTTCAGTGGAGTCATGAGACGTGTTTTCAGGCTCAAAAACTGCCCAAATCGGCGGTTTTGGGCGAGCACAAGCTC
>CAYMWP010000029.1:0-36304 GCA_964393895.1 uncultured Anaerolineales bacterium | reverse complement strand
AACAGTTTCAGGGCAAAAAATGAGCGAATGTTAAAAGTGTTAGGCCATGAGCCTCCGAGGTTTATGTCTCGAGAACGTGTTTCTTATCGCCAGAGAATCTTTGGAAACCTCGGAGGTCCAAACGCAATTGCTCTAACTGCTCAACGGGCCCGCATACCAGAGCAAAGCGTTCAGCACGACGAATAGGAAAACGACAGAAAAGATGCCACCAGATATGGGGGTTGAGGGAAATAAAAACCCCACATCTTGGGGTTAATATGCCCAGATTATACCACACACTCAGGTAGCACGCAAGCGAAATTCACTACATAACCTTAAAAATCTCGCCATTGGGCGAGATTTTTATCAAGCAGCAACTAACCCGCGCGATCCTGGAAATCGCGGCTACAGCCTCTCCAACGCCTCAGCAATTCCCGTTTTGGCAATTCTAGCTTGGGTGCTAGGAAAAACTAGCCAACACCGTCTGTTCTACGGCGGTGCGGCTTCAAAACGGGAATTACTGCCAACGCCTCAGTCCCCGGCAACAGTCTCAGGAACCCGGGGTAGGGTAAAGATAAAGCGGCTCCCTCTACCCTGCGGGCCATCCTCGACCCAGATGTGCCCGCCGTGAGACTCCACAGCCATGCGACAAAAAGTCAACCCCAACCCTAACCCCCTCTGGGACCCCAATTGGCCCTGCACCTGAGTGAACTTTTCAAAGATGCGCCCATGTTCCCCCAAAGGAATACCAGGTCCGGTATCTACCACTGCCACTTGAACTTGATCTTCCTGGGCTTGGGCCTCCACCCACACCCGCCCCCCACTGGGAGTGAATTTGAGCGCATTGTCCAAGAGATTTATCAATGTCCGCTGCACGACGTCACGGTCGGCCAACACCATCGGTAGGTCTGCGGGCAACAAGCTCTCCAACGCCACGCCGTGATTGTCGGCCAGGGGAAGCTCCTCCGCCACCACCTCCTCGATGAGCGCGGGCACCTCCACCGGCGCGAGGCGTAGCGCTATCCCCCCCTCCTCCAGGCGAGCGATGTCCAACAAAGTCTCCACCAACCGTTGCATCCGCCCTACCGACCGCCTCATCGTCCTCACCAACGAGTCCACGTATTCCGATTTGGTCTCGGCGTCCAGTTCGCTCTCCAACAACTCCATGCCGCTGGCGATCACTCCCAGAGGATTGCGGAGGTCGTGGACGATCATATCGGCCAACTCCTCCCGCAGGCGCAAGAGTTCCTTCAACCGCTCCTTCTCAGAGCGCAACGCCCGCACCCGCTCTATCGCTTGCTGATACGAGCGACCGAGGGTGACGCGGGCGACATCCCCAAAAGTGAGGCGCTCCCCCACCTGACAGATGACCTCCGCCGCCAGTGCAGGCTCATCCTTCAACAAGCGGCGAAAATCATCCCTGGAGATGTGAATGATAACTGATTCTTCTTCGGCCTTCACGGTGGCCGTGCGGGACCAACCGGTGGTAGCGCCTAGTTCACCCACCAGGTTCCCCGGCACGATCTCTGAGAGAAGATAAAAGTCGCCCTGCTCCTCCCGGTAGACTCCCAGCCGTCCCCACTTGAGATAATACGCGCCATCGCTCGTCGCTCCCTGGCGGCACAGCACCTCGCCCGGAGAGAGTCTTTTTTCCCTTCCACCTTGTCGAAATAGTTCGGCCAGATCAGTCATATCACCACCACACGTAACCGTCTAACGAATGCACCTCAAACCGACAAGTTAACCAGGACGCAGATTCAGGCAACCGTAGGTTGCACCAGATTTTCGCAGATGATTTACGGATAAAATCCAAGATCAGCGCCCATCAGCGTTAATCCGCGTCCAAAATCTCGTCTCATCTGTGCCGATGATCACATCGGACGGAATTTTGGACCTCAAGGGTTCAGGGAGTTGCCTATTTACCAAAGTACACGAAGGCAAAGTCGTAAACGGACACGGAACTCGACAAAATGCGCTCGGTCACCGTCTTCTTCGTGTCCTCAGTGCTCTTTGTGATGTAGAGAGATACCTGAATGCTCACCACCACACAACAGGCGCGACTCTACTCGCCTGCCCAAGAGTCAAGCAATAAAAGTTCACCAGTCAGCGTGCACTAACCGCGACGACGCAGGAAAGCGGGAATCTCCAGGTCATCCTTGTCGAAAGCCGGCACCGGGAACTCGACCTTGTCGTTGAACGTCGCGCGCGCCACCCGTACCGGCCGAGGCCGAGGCTCTGTCTGATCGAAACCGGTCGCAATGACGGTGATACGGATATCTTCACTCATATCCTCGTCAATGACGGCCCCAAAGATGAGATTCACGTCGGGGTGAGCGGTCTGTTTGATGACCGAAGCCGCCTCGTTGACCTCGAACAGGCTCAGGTCCGGCCCGCCGGTGACGTTAAAGAGTATGCCGCGCGCGCCGTCAATCGTGATGTCCAGCAGCCGGCTGGAGATAGCCTGCTGCGCGGCCTCGACGGCTCGATTTTCACCGCCGGCCCGTCCAACCGCCATCAGCGCCGCCCCGCCCTGGGACATGATCGTCCGCACATCGGCAAAGTCCAGGTTGATCAGACCGGGCACGGTGATCAGTTCCGAGATGCCCTGGACGCCCTGACGCAACACGTCGTCGGCCAGGGAGAAGGCATCTTGCAGGCTGACCCGCTTATCGGTGATTTCCAGCAGCCGGTCGTTGGGGATCACGATCAGCGTATCCACCTCTTCCTTGAACTGCTCGACCCCTACCCGCGCCGTCTCCGAGCGCACCGACCCCTCCCAGTTAAAAGGCCGGGTGACGACACCGATGGTCAAGGCGCCGACTTCTCGGGCGATGCGGGCGACGACGGGCGAAGCGCCGGTGCCGGTACCGCCTCCCATGCCAGCGGTGATGAACACCATGTCGGAGCCTTCCAGAACCTGGTACAACTCGTCGGCAGATTCCTCCGCCGCCTTGTGACCCAGTTCCGGATCTCCTCCCACGCCCAACCCGCGCGTCAACTTGTCGCCGATGCGCACGCGCTTGGGCGCGTCCGAGAGCATGAGAGCCTGGGCGTCTGTATTGATCGCTACGAAATCAACACCGCCCAGTCCCTCGGCGATCATGCGGTTGATGGCATTGCTGCCGCCTCCGCCCACGCCTACGACTCGGATCTGTGCGAAACTCTCTGTTTGGGATGCTGTGTACATTATTGCTCCTCCTAATCTCATCCGTGATCAGGCGGCTATGGAAGGCCGCCCTACTTCAGGGCAAGAGCGCCCGCAACCAATCGAGAAAGCGCCTCCCCGCACCCGGAACAGGCTTGCGTAACTGGGGTCGCGTATCCATCGTCAACCCCCAATCTACCAGCCCCGCGCCCACCGCGTGGGCCGGACTAGAAATCTTGTCTACGAGGCCGCGCAGTCGCCGGGGCGGCCCCACACGCACGGGCAGCCCCATGACGTCACGCCCCAACTCCTGGAGACCCGGCATCTGCACAGCGCCGCCGCACAACACGACGCCCGCCGGCAGGAGACCATCGTACCCCGAACGCTTGATCTCCTGATGGATCAGCGCCAGGATCTCTTCCACCCGCGCTTCAATGATCTCGGCCAGCTTCCAGCGCGGCACGACGTGGGGAGCGTCGCCGCCAAAGGCCGATACGGTGAACCGTTCGTCGGGCGGCACCTGAGCCGCGCGAGCGTGGCCGTATGCTATCTTGATCTGCTCGGCGACGTCCGGCGGCAACCGCAGGCCGATGGCGATATCCCCGGTGACGTACTCGCCGCCTACCCCCAGTGTGACCGTGTGCCATACGGCGCCGTCAATGAAAATCGCAATGTCGGTAGTGCCAGTGCCAACGTCGGCCAGCACGACCCCCATCTCCCGCTCGGTGTCCGTGAGCACGGCGTTGCCGGCGGCCAAACTCGCCAGCACCAACTCGTCCACCCCCACCCCGGCCTCCTCCACGCACTTGACCAAGTTCTGGATGCAAGTGCTAGAGCCAGTGACGATGTGAGTCTCTACCTCCAGGCGATAACCGTACATTCCGACCGGGTCGCGCACGCCGCTCTGCCCATCCACCACGTAACCGCGTGGAATCACGTGCAAGACCTCCTGGTTATGGGGCACCGCGATGGCGTACGCGGCGTCCAACGCCCGATCCACGTCCTCCACCAAGATGCCGTGCTCGCGGCGAGAGATACCGACCACTCCCCGGCTGTTGAGGGAAGAGATGTGCGCGCCACTGATTCCCACGTAGGCTCGTTCAATTTTGTATCCCGACGTGCGCTCGGCCTTCTCGACCGAGGCAGCGATGGCGGCCGTGGCATCCGCCACGTTGACCACCACCCCCTGGCGGACGCCCCGTGAAGATGTCTGCCCTACGCCAATCACGCGCAGGTCACCGTTGGCGTCCACCTCGCCCACCAGGGTGCATATTTTGCTGCCGCCCACGTCAATGCCTACGATGGTCCGTTCCATGATTCCAGATTCGTTGATTCCTTTGTTGATCTGGCTCACAATCCTCCCAGATCCCTAAATCACAAATCTCCAAATCCTACCATTCGTTCGTCAGCGAGTAATACGGCGCTTGGGGAAAGCGCACGTCCACAAAGCGAGGCGTCAGGCCGCGCGCTTCCAGGTCGGCCGCCAGCAACTCTAGCACCCGCCAGCGTTCAGCCATCCCCGGCCCCTGCCCCAAGATCGTGCGCCAGCCTCGCTCATCAACGAACATCAACCCCCGGCCCGATACATAGAATAACTGCGACACATCCACTCCGGCCGACCACAACTCGCTCAGCGCGACGCGGACGCGCCAGTTCAGCCGCCCATCCTCATCCCTGGGCAACGGCCCCCGCACCAACCAACCCTCTGCGAGCGCCCCCGGCGCGGGGAAAATGATACCGTCAGCGTCAATCCACCACAACTGGCCGTCCTCGTCCCACGTCACCCTCGGCTGCCGCTCCACGACGGTGATATTACACCGCTCATCCAGCAACCCGCAGGTGACCCGCGCGCGCTCCAGGCCCGGCAGCTCGGCCAGGATGCGCGCCTCTACCTCGGACGGCCGCACCCATAGGACGTGCAGCCCCAGCAACCCGCTGACCCGAAATACCTCGTCGGGCAACACGCGGGCCGCGCCCGCCACGTCGGCGTGGTAGACGTAGAAACGGTCATCCAGAGTCAGCCACAACGCCCCAACGACGATCACGACCAGCAGCAGCAACAGCAAATGGCGAACGGCGAACGGCAAGCGGCGCGTCCTCGACGGGCGACTGGATCGCGTCCGCCCCAGAACCAACGCACTCGCCGTCTCAAACCGCTTCTTCTTCCGCCGCTTCGTGGGTTTCATCATCGGTCACACCGTTCATCGGTTCATTGACCAACGGTTTATACGAGGTCTCTGAACGCATCTTGTCTCGATATCGCTCGAGTGCCAGTTCGATCAACCGATCAACCAATTCTGGATAGGGGATGCCGCTGGCTTCCCACAGCTTGGGATACATACTGATAGAGGTGAACCCCGGAATGGTGTTCACTTCGTTGACGTACAGGTCTCCCGGCCCTGGGCCGCTCTCGCCGGAAAGCAGAAAATCGGCCCGCGCCATCCCGGCGCAATCAATCGCCTCGTAGACGCGCACTGCCAGGTCGCGCACCCGCTCGGTCATCTCCGGCGAGATGGGAGCGGGAATCAGCAGCTTTGACGCCCGGTCGCCGTCGTCAATGTATTTGGCCTCGTAGCTGTAGAACTCGCGGCTGGGAACGACCTCGCCCGGCAGCGAGGCGATGGGGTCGTCGTTGCCCAACACGCTGACCTCAATCTCCCGCGCCGCTGGCACGGCCGCTTCGACGACCAACTTGCGGTCGTAGCGAGCCGCCTCGGCCAGGCCGGCCGCCAACCCAGTCCGGTCGTGACATTTGCTGACACCGACGCTGGAGCCCATATTGGCCGGCTTGGTAAAGACCGGATAATCCAATTTCGCCTCGACCCGCGCCATCACCCCATCAGGGTCTGCCTCCCACTCTTTGCGCTTGAAAGCTACATAATCCACGATGGGCAATTCGTGAGCGCGCATTATATCCTTAAAAGCGACCTTGTCCAAGCCCAAAACCGAGCCTATGACGCCCGCGCCCACGTAAGGAAGACCTGCCAGTTCCAGCAGTCCCTGCACCGTGCCATCCTCTCCATACGTCCCGTGCAGTACGGGAAAGACGACGTCCAATTCCGCTAACCGCGTCGCTTCGACCGCCCGCTCTGTCTCTCGAAGCCTCATCAGGCCGCGCCGGGAAGGATCGCCCAAGAGCGCGGCCGGCCGGCTCGCGGCCGGGTCGCCTGCCAGCAGCGCCTGCATCGGATCCCCCGAGGCGATCCAGCGCCCTTCTTTGGTGATGCCGATGGGCACGACCTCGTACTTTTCTCTGTCCAACACGTCCATCACCGACCGGGCGGATCTTAGCGAGACCTCGTGCTCCCCCGAACGCCCGCCAAAGATGACGCCTACGCGGATTTTTGCCGCCATGGCCCGACCCCCAAAAATTCGATTTCCAATTCGAGCTCCACGCCCAAGCGCTGCCTGACCACGCCGCGCGTGTGCTCTATCAGCGCCCACAGGTCGGCGGCCGTCGCGTCTCCGGTGTTCATAAAGAAATTACCGTGCAGCTCCGAAATCTGCGCTCCCCCGATGCGGTATCCCCGCAAGCCGGCCTGCTCGATGAGATAGCCAGCGTGGCTTTCCGGCGGGTTCTTAAAGGTCGAGCCGGCCGTCGCCCCGGTGGGGTGGCGCGTCCTGCGCCACTCTAGGATTTCGGTCGCCCGCACCGCCAGTCCTTCAGGCTCCCCCGGCTCCAACTCGAACGTCGCCACGAGCACCACACACCTATGCTCCTCTGCTCCTCCGCTCCCCTGCTCCCCTGCTCCTCGCTTGATCCGACTCGACCGGTACTCGAACTCGAACCACTCGTTCGGTCTCTCCACGACCTCGCCTTCCGGCTCCAGCACTGCCGCGCTGCGCAAAATGGAAGCGATGTTGCCCTCGAAAGCGCCCGCGTTGCCCACCACCGCGCCGCCCACCGTCCCCGGCAGCCCCGCCGCCCACTCCAATCCAACCAGCCCGCGCCTGACGGCCTCGCCGGCCAGCGCGGCCAACAATGCGCCCGCCTCGGCCCGCACTGCCGTCCCCTCGAACTCGACTCCCGCCGCCCGGTTGACGATCACCAACCCGCGAATCCCGCCGTCGGCGACCAGGACGTTGCAGCCGGAGCCTAGCACCCGCCACTCCACGCCGTACTGCCGGGCCAGCTCCACCGCTCTGACCACCTCGTCCACGCTCTCGCACACGACCAACAGATCGGCCGGCCCGCCGACACCAAAGCGCGTGTAGCGCGCCAGCGGCTCGCCGCGCTGGGCTTGCGGCCCCAACGCTTTTGCCAGGCCGTTCAGGCCAGGGTCAGATCCCACGTTCCCCTCGACTTTTGCCAGGTGCATCTTTTGCGCCATCGCATCGCAAGCCAAACCACGCTGGGCGCGCTTCCTCTTGCGCACGTCCTCGAGCCGCTTTCCCAATTGCCCATTGTTCATCGCTCACTGCTCACTGTCCAACACTCCTAGCAACCACTCCCCCACCCTGTCCCCGTCTCCGGCGCCCAGCGTCAGCACCACGTCGCCGGGCTGGACCTCGGTGCCCAGCCATACCAGCGCCTCTTCCAACGACTCCGCGCAACGCGCGTCGGGATGCCGCATCTCTGCCGCCACACCGGCGCTGCTGACACCGTGCGACCCTGGGTCCGGCTCGCGGGCGGCATAGATGGGCAGCAGGATGACGTGATCGGCCATGTCAAACGCCCGCGCGAAATCTCTCAGCAGCGCCCTGGTGCGGCTGTAGGTGTGAGGCTGCCACACCGCCCACAGGGAGCGATGGGGAAAGCGCTCGCGCGCCGCCCGGAGCACGGCCCGAATCGCAGTTGGGTGGTGAGCATAGTCGTCCACCACGGTCACGCCGCCGGCCTCACCCTTGACCTCGAAACGCCGCCCCACTCCTCGAAATTCGGCCAGCGCGGAGCGGGTCACCCGTAACGGAATATCGAGGAAATGCGCCACCGCTATGGCCGCCAGTGCATTGGAGACGTTATGCGCTCCGGGCAGCCGCAGTCGCACCAACCCCAAAACCTGTTCTGCGCGGGTGAGCAAAAAATCCACGCCGCCGGCAAAGTTGGGGCGTACATCTTCGGCCCGCAATTCAGCCCCCTCTCCCAGGCCAAAAAAAGTCACCGCGCCTCCCGCGGCTCGCCGCTGCTCGCCCAGTTCCCGCGCCGCCGGGTCGTCCCAGCAGACCGCCAGCAGTCCCTCGCGCGGCACTAGGGCCGCGAACTCTTCAAAGGCAGCCCGGAAATCGTCAAAAGTCGGGTAGCAATCCGGGTGATCGTGCTCGACGTTGGTCACCACTGCCACCTGCGGCTTCAAGCTGAGAAAAGTACGGTCGTACTCGTCCGCTTCGACGACAAAGAGCGGCTCCTGGCCCGCGCGGGCGTTCGTCTCCAGTCCGGTCAGCACCCCGCCGACGATAAAGGTCGGGTCTCGCTCAGCCCTCAGCAGGATAGTGGCGATCATCGCCGTCGTCGTCGTCTTGCCCTTGGTCCCGGCGACCGCCACCCCCAACTGCCCGTTCATCATGCGGCCGAGAATCTCTGGGCGCTTGAGAATGGGAACACCGGCCGCCCTCGCTGCCTGCACTTCGATGTTCGTCTCTGGCACCGCCGACGAGACGACGACCAGGTCGGCGCCGTTCACGTTTCCCGCCCGGTGTCCGCCAAAGACGCGCGCACCGTCGCGGGCCAGCGCCTTTGCGACCGGAGAGAGCTTTAGGTCCGAGCCAGAGACCTCGGCCCCTTGCTCCATCAGCACACGGGCGATGGCCGAAAGCCCAGCTCCGCCAATGCCTATCAGATGAACGTGTTTACCGGAAAATATAGTCATTAGAACACAGGCCCGTCGGCGCGCTGCGGGAAATTCACCCTCGTTAAACGAGCACGATCACCAAAAAGACTGCCGCGAGCACAAAAATGGTCAAGAGCAGTGGATCAGTCACCCATATCAACGGCAGATACTGGGTAGCCACCATATATGACGTCGTCCCTTCGAGGGGCGGTTGAATGTCCCAGATACCATAATTGGCATTGTGGAGCAAGTACCAGAGCGTGCCCACTATCATGTACCCATTGAAGGCGCCGACGACGAACCCCAACAGTATATCTTGCAGTTTCTCACGCGCCGCCTTACCGGCCAACCGGGCAGATACCACGGGCCCGGCATATCCAGCGATGGCCATAAAGATGATCAGGACGCCATAGACGTAAAACTGCTCAATCGGAGGCCGGTTGAGAATGTCTCGCACAAAGGGGACGTATTTGCTGAAAATCAGCCGCATAGCCAGCGCCACGATGACGCTGAAAGAGACCAGTATCTCTTTGGCCCAACCACGCAAGGCGCCCATCAGGCCAAAAACCATAACAAATCCCCACAAAACAGAGCTTAGTGGCATCATGTTGCGTACCTCCTTGCCAAACTATCCAGTTCTTCTGCCAGGAGAGAGGCTGCATCGGGGCGGGCCAAAGACCTCATCCGCGCCGACATTTCCGCCAGCGCCGCCCGGTCATCCAACAGCCTCCGCAGCTTGGGCAACAACTCTTCCGGCAGCCGCCCATCTTCCACCCGCACCGCCGCCCCCCGGCCGGCCAACCACTCGGCGTTGACCCGTTGGTAGCGCCAGGCGTGGGGGTACGGCGCCAACAGCGCCGGCAACCCGAAAAAGGGCAACTCTCCCAACGTCGAAGCCCCCGCCCGGCAAAGCGCCAAATCGGCAGCCGCCATCGCAACCCCCATCTCGTGCAGGTAGGAAAAGGCGCGATAGCGAGCCTGTAGCTTCGCCGCAAGCCCAGCGCGCCGCTCCTTCACCCACGGCCAATCCAGTTCGCCGCTCACGTGTATCACCTGCGCTATCTCCAAAACCTGTTCCAATACTCCGCTCAGGGCCTGGTTGATGCTGCGCGCCCCTCGGCTCCCTCCCATCACCAGGAGCGCCGGCTCTTCGGGCGGTAATCCCAACGAGGCCCGCGCCTCCGCCCGGTCGAGCGCGTGGAACTCGGCCCGCAGCGGGTAGCCGGTCACCACGACTTTGCGGGACGGAAAGTAAACGCGCGAGTCTTCCACCGTCACCGCCACCCGCGCCGCCAGCTGACCGATAAAGCGCACCGCCAGGCCCGGCTCAATGTCGGGCAGGTAAACCAGGATGGGCACTCGCAGCGTCCAGGCAGCCAGCGCCACCGGTACACTGGCATATCCGCCGGTCGCAAACAGCGCCGCTGGCCGCTCCCGCCGCCCTAGCCGGTAGGCGCTCCACCAACCTTGCATCAACTTTACAACGTTCTGCGCCGCCCGCCACGGGGACAACCCGTGCACTCCCCCGGCCGGCACGCCCATGAAGCGCAATCCGGCCCGCTCGGCCAGCCGCTCTTCCACGCCCCCCTCTCCGCCGACGTACAACACCTCCACCGAATCAGGGAGACGAGTGGCAGTTGCTCCTTGCCTCTTGCTTCCCGCCCCTGGTATCTCAGCGGTCAGCGCCTGCACGACGGCCAGTCCGGGATAGACGTGTCCCCCCGTCCCCCCACCGGCGATCCAAATTCGCACCCTGGCGATTCCCCTTTCCAATCTTTTTGCGGGCAAAAGAGACCCGGCTGCCTCGTGAAACACTCAATAACAGCCCCACCCCGGCCAAAGACATTACCATCGCCGAGCCGCCGGAACTGATAAAGGGCAAAGCGATCCCAGTGAAGGGGAGCAGCCCAGTCATCACTCCAACGTTGATCAACGCCTGAAAAGTCAACCAACAAGTGACGCCGCACGCCAGCAGGGCAGCAAAGGGGTCCCGGGCTGCCAGCGCGATCTTGAAACCGCGATAGGCCAAAAGCACGAACAGGCCGATCACCACCAGGCAGCCCACGAAACCCAACTCCTCGCCCAACACCGCAAAGATGGAATCGGTGTGCGGGGTCGGCAGGTAGCCCATCTTTTGCTGACCTTGCCCCAACCCCACGCCGAACAATCCGCCACTGCCCAGGGCGATCAACACCTGCTGGACGTGGTGCCCCACCAGCCGGGGATCGTGCCAGACGAGCAGGTACTCGTCAATGCGCTGCCGGGCGTGGGGCAGTTTATCTATCAGTACGAGAAACGTGACGCCGCCGATGGCGGCCCCCACAGCCAATTGAAAGATGTCGGCCCCGGCAAAGAAGAACATTGCCAGCGCGGTCAGCACGATCAAGGCAGCCGTGCTCACGTCCGGTTGCACGACGATCAGGCCGGTCACGCCGCCGATCAGCACGGCGAACGGCACCAGACCGTAGGTCACGTCGCGCACCTGCTCCCCCTTGGAGGCCAGCCAGGCCGCGACATAGATTACCACCACCAGTTTCATCAGTTCGCCGGGCTGCACCGAGCCGTCGAAGAACGAGCGCCGCGCCCCAAAGCGGTCCTCCCCCACCAGGAGCACCAGGACCAAGGATAGCAACCCCACCCCCATTATGGGCACCGCCCATTGCCGCCAGCGGTCGTAGGGCACGGCGGCGACCACCACCAGCACGGCCAGGCCCAACCCCATCCACATGAATTGGCGCGACGCGATGTAAAAGCTGCTGTGGTACTCTTGATACGACCAATCGAAGGTGGCGCTGTAGACCATCATCAGCCCGATGATGACCAGCCCGGCGACCGTCAATGCCAGCACATAGTCTGGACTAGATTTAGCTTTCGATGACATCTGGTTCACCCCACGATGCGTGAAACGGTATGCTCTCGATAAACCGGGGATTGGTTGGTGAGAAACCAGGTTTTTCTGTAAGCGAAGGCGCTTCTGCTTCGCCCGAAGCGACAAAAACCCGGTTTCTTTCCCCGAATTGTTGAAAAGATGCGTGAAACGTGATATGTGGCTACAGCGACTCGACCAATTCCTTGAACCTGTCCCCCCGCTGGGCAAAGTCGCGGAAAGCGTCAAAGCTGGTGCCGCCGGGGGAGAGCAACACCACGTCGCCGGGCCGGGCCAATCGTGCAGCCGCCTCGACCGCTTCCTCCAACGTCTCCACCTGCGTAATTCCCTCCAACCCTGCTTCCTGCCTCCTGCCTCCTGCCTCCTGCTCCACCACCCGCGCGATCATCGACCCCGCTTCCCCAAACGTCACCAAGCGCCGCACCCGCTGCACGGCCTCGCGGGCGAACTCGTCCCAGGGCAGCTTTTTGTCTCGCCCGCCGGCCAGGAGCAGGATCGGCTCCTCGAATGAACGGAGCGCCGCCAGAGAACGCTCCGGAGCAGTGGCGATCGAGTCGTTGTACCAGCGCGCGCCGTTCAACTCACGCGCCAGCTCCAGGCGGTGTTCGACGCCGGCAAAAGTCGTGGCGACCCGGTGTATCGCTTCCAGTGGTACACCGGCAAGCCCGGCCAACACGCTCGCCGCCAGCACATTCAACAAGTTATGGCGGCCCAGCAGCCGCACCTCCGAGGTCTGGCAGATCACGCGATCCTGACCGTCCATCCGCAGCGTCAACTCGCCGTTCGTCCTGAAGGCGCCCTCCTCCACCTCGGCCCCGCCGCTGAACCAGAGCAAGCGGGCCGCCGTCTCCAACGCCAGGGCGCGGGCGTTGGCGTCGTCGTAGCCCAGGAGCGCCAGGTCATCCGACCCTTGATGAGCTACGACTTTACGCTTAGCCGCGATGTACGTCTCCATCGTCCCGTGCCGGTCCAGGTGATTGGGCGTGATGTTGAGCACCGCCGCGACGTGCGGGCTGGTCGTCATGATCTCTAGTTGAAAGCTAGAAAGCTCCATCACCACCCGGTCGTCCGGTTGGATCCCGTCCAGGTCGGCGATGAGCGGGTTGCCGATGTTACCTCCCACCCAAACGCAAAAGCCCGCCGCGCGACACATCTCCCCCACCAGGGCCGTCGTCGTCGTCTTGCCGGCCGAGCCGGTGACGCCGATGACGGGGGCCGGGCAGCGCTCCAAAAAGAGCTGCGCGTCGTTGCTCAGCGGGATGCCACGCCGCTGCGCCTCGACGACGATGGGCGCGTCCAGCGGCACCCCACCACTGAGGCACAGCAGGTCGGCCCGCTCCAACAGGTTGAACGGGTGCTCGCCCAGCACGTAGCGGATGGGCAAGCCCGCCAGCTCCGCCAGCGCGCCGGACAGGCTCTCCTCGGCTCGCAGGTCAGAAACGGTGACTGTGGCTCCGCCCTGCGCCAGGTAACGCGCCAGCGCCGTCCCCTGCCGCGCCAGGCCCAGCACGACGACGCGCGAATTGCGAACGCCGACCGCAGCGGTCGGACCGAATGGCGAATTGTTATTCATCCAGTACCTGTCGCCGATGGTTAAACGGCCGACTCGGCCACTCCCAACCAAAAGTGATCCGGCAGGACCGAACGGCCGGCGCGGATCTCTACCCTACCCGCCTTCTTGACCCCCTGCTTCCCGTTGCCGTTAAAAGCGCTGGGATGGACAAAGCACAGGTTGGGCGACTGGCCGTACTTGCGCTCATAATGCGCAGCCGCCCGTAGCACTTTATCCTTCAATTGTTTACGCGGATCGTCGTCGAACCACAAAAGTCCAGTCTGCATCCTATTCCTCCTCATCTCTCGACCACTACAACAACGCCAACGCCACCCCCGCCATCGCTGCCAACAGCCCCACCAGCCAGAAGCGCTGTACCACCTGCGTCTCCGACCAACCGAGCAGTTCAAAATGATGGTGCAGGGGAGCCATCTTGAACAATCGTCGTCCCTCGCCGAACCTGCGCTTGGTGTACTTGAAATAGGCTACCTGCAAAACGACAGATATGCCCTCCGCCACCGGAATCAACGCCACCACCGGCAGCAGCAGCCATTGCCCTGTCATCAGCGCCACCGTCCCCAGGGTCGCTCCAATAGCCAAACTGCCCGTATCCCCCATGAACATCTGCGCCGGGTGAGCGTTGTACCACAGGAAGGCAAAGCAGGCCCCCACCACGGTGAAACTAAAATGCACCAGGTAAACCTGCTCCTGCAACAGAGCGATCACGCCGTAAGCAACATAGGCGCTGGCGACGATGATGCCTGCCAGCCCATCCAACCCATCGGTCAAGTTGACCGCGTTGGCCGAGCTCAGAATCACGAACGCCGCAATAGGCACCCACGCCCAGCCCAGATCAACCGCCCGATGCACCCCTGGCACACCAACCTGTCCCGCAAATTGGAGATCCATCACCAACATTACCGCCGCTACACCCAGCGTCAGGGGGATCTCCCACAGCAGTTTGCGCCGGGCCGAGTACCCCTCTCCGTGCCGCATCCCGCGCACGCCGGCGACGTCGTCCAGCGCGCCGATGAGCGCGTAGGCCAACATCACCCCCAACGGCACCAGGATCGAGCGCCCGATCACCGTCCGACCCAACAAATTATAGATATTGAGCGCCAGCGTGATCAGCACCACCGGCACGACGATCATCAACCCTCCCATCGTCGGCGTGCCCAACTTGGTCTGGTGACCGCGCGGCCCGTCAATGCGGATGCGCTTGCCGATCTTGTAACGGCGCAGGATGCGAATGAGCAGCGGGCCCCACCCCACCGCCAATATGAACGAAATGCTCGCCAGGATAAGCGCAAAGTCCATCACGACCTCCCCAGCGCGTCCACGATCTCCTCCATCGCCATCGCCCGCGAACCTTTGACCAAGATCACATCATCTCCCGTCACCATCTGCTCCAGCAGAGCGATCACCTCGCCGTTCTCTCTCACAATGTGCACTTGGTCGGCCGGCATACCCCAGCGCAGCGCCGCTTCGCCGATGATACGACCGCACGACCCCACCGTGATGAGCACGTCGGCCACCTCCAATGCGCGCATACCCACCTTTTCGTGCCCCTCCCGCTCATAGTCGCCCAGTTCCAGCATGTCGCCCAGGACGGCGATCTTGCGCCCATCCAACTCGTCCAGCAAGTTGAGCGCGGCGATGGTCGAGGCCGGGCTGGCGTTGTAAGTGTCGTCCAGGAGAGTCGCGCCCTCCGGCCCCGGCACCGCCACCAGTCGCAATTGCGCCGCTGGCCCCCGCAGCCCCTCAATGATCTCCTGCCAGGTCAGCCCCTCGACCAAGCCCACCGCCGCCGCCCGCAGCGCGGTGTGAACCGAGTGTCGGCCCAGGAGCGGGATTCTGACGTGCAGCGTCTCCCCCTCGTGGTGCAGCCGGAAACGTATCCCGTCCAATCCCAATCCCTCGATGCGGTCGGCCCACAAGTCAGCCTCGGGTGAAAGCCCATAGTAAAACACGCGCGCCTGCGTCGCCGGCGCCATCCCTCGCACGCGCTCGTCGTCATAGTTGAGGATCGCCACTCCCTCTGGAGCCGGCGGCAGCGCCTTGACCAGTTCCGATTTGGCCTCTACGATGCGCTCGATCGTCTTGGCCCGCTCCATGTGCACCGGCCCGATGATGGTCACGACGCCCACGTGGGGCCGGGCGATGCGAGCCAGGTCGGCGATCTCGCCCACATCGTACATCCCCATCTCCAAGACCACCCGCTCGTGCTCGCCCGTCAGGTGCATCAGCGTCAGTGGCAGACCGATCTCGTTGTTGTAGCTGGCCTCGCTCTTGAGCGTGACGTAGCGGCTCGCCAGAACCGCCGCTGCCAGTTCCTTGGTCGTCGTCTTGCCCACGCTGCCCGTGATACCGACGACGCGCACATCCTCGCGCCGTCGCCGCCAGAAAGTCGCCGCCTGCTGGAGCGCCTGGAGGCTATCGGACACTCTCAACAGCAACGGCAACGACCAGTTGGCGGGCCGAGTCTCGGCTCGCTCAGTCACGTCCAGTACCTGCCCCTCGGCCTCCACGTCTCGCGCGACGATGGCGGCCACCGCTCCGCGCGAGAAGGCATCGGCGACGTAATCGTGACCGTCCGAACGCTCACCCTTGAGCGCGACAAAGAGCGCGCCCGGCTCAGCCTGCCGGGAATCTATCACCGTCGTGCTGATGGGCTGGTCCAAATCCTCCGGGCGGAACCCCGCCAGGCCCTCGATCACGTCCGCCAAAGTCAACACACCCACGCTCATCGCATCGCCTCCGCTACTGCCACATCCCCAGGGGGGATGCCCAAAACCGTGAACAAGCGCGTCGCCAGCCGCCGGAACGCTGGCGCCGCCGTCTCAGAGGCCCAAGTCAAAGTCCTGGGCCGGTCCAATTTGACCAGGATGACGAGTTGCGCATCCGGCAGCGGCCCAAACCCGACAAAAGTTGCAATCGTCCTTTCCGGGTCGTACCCGCCGGGGATGGGAATCTGGGCCGTGCCCGTCTTGCCGGCGACGCGATAACCCTCCACCCTGGCCTGGGTCGCCCCCTCCTCCACCACCTGCACCATCATCTCTGTAACCTGGCGCGCCGTCTGGGGAGAGATCGGCTGCGCCTCGACCACCGGCCGGGCAGTGGAAACCGTGCCGTCAGGCCCAATGCGGCGAGCGACGATGTGAGGCCGCAGCCGCGTCCCGTCGTTGGCCACCGTTGCCACCGCCGCGATCATCTGGAGCGGCGTCACCGCCAGCCCCTGGCCGAAGGTATTTGTCCCCAGGTTAGAGTCGTGCCAATGCTCGTAATCTTCCGGCAGCCACAACTGACCGGCCACCTCGCCCGCCAGGTCAACCTCCGTGAGCCGCCCAATGCCAAAGGATTGCACGTAGCGATAGAACGTCCCTGTCCCCATCTGCGTGCCCAGCCAGGCCGCCCCAACGTTGAGCGAGTGAATCAATATATCGCTCACCGTACGGTCGCCATACGCCCGGTGAGTGGCGTTCTCGATCCTTTGCCCCCCCACCTCGATCCAGCCCTGGTCGTGATAGACCGTCTCCGGCGTCACCAGGCCGGCGTCGAGCGCGGCAGCCACCGTCATAACCTTGAAAACAGACCCCGGCTCGTACTGCTGGCTCACGGCTGGATCCTCGAACGGCAGCGGGCTCTGGTCAAAGAACTGGATGTAACGCCCCGGTTCGTAATTGGGCAAGCTGGCCAGCGCCAGGATCTCAAAGGTACGGGGGTCCATCACGATGATCGTGCCCCCCTCGGCCTGGTACTCGCGCACCGAGCGCGCCAACTCCTGCTCGGCCAACGACTGCACAGTGCGGTCGAGCGTCAACACCAGCTCGACGCCCGGTTGGGGCAGCAGAACCGGCGCCACGACCCAGGGAATCTGTTCGCTGGCCGGGTCTACCGGGCCCACCCACTCCACTTTCTCCGGCCGCAGTTGCTCGTCGTAGAACCCCTCGACGCCATAGAAACCGGTTATTTCGGCCGTGCAGAACCCTAGCGCGTGGGAAGCCAGCGCCCCCTCGGGATACTCGCGCGCCCACACTGGTCGCGCCGTAATGCCAGAAAGTTTCAAAGCGGCGATCTGCTCCCCTACCTCCTTCGACACCGCTGAGGCGATCTGCACCCAGTAGTCATCGCTCTCCAACAATCGCTCAATGTGCGCAGGCGGCGTGTGCAAGAGCTCACCCAGCGCCTTGGCCGTCCCTTCCACGTCCGTCACGTAGACCGTATCCGCCTCGATGGAATACAGCACCACGTTCCCGGCCAGCAGGTGCCCGTGCCGATCTCTGATCCTGCCCCGGGGAGCATCGGACATCACGACGGGCCGCACGCGCTGATCCTCGGCCCACTTTTCGTAAAAGCTATGATCCACTATCTGCACCTGCACCAACTGAGCCAGGATCACGAGCACGAGGCCGATCAGAAGCGTACTCACCAACCTCAGGCGACGTCGCGGGCCTTCCGCCATACCAAGTCGCGCTACACGCTCCCCGCTCAGCAGGGAGCTGAATGGCGCTCCTCCTTTCTTTGCGTGTCCAACTTGACAATATAGAACATTTGTGCTATAATATCCTCATAGATACACCGCTGTGAAACCGTAGGCGAGTTTCTTACCCGCCAACCGCACCTTGACAACCCAATCGGTGATCTATCCCACTCAGTCGGAAGCGGACCAGGCGATAAACTCGACCTGTTCGGCCCGGACAAAACCCAGTTCAACCGCTCGCTCCCAGAGACGGGAGATAGAACTTGCTTCAGCAACTTTTACCTCTAGCTGCTCGTTCTCCCGGCGCAACCACAACAACTCGGCCCGCAACTGCTCGATGCGCCGTCCACGGGCCGCCGTATGGCTGACCAACATCAAGTAGAGGATCGCCACCAGCGTCAGTGCCACAACGAGTGTGAATATGTAGAGGAGCGCGCGCGGGCTTGGCTCGAAGCGGCCGCGTTTGATCCCGTGTGTCACCCACTGCATAAAGTTGGACATATCAGAGTAGTCAGTAGTCAGTAGTCAGTGGTCAGTGGTCAGTGGTCAGTGGTCAGTGGTCAGCAGTTAGTCGCTCCGCCACTCTCAGCCGCGCCGAACGGGAGCGCGGGTTGGCAGCCAACTCGTCCTCCGCCGGGCGGACAGGTTTGCGCGTCATTAAACGCAGCCTGGCCCGATGATCACAAGCACAGACGGGCAATTCCGGCGGGCAGATACAGTCACGGCTTTCCTGGCGCATAAAACGCTTCACCAGGCGATCCTCCAGCGAGTGGAAGCTGATCACGACCAGACGACCGCCGGGGGCCAAAACCTTCACGGCCTGAGGCAACGCGGCCTCCAACGCGCCCAATTCATCGTTGACGGCGATGCGCAGCGCCTGGAACACGCGCGTGGCCGGGTGGATGCGTCCCCCTCGTCCCACCGTCCGCTCAATGACAGCGGCCAATTCCACCGTCGTGTAAAGCGGGCGGGCAGCGACGATCTCGTCCACGATGCGGCGCGCCCGTCGCTCCTCACCGTACCGGTACAGCAAGCGGGCCAGGTCTTGAGCCGAGAGTTCGTTCACCAACTCGGCCGCAGTAGGCTCGGCAGAGCGCGGATCGAAACGCATGTCGAGCGGGCCGTCGCGCATAAAGGCAAAGCCTCGCTCAGGGTCGGCCAGTTGGAGGGAAGAGAGTCCCAAGTCGAGCAGGACGCCATCTGCGGGGATAAAGTCATGGGCGCGCGCAACCTCTTCCAGACGAGTGAAGGAGCTATGGACGAGCGCAACTCGCCCGCCAAAGGAAGCCAACCGGTCACGGGCCGCTTCCAACGCTGCCGGGTCCCGGTCCAGGCCCAAAAGTCGCCCACGCGGAGAGGAAGCCGCCAGTATCCCGGCCGCGTGTCCTCCTCCTCCCACCGTCCCATCTATGTACCGGCCGCCCGGCCCGATCTGCAGGCCGTCGAGTACCGCTTGAAAAAGAACAGGGATGTGGCTACCCCTCACCCTATCCTTTCGCTGCCTATCCAGTTCACCGGCCCAGTGATCAGACGAGCCCTCCGCGCCGGTCAGATGCCCAGGGCCGCCCATTCTTCAATGTTTCCACTGTCTCCCTCGACGTGCTTCCGTTCCTCGCCCCAGGCAGCCGGGCCCCACACCTCGACGTAGGTGTTCAGCCCGGTGACGATGACCTCGCCATCGAGAGCGGCATACTCTCGCAAGCTAGGGGGGATGAGCACACGGCCATTTTTATCGGGGATAGCGTCGGAGGCGCCAGCAAAGACCAAACGGCGAAAGGCGCGCGCGCTCCGGTCGGTCATCGGCAGCGCGCTCACCTTCTCCGCCAGCCGTTCCCACTCCTCCATAGGATAGATCACCAGGCAGCGGTCTATCCCACGGGTGATGACGAGCCCATCCTCCAGGCCCGCCCTAAACTTGGCGGGGATGGTCAGACGTCCCTTCTCGTCAATGGTGTGGACAAACTCGCCCAGGAACATGCGGTGTGTTTCCCCCAAGTATGACAACAGAGTGATGTTCAGTGGTGAGCCCCACTCTGCCCCACTTTCACCCACAACTGCCCACTATTATACACTATTTTTTTCTTTTTGGCTAGTGCCTGGGGAAAACTTTAAGATTTGCGACGAGCGGAGAGTGCGCACTCCACGACGTGGGAATCGCGGCTACGCTTTCGTCTTAGAGGATGATATGTCGCTTCAATGTTCGGCCTGTTCTACTGCGCGGCGCTCCCGGGCCTGCTCCCACATTGGGCGGGGCGGGCCTTCTTCGATCCAGATACGAGTGCTGCCGCTGACGGTGGTGAACATGGTGCTGGCGCGCACTTCGACCTCGTATGCACCGGGGGGCGCCTGCCCCGTCACGCCCCGGCCATCCCAGGCCAGGAGGTGCTCGCCTCTATCTCGCCGCTGGCGTTGGAAGAGGGTGACTATGCGGACGTTGTCTTGGTCCCAGATTTCGGCCGTGACGGTCGCCGGTCGAGAGAGCTCGAACTCTACGACGGCCGGCTCTACCCAGCGGTCGCCACTCGGGGAGAGGGTCGGGCGAGTCGCTCGCAGCACCAGGGAAAGAGGACGCTGCCAGAAGCCACTTATCAGCCACAGGCCCACCACGCCGGCCATACCCGCGCCGGCGACGGAGAGCACGGTGCGCACCTCTGCCGGCACGGTCGTGTTGGGTGACACCGCATTGTACGTCACCTCTCGAACCAATACCGCCGTATTGCCCGCCCGGTCCAATGCTTCGACGCGCACGACGTTTTTCCCCTCGAGCAGGTCAGCCGTTCCCTGAAATCCCCCCTGGCTATCCACCGCCAATTCGCGCCCGTTGAGCCAGATCGTGGTCAGGGGTTCGGTCTTGCCCACGACGAGGAGGGAAGGCTCGCGCACCGTCATTCCGTCTTGCAGCGTGGTCAACGAGAGCGCCGGTTGACGGGTGCGCAGGTGAACGCGCCGCTCTTCTATCGTGGTGTTGCCCACGGCGTCGCTGGCCTCGATGCGCACGATGTTCTCTCCCTCCTCAAGCACCACGTCCACGTTAAAGTTGCCCTCGGCATCCACCTCTGCCTCGGTTTGGTTGACGCGCACCTGGATCCCGGGCGGGACTGTGCCCTGTACACTCAACATCTGTTGGTTGATCCACAGGTTGTCGGGCGGATTCGATATCACAATGTCCGGCGGTTGGGTCAGCAGGGTGACTTGGCGCACGATGGAGGCGCTGTTGCCCGCCTCGTCCACGGCCGTCAGTTCGATCTGGTTCTCTCCTTCGCGCAAGGGAACGTTGGCGCTAAAGCCGCCGCTGGTGCTGACGGCCAACGGTTGCGGGGAATCGTTCATCCACACCGTCGCGTCCGGATCCGTCACCCCCTCGATCAGTATTTCGGCTTGGTCGCCGCCCACCTGGATGTCTTCCGGCAAGTTTGCCAGGCGAATGATGGGCGGCTGGGTATCCACGAGCAAGCGAATGGTGCTGGCCGAGCTGCGCACAGTCGCCTGCGCGACGACCTGGACGAGGTACTCGCCATCGGGCAGTTGTTGCCCCAACCGGTCCAGGCCGTCCCAGACCAGTGTGTGTTGACCGGCGGCGTTGGGTTCGCCCTCCAGCAGCGTCCGCACGGGCGATCTGTTCTCGTCCAACACGTTCACTGTGACTCCGGCGTCGGCGGAGAGGGAGTACATAATCACGGCGGTATCCAGGTTCCCGTCGTTGTTGGGGGAAAAGACGCTACGTTCCGCACTGACCGTCACTTCTGATACTCGCGCCCAATCCATGGGGAACAATAGCACCAACGTAGCGCCGATAGCGCCGATGGTTATGATCACCAGCAAGGGAGCGATGTTGATGCGTCGAACTGGGTTTGATCTATGTTGATTGGATTGAGTAAGGCGCGTCTTCATCTGCTCATCAGTCCAAGTCTAGCATAATAATGTCCACTTGTTCTTCGTCGCGGGGTTGGGGGCGCACGGCGGGCGCAGGGTCGAGCCTGGGCGACGGGCGGGCGGAGCGACGCCGAGCGGAGGCCCGGCCTGGGGCGGGCGACACCGCCGGGCGAGCCAGGGAGCGATAGGCGGCATACAGCCCCAGCGCGCATACTCCATTCCAGGCACATTCCGCCAGAAAAGAGAGATGCACGGCGGAAACATCCGCCAGGCCGAGGGCCGCTGGCGCGCCCACGCCTCCAATGCCAAATCCCAAGAGGCCCGCACTGACGGCGGCCAGCAAGCCGACGCCCGGTCGCTGCATGCCGTCTATCCGGTGACGCACGAGGCCCACGCCATATCCGGCCAACCCCCAGGCCAGTATTTGCAGGATGTGGAGCAACAGAACCTGGGGATCCGAAACGAGAGGTTCTACCGACCAGAGCAGGGTTTGGAGGGAGTTGGCCTCGCGGAAGCGGGCGATCAATGAGTCGGCCGCCAGTGGCTGGCCGCTCAGTTGCGCCAGATCCGGCGCAGCGCCGCACATTCCGGCCAAGAGCTTGAGCCAGGACGCGCTCCCCAATCCCACCAGTACCCCACCCCACTCACCCCACCATATACCGGCCAAGAAGGGGATCATCAGCGCGATCCTGTACCGGGACAGAACGGGCGCAGCGAGCACCAGCACCACGGCAGCGATGTGGCGCGTCAGGAAAAACGAGGGGAGGATCAGAACGGCCAACGCCAGAGCTGCGACGTAGATCGAAATGGAAAAGAGCGGCAGGGCCAGCGCTAAGATGAAGAGAACGTACCCGGCCGCTGGCGCGACCAGCCCGGCGATCAGCACGCCAGCCGCGATAAACATGATCCACTCTGGCGAGAACGCGCCGGTCGCCTGAGCCGTGAGCGTGAACAACCCCGCCATCCCCAGGGCAGGGAGCAGCCGGTCGAAGAGGGAACGGTAGCGTTGGTATAACCGAGCCGGGATCAGGCTGATTTTTCTCACGGTTCTGCCCCCTCCGGTCGGGCCAGGATGCGGCGCGTGGCAGCATCGGCGGAGGCGGGACGGGCGTGGGTGCGGGCCCAGTTCCGCAGCGCCGTGACCTGTTCGCGCATCGTCTGGGAGAGGGGGATGGACTCGGCGACGTTGCGCAGCAAGTCGCCCTCCTCCAGGTCGCGTTCGGCCTCGAAAGCGTCGTACAGGCCGGCGATGATGGCCTGCTCGATCTCTGCGCCGCTGAATCCTTCGGTCTCTTGCGCCAGGCGCACCAGGTCGAATTGTTTCGGGGCGCGGCGCCGCTTTAGCAGATGGATGGCAAAGATCTCTTGGCGCTCCTCAAAATTCGGCAGGTCAATGAAGAATATCTCGTCGAAGCGACCTTTGCGCAAGAGTTCGGGCGGCAGCATGGCGATGTCGTTACTGGTGGCGATGACGAACACGGGCGCGGTCTTTTCCTGCATCCAGACCAAAAAGCTGCCAAAGACGCGGGCCGAGGTGCCGGCGTCGGAGCGGCCAGAACTGGACAGGCCGGAGAGTCCCTTCTCGATCTCGTCCAGCCAGAGGATGGCCGGCGACACGGTCTCTGCCAACCGCAGGGCGGCCCGCATGTTCTCCTCCGAGGCGCCCACCAGCTCGCTAAAGACGCGCCCCATGTCCAGGCGCAGCAAGGGGAGTTTCCACATGGTGGAGACGGCTTTGGCGATGAGGGACTTGCCCCCACCCTGGACGCCCAACAGTAGCAAGCCCCGCGGCTCTGGCAATCCGAACTCGCGCGCTTGTTCGGTAAAGGCCAGCCGGCGCTTGTGAAGCCACGCTTTGAGGTCGGGCATCCCGCCGACGTAATCTATTTCCTCCTGGGCCTCGTAATACTCCAGGGTGTTGGATTTACGGATCAGCTGTTTCTTCTCGGTGATGATGATCTCGGGGTCAAACTGGCGGGTCATCACCACTGATTTGGCGAATACGTTTTCCGCCTCGGTGACGGTCAGGCCCCGCGCGGCTTGCAAGATCTGTTCCCGATCCCCCCGGTTCAATTTCAAGCGCAGCCGTCCCTGGCTGCGGGCGGAGCGGATCACGCGGTCCAATGCCTCTCCCAACTCCTCCGGCGTGGGGAGGGAAAAGTCCACGACGGTGACTTCTTTTTCCAGTTCTGGCGGCAACCGCAGCACGGGGGAGAGGAACAGGAGCGTCTTTTGGCTCTCCTTCAGCGGTTGCACCAGATCGCGCACTTTGCGCACCACCGCCGGCTCCGGCGGCATCTGGGACGAACCGAGGAAAGGGTGAAAGTCTCTCAGCAGGTAAAGGGCCGCCTCCCGGGAACGCTCGATGTGGGCGAGCACCTCCAGCGCGGAATGGGCGCCAGGGTCAACCTCGGCCGGACGCACGGTATCTATGGCCATCACGCCGGTAGTGACCGTCCAGGCGAACAGTCGCTTTTTCAATTGGGCGGCGACGCGGACGAGCATGCTCTCGATGCGGCGTTCCTCCCAAGAGAGGATATAGATCAGCGGGTACTTGGCCCGGATCAGGACTTCTAGTTCTCGTTCTCGTTCAGCTATGCCCATCGCAAGTCAGCCTCAACTCCTACCGACCAGCCACTCTCGTCGTCTCCATTGTATTCCACCAGATGGCGAGCAAGGAAAAGCGGTTGAGCACATCGCGCCCCAAGGTCAATTCCCGTCCTACACGATCAGCAGCAATAATCACACCAGGCAAAGTCAGTTCTGCAATCTGCACGTCGGCAATGCGCAGAACCACGTAGCGCACCCCCAGATGAGAGCGCGACCGCGCTCGACCAATGAGCGGCGCTCTAATGCTCTTCAGGTACACCTCCGGCACCACAGTCCCGTCGGCGCCGGTGTCCACCAGTGCATTCAACGGCTCTGTAGATAATCCCTCGTCCTCATTCCGCAACGCGATGACCATCATAGGCATTGGCGGGGAAAAGCTGTGGTCGAATGGGAACTTCATGATAGAAACGGCTCCAGCTTTGGACTCTGGATCACCAACTCAACTTCAGGCTGTTCGGTAACCTGCTGTAACAGGACAGCTAAGTGCAGCGATGCATAAATTCGTTCCGCTTTGCGCCGGCCGCGCCGCCCTGAAGAGGCGGCGCTAGGCCCACAAATTGGCCGAAAAGTGCCCTCACACCGGCTCTTTAGGCCGGTGTGAGTGTGAAAAACTCGGCACGAATTTACGGCAGTCTGCACTAAGCATCCATATTGAGCACGAATGCGGCGATTGAGCGCACCAAGATTTACGTCGTGATCAACCACTTCCCCATTATGAACAGCCACGTACTCACCCTTGTATCGCTGCAATAGCTCGGCATGCATTGAGCGAAAAGCTTTGCTTTCAGCAATGATTTTCTGCTCCGCCAGCTGATCTAGGTGATCACGCACGGCTTGATTGAGCAACGCAGATACGTCTGCATTCATCGCCCGAGATACCCGGATCAATTCCATCTGCAAATCAGGTCCAAGTGATAACTGCATCTCACCCATCCATAACCTCCGCTTGAGCAAACTAGATAGCGGCAAATCCCAATCCCAACTCCTCCAGCGTCTCCTGCGTCGGTTCTCCCGTCTCCGGGTCCCAGCCGTACTCGGCATAGGCGCCGGCCAGGAGCGCGTCTACGTCGGGGACTGTCCCCTCGGCGCCGCCGTCGTCCAGCGGCTTTAGCAGCAGGTCGGGGAGCCGGTCGTCGGCGCGGGTGAGGCCGCGGCGCAGGTTGAGCACACGCTTGAGGGTGACGATACGTTTGCCTAGCGCCATCAGGTCGTCGTTCTCCAGGCCCCAACCCGTCGCGCTGTTCAGCGCCGCCAGCAGCCGCTCGACGCCGGGGTTCTGGAACTGGCACAGGTCAATCGCGTTGTAGAGGTTGCGCCAAGCCTGCTGCCGCGCCGCGATGCGGCCCTTTTCCTCCGTCGCCTCGAAACGGTCGCCGGGAATTACACCCAATTCGAAAGGCGGCCCCTGGCCCGTATCCACGCCGTACATGTCGCCTTCCATGTGGCAGGCTCCGCGAGGCGAGAGGGCGTAGGTCACGGCCAATCCGGCAAAGGCGCGCGGGTCGTGCATGGGCACTTCCAGCCGGTTGACGGCAGCCGCCAATTCGCCCGCGCCGAACTGCTCGGCCAAGGCCACACTCCCTTCGGCCAGAGCGTCTCCAAAACCCTGGCGGTGGGCCATCATCTTGATCAGGCGGTGAAACATCGGAGCGTCGCCGTAGCGGATCTCCAGGCCACCCGTGTCTGCCGTGGTGAGGATACCGCGCTCGAACATCTCGCAGGCCAGCGCGATGGTAACGCCGGCGCTGATGGTGTCCAGGCCGTAGACGTTGCACAGGTGCCCGGCGTAGATGACGGCCTCCAGGTCGTTCACCATCATCAGGGAGCCAAAGGCGCCCAGCGTCTCGTACTCGGGGCCGTCCACCGCCTGCACGCCATAGTTGGGCGCGCGGGTCTCGCGGCCGCAGGCGATGGGGCAACGGTAGCAGGCAGTGCTCTTGTTCTGGTACTGGTCAACCATCAGCACGCCGGAGAGATCGCTCGCCCCCTCCCACTCTCCCTGTTGGTAGTAGCGGATGGGCATGTCGCCGTACATCAGGGCCATATCCACGTAGCAGGCGGTGCCGGCCAGTTGCAGCGACACCACGGGTATGTCATCGCCCAGCCCCCCAACGATCTCGCGCACCACGTCCTTGAATCCAGCGGGGTCGGCCAGGGGGATCTGAGCAGAGCCGCGCACGGCGACGGCCTTGAGGTTCTTGGAGCCCATCACCGCCCCCATGCCGGTGCGACCAGCGGCGCGGCCGTGGTCGTTCATCACGGCCGCCATCTTGACCCGGCGCTCGCCCGCCGCGCCGATGCAGGCGACGCGGGCCTTTGGCTCGCCCAGGGTCTCGCGCACCCGCTCCTGGGCCGCGTAAGAGTCACTGCCCCACAGGCCGGCCCCGTCGCGCAACTCGGCCCGTCCTTCCACGATGGAGAGCCACACCGGTTTTTCGGCCCGGCCGGTGACGATGATGCCATCGTAACCGGCAAAGCGGAGTTCGGGGCCAAAGAAGCCTCCGGTATTCGACTCGCCCCAGATACGGGTGAGGGGTGAGAGGGCGCACACGCTGCACCGCCCGGCCGAGGGCATCGGCGTGCCGACCAGCGGCCCGGTCATAAAGATGAGCACGTTATCCGGCCCCAGCGGGTCGGTGGCGCCGTCCACCATGTCATAGACGTAGCGGGCGGCCAGCCCGCTGCCGCCGACAAAGGCGCGGGCATATTCCTCGTCGAGGGGTTCGGCCCCGAGTTCTCCCGTAGCAAGGTCAACGTGCAGGATTTTGCCGATGTAGCCGTTCATTTTCATTTTCATCCCCTATCAGATTCCCAACCCTGCTACCTGTTCCCTAACCTGGACAAGCCAGAGCCAAAAAGGGACACGGAGACCACAGAGGCTTCGCGGACACGGAGATTCACCGAGTTTTTCTCTGTGCCTTCTCTATGAAGCTCTGTGTTCCAAAATCCTCGCTTTTTGTGCAAGAATTTCACTGGCAAGATACTAATTCGGCCCTGATTCTGGCTTCGACTAATGCTTTCACCTCTACGAGCACCGCCTTGTAGTCCTTTGCGGTTTGGCGATAGTCCAACAGGATATAATCAATGGGAACTTTGCGCATTTTCTCTACATAGAACTCGCCAAGTTTCTGACGCCACCCATACGAACCAAAATCCGGTGTATGACTCCACTGAAAAAACCAGGTTTTTCAATGGTTTTATGGGACAGCGTCCCACTTTTGGCTCAAAATTGACGTGTTTGTGGGAATATCTCACCAAAAAACCTGGTTTGGGGGCATTTTATCCCCACCGACGAACAAACCAACACCTTTTTTCAGGAAAGTCGTGTATAAATATGAAACAGTACAATCTTCTCGTATGCCTTGTATCTGGCACTGAGTAGCCAGTACTTGCCGGTATTCGTGTCAGGGTGAGTTTGACCTGCCTAAATCTCAACTGCCGAGGCGAACGCCCTAAGCACAGTTTTCAACAGAACCTTAGAAATCCGCCCCCTGGCCCTCGTAAGCGTGCAGAAAGAGTCGGCGCAGTTCTTCGTAGGAGGGGGCACGGACGGCAGTGATTATCTGCGTGTCGTTGAAGGCATCGTCCACCATTTTGTCCAACTGCGCCTCGTAGGGTTCGCGCTCGACGCCGGTCTCGGCGACGGAGGTGGGGTTACCGACCTCGCGGCACAGGTCGCGGATGCGTTCGGCCATGGAGCGCGCCGCTTTTTCTCCCTCCCCCTGAGAGCAATCGAGCAATCCGGCCAGGTCCGCAAAGCGGCCCGGCGCTTCCCGGGCGGCGAACTCGATGGTGTAGGGCAAGAATATGCTCACCGCGCGGCCGTGGGGGACGTGGAAGGTTGCGCCCAGCACGTGGCCCATCGCGTGGGCCAGCGAGGCCATGGCGTTGCCGAACCCCAACCCGGCGCAAGTAGCAGCGTTGTGCATACGCTCGCGGGCTCGCAAGTCGGAGCCGTCGGCCACGGCGCGAGGCAAATTCTCCAAGATGAGCCGGGCAGAGCCAACACACAGGCCATCGGTCACGTCGGTGTGCCAGGTGCAGGTGTAGCCTTCGACGGCGTGGGTCAGCGCGTCCAGACCAGTGTCGGCGGTCAGTTGGGGCGGCATGCCGGCCGCCAGCACGGGGTCCACGATGGCAATGTCGGCGACGTTCTCGCGGTTGCCCAGCCCCATCTTGCGCTGCTCATCCGTGTCGGTCAGCACGATGGCCCAGGTGACCTCAGCCCCGGTGCCGCTGGTGGTGGGAATGGTAACGAGGCGCGCTTTCTGGCGCAGGCCGAGGTTGACGAAGGGGTTGATCTCGGCCGGGTGCAGGTCGGGCCGTTCGTAGAGCACCCAGATCGCTTTGGCGGCGTCCATCGGCGAGCCTCCGCCCAGGCCGACGATCCAATCGGGCCCGATGTCCTGCGCTGCCTCCACCCCTTTCCGCACCGTCTGCAAGCTGGGGTCAGGCTCGACCCCGTCAAAGAGGTGCGTCTCGATACCGGCCTTTTCCAAGTGGATCTGCACTCTATCGGCCAGGCCCAACTGGACCAACGCAGCGTCGGTGACGATCAGGGCGCGCCGGCCCCGCAACTCGTCGAGTTCGTCCAGCGCCCCCTCGCCAAAGACGATTGCCGGTGACACAAAGTACCACATCTCGCGGCCTCCTCAGAAAGTGTCAGTCGCCAAAGTCGGTGGGCACGAGCGCGCAGCAATTGACGATCTCTTGGGCCGCCTTGGGGTAGCGCATGATCTTCATCATGTTACCCGCCAGCTTTAGTTTGCGCGTCATCATGCCCTGGATAGGTTCCAGCTCGCCCTCGATGACCTTGCGCCAGTTGGTAAACGGAGCACTGATGACAAACTCTGCATCTCGCGTGTCCTTGCTCTCGACCAGCTCCGCGTCGGGGCTCTTGCCATGATAGAGGCCGAGGAACAGGTAAGCGGTCTCATCGTAGGCATCGTCGGGTTCAACGACAAAGATAAAGTCCCCTTCCCAATCTTTGGCCGAACGCTCATAGCTTTCGCTTGCGTTGAGCTTGCTGCTCAGTTCCTTGATCCATTCGTCGGACGGAAATCTTGGCATTTTCTTCTCCTTGTGTGTAATTGTCGGACATTGCGATATGATATACCTAATCTCACATTAACACAAGACGGCCCGGTCGCCGCGCCCGAACGTGATAGTGCGCGCCGGTTCGGACGACCCCATCGTCGTCGGTGTACTCCCAACGCGCGAGGTAAAAGTCGTCAACGGCAAAGCCGGTCAGGAGGGAGCGCAGTTCCGCTTCGTCGCAATAATGGTGCGGCAGGTGTTTGTCGCCGGGCGCCTCGCGCAAATAGATAAAGGTAAACGGCTCGATCTCGCGGCATCTGCCCGCCTCCACATCGGAGCGGTAGAGGGCGGTATTGCCCTCGTCACGGGCAGCGACGGCGGCGTAGAGCCAGCCGCCGGGACGAAGAGCGCGTCGCGCCTCGGCCAGTATCCGTCGCATCCCGGCCGCCAAGGTGTGATGGATCACGTACCAGGCGATCATGCCATCGAAAGCGTGGTCGGGAAAGGGGAACACCTCCATCTCGTGGCGAATCAGAGTCGCAGCCAGTCCCTCACGGGCCAGCCACGCGGCACACGTCGTCAGGCCCGAGGGAGAGACGTCGGTCGCGGCGACGGTAAAGCCCACACGGGCCAGAGCGACCGTGTGGCGGCCAATCCCGCAGCCCAGATCAAGCACCCGGCGGCCGCCAGCCTCCCACAACCGCTCCGCCCAGGCCACGGCTGCCCGCTCCGGCGTGCGCCAATGGTCGGGGAGGGCGTCGAGGTTAGCCCAGATAGGCTCCCAACCTCGATCCTGTTCGGGCAATTCCACAGCCAGGGACAAGGCAGCGACGCTATGAGGATTGTCCTAAACCGGTGATCTGTTTGAGAGCAGTCAGCACACCTAGACCGGCAGTGAGAGCCTTGCCTGTCTGGATGGGGGGTAGTTGTTCTCGACCGTCCTCGTCCAGCTCGACCGGGGTCGAGCGCAAGTACAAATAGGCCGCGCTGACACCCAACAGCGCGCCCACTACGCCGCCGATGATCATAATCCGCGTTCTCAAGTTCATCTATCGCCCCTCCTTCACGAATCCAGTAATTGCGCCTAACCAGTTTTGAATCGTCGCCACAGCGGAATGTAACATTAGAATCGGCTTGACCACAGTCATCATCGCCAGTTCGACATAAGCTCTACCCAGCTCCAGGTACGACCTGGCCAGACCGAGCCAACTGGGCAAGTTCTCGTGCCGCTGGAGCCACCATAGGCCGTAGACCAGCCCGCCCAGCAGTGCCAGGGGCACCAGGGCAAGGATGAAGGCTTCGGCGGCGAGAAGAATGAGGGAAAGATTGCTCAAGAGTGTCATGTTACCTGTCCTCCAAAGACCCACTCAAGCCGTCCAGAAATCGGCGCACATCTTTTTTCGTTTGCGCCCAGACCTCTGCCAATGGCTTTGCTAACCCCACTAGCTTGTCCCAATCCAGAAAAAACGAGGCGGGGCGGTATCAAGGCCAACAGTGCTTCGTGGTATGCGGCCGATCTGCTTGCTCTATTTGAGGTTAGCATAGTGTCACCTCCCCTCCATCCCTCAGTATACCCTCTCCCGCCCCATACGTCAACTGACAGCGCGCGCCATCCTCTTCAGCAGCGCCGCTAACTCTTCCTGCCAGCCGCGCTCCTGGGGCAACCATATCGCGCGGCGACTGACGCTGGCCCGTCCCTCTAGGGTGCGGCGCAACTTGTCAAGGTTGGCATAATCTCCATTGCCAGAGCGCAGCGCCAGGCGGCCACCCTCGACAGCGATGACGCCCACTCCGGCGTCGCGCGCCAACGCCTTTAACCGCAACTGGTACATCAGATTCCGCGCGTCCGGAGGGAGCGGCCCGAAGCGATCGGTCAACTCTCGTTCCATCTCGTCAATCTGCGCCATCGAGCCCAGTTCCGCCAGGCGGCGGTAGATCTGCAAGCGCAAACGTGTATCGGGGACATAGTCGTCGGGCAGCCGCACAGGGATGGGCAAGTCAATCCTGATGCCCGCTAACGGCTCCGGCGGCGGCTGGCCCTCGCGCCGCGCCTTTAACTCTTGCACTGCCCGCCTCAGTAAGCGAGTGTAGAGATCGAACCCGACGGCGGCGATCTGGCCCGATTGCCGGGTGCCCAGGATGTCGCCCGCGCCGCGAATCTCTAGATCACGCATAGCGATGGTGTATCCAGCCCCCAGTTCGGTCGCCTCGCGCATAGTCTCTAGCCGCTGGCGCGCCTCGGGCGTCAAGCGAGACAGCCGATTGTGGAATAAATAGGCATAGGCTCGCTGTGCGCCCCGGCCCACGCGCCCCCGCAGTTGGTATAGTTGAGCCAGGCCAAAACGGTTGGCCCGCTCGACGATAAGCGTGTTAGCATTGGGTATATCGAGGCCGCTCTCGATGATGCTGGTGCATACCAATACGTCAATCTCGCCCACGACAAAGCTCAGCATCACCCGTTCGAGATCCGCTTCCCGCATCTGGCCGTGGGCCACGCCAAAGGTCGCCTCTGGCACCAGCCGCTCCAACTTGCGCCGCGCCGCAGCGATAGTCTGTACTCGATTGTGAACGTAGAAAACCTGCCCGCCTCGCTCCAGCTCGCGCAGGATGGCCCGCCGCGCCAGTTGGGCGTCGTACTGGCCCACGTAGGTGACGACCGGCAGCCGCTCTTCCGGCGGGGTCTCGATGGTGCTGATGTCACGCACGCCGGTCAGCGACATGTAGAGGGTACGCGGGATGGGAGTAGCCGTCATCGTCAACACGTCCACCTCAGTGCGCATGCGTTTGAGCCGCTCCTTGTGGGTGACGCCGAAACGCTGTTCCTCGTCAATGATCAACAGGCCCAGGTCGGCAAAGGCGACGTCTTTCTGCAACAAGCGGTGGGTGCCGATGACAATGTCCACCTTACCGGCGAGCAGCCGTGTCAAAATCTGGCCCTGCTCGGAGCGAGAGCGGAAGCGGGACAACATCTCCACCGCGATCGGGAAGGGAGCCAAGCGCTGGCGGAAGGTGGCATAGTGTTGCTGGGCCAGAACGGTGGTCGGCACCAGGAGAGCGACCTGCTTGCCGTCCAACACCGCTTTGAAGGCCGCCCGCAGCGCCACCTCGGTCTTGCCATAGCCCACGTCGCCGCAGATGAGCCGGTCCATCGGCTTTGGTTTCTCCATATCGGCCTTGACGTCGGCGATGGCGCGTAACTGGTCCTCGGTCTCAAAGTAGGGGAAACTGGATTCCAGTTCCACCTGCCAGGGATCATCCGGGCTAAAGGCGTGACCGGGAGCCAGTTCGCGGGCTGCGTAGAGCTCCAACAGTTCGCGGGCGACCTCCTCAGCGGCCTCCTTGGCCCGCCTTTTGACCGTCTGCCAGCGGGTCGTGCCCAGCCGGTTTAGGCGCGGCGGGCGGTCGCCGGCCCCGATGTAGCGACCGAGCCGGTCCGCCTGGTGGATAGGGACGTAGAGGCGGTCATTTTCCCCGTACTCCACCTGCAGATACTCGCGCTCGATCCCCTCCATTGCCCGCATGACCAGCCCACGAAAGATGCCGATGCCATATTCTACGTGGACGACGAAATCGCCAGGCGTGAGATCGGAGAAAAAGGTCTCCGGGGCAGCCTTGCGACGGCGGAGAGGGCGGCGAGGTTCCGGGCGGCGCCAGCCAAATATCTCCGCATCCGTCAAAAGATGAATGGAGGCAAAGGGCCGGCCAAGATCAATGCCCCGCAGGGTCCATCCTTCGGAAAGCGCTCCCTGGACAAAGGTGAGGGGAGACTGCGGCGCCTGGCACAACTCCTCGGTCAGTACAGGGTACTCGTGCTCCGCGCCCCACAGTTCGGCCAGGCGGCGGGCCTGCTGACTGACGACCACCACTCGCCCGCTCCCAGTTTGCGCGGTGTGTATGTGCTCCAGAACGGATTTGAGTTGGCCGCCAAAACGAGGGCCGGGTATGAAACAATCCGCCAGTGGAGCAGGAGGGCATCCTGCCTCACCACGTCCCAACGTGAGGACAGGCCGATCGGTCAATCGTTCCGACCACTCGTCCCAGGTAACATAGGGCAACGAAAAGTCGGGCAAAATCCCACCTGATTCCTCGGCGGCGGCCCGCAGTTGTACAGCGTCCTCTTCCAGACCAGCCCAGACATCCCTCAATTCTTGCTGATCATCCACGACCAGCAATGCCTCCGCCGGAAGATAGTCCAACAACATGGCCGAGCTGGTGTAGAAACAGGGCAAATAGAACTCGAGGCCGGGGAAAGGGATGCCGTTCTTCAAACCATCATAGTGCACGTTCAATTCGGCGCGGGCGTCAGCGGACTGCTCGCGGGCCAATTGGTCGGCGACGAGGGCGGCGACGCGTGGGCCGTGGTGGGGCAGCGGTTCACGGGCCGGGGTGACGGTCACGCTTTGCACCCGCTCCTGCGAGCGCTGGGTGGCGGGGTCGAAGCGGCGAAGCGACTCGACCTGGCTGCCAAAAAGCTCGATGCGCACGGGCAACAGGTCAGCCGGAGGGAAAATGTCGAGGATACCACCCCGATGGCTGAACTGCCCGGGCGACTCGACGACGCTGACCGGTTCGTAGCCCAGTCCTACCCAGCGGCTCAAGGCTCGTTCCAGGTCGAGCGTCTGACCCACGTAGAGTTCGTGGACGGAGGCGCGGAACTGGCGCACCGGCAACGTGCGCTGCATCAACGCGCGGGCCGAGGCGACGACGACCGGGGGAGAATGAACAGACGACTGGCAGAGGGTCGAGAGAACTTGCAGGCGTCCCACGATGACCTCGTCGGTCCAGGGAGCACGCTCGTAAAGGAGAGCCAGAGGCTCCGGGAAGCGCAGGATGCGTTCTGGCGCGGGAGACCAATCGCCCAAGGAGTGGGCCAGCGACTTGGCGCGCTCCACCGATCCGGCGACGACCACCATCGGACGCTGCAAATCGCGGGCCAGCGCGATCAGAAGAGCGGGGCGGGCAGCGCGCAGCAAGCTCAGAGGAAGTGGAATCTCGCCTCTCTCCAAATCCGCCCGCAGGGTTCGGTAGGACTCGATGGACTCGAGTGATGTCAAAAGCCCTGAGACATTCACTCTTCTGCACTCCGATTGTACCGGTTCATCGCTATCTCGACCCCCTCACACAGCCAGGTCTCAATAGCGGCTACAGCTCGCCCCAGCGCCTCTTCCAGCAACGGCTCCTCCTTCGTCGAGAAATCCTGCAACACGTAGGCGGCCGGGTCCATCCGTCCGGGAGGGCGACCGATGCCGATGCGCAGGCGGGAAAAGCTCTGGCTGCCCAGGTGCTCGACGATGGAACGCATGCCCTTGTGCCCGCCGGTACCCCCCTCTGATCGCACCCGCACTGCACCCAGGGGAAGGTCCAAATCGTCATAGACCACCAGCAAGCGCTCGGGCGACACTTTGTAGAAGCGAACCAAGGAGGCGACCGCGCGTCCGCTCTCGTTCATGAACGTCTGCGGCTTGGCTACGACGACTTTTCGCTCGTGGATGGGGCCAACGGCGACACGAGCGCGCTTTTGTCTTTTGTGAAAATTCAAATCGTGCGCTGAGGTCAAAAGCTCGACACAACGAAACCCCACGTTATGCCGGTTGGTGGCGTATTCGAGGCCGGGATTACCCAATCCAGCGATCAGGAAATACTCTGAACTTGGCGCCTCGGTCACACACCCCCCCCTCTCCACTGCCTCATTGCCAGGGCAACCTCTTGCTCGTGCGCAAATACCAGCGTATGCTGGCCTTGGCCAACATATAGAGGCCCCACAATATGAACAGCATCGAGGTGATCAACACGCCGTTGCAAAAGGCGCCACGCAGTCCTTCGGCGCTAAAGGGCAGGTCGAACTGCTCCTCTCCACCGGCGGCCGGCGTGCCGCCCGCCTCTACCTCCTCACCCTCAGGCGTGGGAGAGGGGCGCGGGGTCGCTGTAGCGGGTTGCTCGATAGAGACCGGCGTAGGCGTCGGCCCGGCCTCGGCGGTGGGCATCGGCTCCGGCGTAGGCTGCTCCTCTTCGGGCGTCGGCGACGGCACCGGCTGGGCGTTGTTCACGGTCAAACGAGTGACAAAGGTGACGTAGCTGGCGGCATCATTGTTACCCCAGACTGCCATGGCCAGCGTGTACTGCCCATCGGGGATGACGGTAGTGTCCCACCTACCCAGCACATTATCCTCCACTTGCGCCCCTTCCACAATGGCAAAATCCACCCACTGCGAATCACCCGTCGCCTCTGGGCCAGGGGCGTAGCGCAACTGATAAAAATTCATATTGGGATGAGTAGCGATACCAGTGACTTCCACCACTCCACTGACGGTCGCCCCATCAGTCGGGTAGGTGATGATAGAACGGGCTTGAAGAGATGGCATAGCCAGGCCCGGCGTTCCCCCGGCGAACATGACGACCACCAATATCATCCCCACGACCAGTGTGCGTTTGCGCATAGAACTCCCTCGTACTTGATGCGTGAAACTTGTCTCACGTGCGCTCGTTTTGAGCAGATGGAAAGTGTAGCATAAAAGAGCCAGAATGACAAGAGACAGGGGCAGGATGCGGGAATTTGACCAGTCGCCGTTCTTCTGTTATACTCGTTCAGCATCTTTTTTGGCGTTACGCTAAAAGTAACACGTTTGGTAACTACTTCGACAATGTCACATTTCATATCTTGAGAGAAAGTGATGTTCGTAGTGCGCCACGAAACGCAGTGGAGTGGCGCAAAACCGCACTCCGTTACACTCCGTGCGTGACTACGAGCCGAATGTGACATTGTCAAGCTACTCAGCCTGGCACGCGCTCAGACCTCCGAGGTCTTGCAAAACCCGTTCAGGCGTGAAATCCCGGCCTTTTTCGACGGTCGCAGTGGGCAGAATGCCTGTCGCAGACCTCGGAGGTCTTGACCTGAGTAGTAACCACGTTTGTTACACAGAGAGCCTCAGAGTGCTTTTCTTTGTGTATCTCTGCGTCTTCTCTGCCGGATGTT
>CAYMWP010000028.1:0-36903 GCA_964393895.1 uncultured Anaerolineales bacterium | reverse complement strand
TGGGCCAGGCGTAAGAGATGTCGCCCCGGATGTGCTTGGAGCTCATCACGTCGTAGGCTCCGCCGTAGGCTTTGCGGGTGATGATGGTGACCTTGGGCACAGTCGCCTCGCAGTAAGCGTACAGGAGCTTGGCCCCGTTGAGGATGATGCCGCCGTGCTCCTGCTCTACCCCCGGCAAAAAGCCCGGCACGTCCACGAAGGTGACGATGGGAATGTTGAAAGCGTCGCAGAAGCGGACGAAGCGACCGCCCTTGCGGGAGGCGTCAATATCAAGCACGCCTGCCAGTACCAGCGGTTGCTGGGCGACGACGCCGACGGAGAAACCGCCCAGCCGGGCGAACCCGACGATGATGTTCTGCGCCCAGTGCTCGTGCACTTCAAGGAACTGCCCATCGTCCACCACGCGCCGGACGATGTCTTTCATGTCGTATGCCCTGGTGGGGCTATCGGGGATGATGCTCTCGAGTTCCTCGTCCATCCGCTCCTCGGGATCGGCGGTGGGCACGAAGGGCGGATCTTCCAGGTTGTTCTGGGGGATATAGCTCAGTAGCTGACGGACCAGACCCAGGCAGTGCTCCTCGTTCTCGGCGGCAAAGTGGGCCACCCCGCTCTTGGAGGCGTGAGTCATCGCCCCGCCCAGTTCCTCGAAGGTGACTTCCTCGTGAGTGACTGCCTTGATGACCTCGGGGCCGGTGATGAACATGTGACTGGTCTCCTTGGTCATCAGGGTAAAATCGGTCATCGCCGGGGAGTAGACCGCGCCCCCGGCGCAGGGGCCGAGGATGGCCGAAATCTGGGGCACGACGCCGGAGGCCAGGACGTTGCGCTGAAAGATGTAGGCGTACGCGGCCAGAGAGACGACCCCCTCCTGGATACGCGCGCCGCCGGAATCGTTGAGGCCGATGACGGGCGCGCCGTTCTTCATCGCCAAGTCCATGATCTTGCACACCTTCTCGGCGTGAACCTCGGAGAGGGAGCCGCCAAAGACGGTAAAGTCCTGGGAAAAAACATAGACCAGGCGTCCGTTGATGTGACCCCAGCCAGTGACGACAGAGTCTCCCAGGTGCCTTTTTGTTTCCACGCCGAATCCGGTGGCGCGGTGGGTGACGAACATGTCCAGCTCGCGGAAGGAGCCAGGGTCGAGTAGTTGCTCCGCCCGCTCGCGGGCTGTCATTTTGCCCTTGGCGTGTTGGCGGTCAATGCGCTGTTGCCCGCCGCCCAGGCGGGCTTGCTTGCGCATCTCGTGTAGGTGTTCGATCTTTTTTCCAATGCCCATATTGTCCTCCGTGACATTCGCCCAGGCGCTGCAACACAGCAGGGGGACGCGCATCGCGCACCCCCTTGATTATACGTGATATGATGGTTGTGGCAAGTTGTCACATGGCCGGCGACTGAGCGGGCCTATGTTTTCCCGTCGCGCCCGGTCAGCAATTCGAGCAACCGCCGCCGCCCCTGTCGCAATTGGAGGCTGCGCAGTTGCCAGGTACCGACGATTCCGTAGGGTAGGAACATTACCAGCGCGATAAAGATAAAGCCAAAGACCAGCGGCCAGCGAGCGCCGAACCACTGGTAGAAAAAGTGACCCAGGATCTCCATCAGAGCCGCGCCCAGCATTGGCCCGATGAGCGTGCCGATCCCGCCCAGGATGGTCATAATCAGGGCGTCAATAGTGGCTCCGACGCCCGTCATCGTGGGCGTGGCACTCGCCGTCCACAGCGAATAGAGCGCGCCAGCTAGCCCGGCAATGGCGGCCGAGGTTACAAAGGCGAGCGTGCGGTAGACGGCCGGGTTGTAACCGATCATCTGCGCCCGGCTCTCGTTCTCCCGCAGGGCGACAAAGATCCGCCCGGTGGGCGAATTGACGACGCGGCGGGCGATCAAATACACGAGTATCGCAAAGATCAGGGCCACAAAGTAGAATCGCAGCCGGAATTGGGTGGGATTGATCCAGACTGGCACCGGAACGCCGTGCAGTCCCTCGTCGGCGCCCGTCCACTCGACGAAATCGGTCGCTTTGGAGAGGATGTGGATTGCCTCCGCCATCGCCAGAGTGATCATGGCAAAGTAATGGCCTTTCACCCGCACCGAGACCGCGCTAAAGAGCAGCCCCAGTAAAATTGAGATGACTACCGCCAGCAGCATTCCCACGGCCAGTAATGCACCCTCAGTGATGTTCGCGCCGCCCGGCCCGACGATGCGATACTGTTCGATGACGCCGGGCGCGACGTGGGCCAGGAACAGGGCCATGGTGTAGGCTCCACCGCCCAAGAAAGCGGCGTGCCCGAACGTCAGGATGCCGGTGTAACCGATGAGCAGGTCGTAGCTCATGGCATACACGGCCATGATAAAGGCTACGATCATCTGGCCTTGCCAGAACTTGGGTGGGCCGGCGTCTACCGGAGAGCCGCTGAGCCAGCCAAAGACGAAGGGGAACAGGAACAGGGCGATCAGGAATAGCAATGCTCCCCACCTATGCTTCCCCCACGCGATGAGTTTTTGTAATCGAATTGTTCTCGTTTTCATAACTCGCCACCTATTGGAGGGGAGAAAGGGACCCGGTTTCTCATTCCTCTTTCCCAAACAAGCCGGCCGGCCGCACCAGCAGCACGACGGCCATAATGATCACCGTCGAGGCCTCAGAGATGGCCGGGCTTAACGAGAACTTGAGGGCCAAAAAGTCGCCAAAGGCACGGGCCAGCCCCAGCAACAGCGCGCCGGCGGCCGCTCCGCCGTAACTGCCCATGCCGCCGATGACTACGGTGATAAAGCCCTGCATCAAGAAGCGATCGCCCATCACTGGCTCTACCGGTATGAACGGCGCGGCTCCGATGCCGCCCAGCGCCGCCAGGCCCGCGCCCAGCGCAAAGACCAGGGTGAATACGCGACGCACGTTGATGCCCAGCGCCTTGACCATCTCACTATCCTGTACGCCAGCGCGGATGATCATGCCCAGTCGAGAGTAGTTCATCAGCGCCCCCAACGCCAGCAGCATCAGCGCCCCCAGGACGATGATGAACAGCCGGTAGCTGGGAAACGTCACTCCCAAGATGTTCACTGTGGTCGTGTGCTGGCTGAACCAGGCCAGGATGGACTCGGCCTTGCCCGGCTGGGAAAAGAGCGGTGGACGGCTCATCTGGTAGGCCAGGGGATCCCATAGCACTTGAGTCAATTCGGTGAGCACAAAAGCCAGGCCCAACGTCGCCAGCACCAGGAACTGCGAGCGGACGTACAGGGGCCGGACCAGGCTCACCTCTACCGCCACGCCCAATCCGCCGCCGATCAGCGTACCAGCGACCAGGGCCAGCAAGAAGCGCCAGTTGGCGTCCATTTGCAAGACGGCTAACGGCCCCGCCTCGCGCGCCAGCGCCGCGCCGACCGTCAAAGCCAGCAGAGCGCCGGCGACAGCCCGGTGCCGCCAGGCCGCGCCGCGCCGCACGAATTGAGTCGCGTCGCCGGGTCGGGCCTGGGCCAGCGCCGCCAGCAAGCCGGCCACCAGCAACAGCGCGGGCCGAATCCCAAAAGTCGCCAGCGGCTCCTGGGGCGTCGCCTCGGTCAGGGGGTTGGCGGCGACCATGGAGGCGACCATGGCTGTCTCGGCCAGTCCCAGAACGTCCAGCCTGGCGACACCGATCACGCCCACGGCTAGCGCGGCCAGGAACAGCGCCGTTCGTAACCCGCGCTGCCATCTCTCTGGGATGGGCCAATTTACGACGACTGGTTGCAACAGCGGAGTCGCCGTCAGACCGGTCAGCAGGGCCAGGATCAGGGGAGCCAGGCCAAAGAGGAACGTGGGGTTGGTGTAAAATTGCCAGCCGGCGTAGGCGCCGACCATGAACATGGCGCCGTGGGCAAAGTTGAGCACATCCATCAGGCCAAAGATCAGCGTCAGGCCGGCGGCGACCATAAAGTAGAGCGCGCCCAGCGTCAGCCCGGAAAGCATCGTGCGCACGAACGACTTTTGACCCATTCCACTCCACCCGGCCAAACCTAACGCCGCCAGCAGTACTATGACGACTAGGAATCTGCCGCGCTCTCGCCAAAATCCTTTCATTTTCCGCCTCCACCCACCGACGCGCCGAGGAACTGCCGGATCAACGCTTTGTTCTGCGCCAGGTCGGACATTGCGCCCTGGTGAGCAATCCGGCCATCGTCCACGATGTAGTAGGACTCGCTCAGTTGGCTGGCCATGATAAAGTTTTGCTCCACCAGCAGCACGGTGGTCGTGCCGCTGAGTTCTCGAATGGCCTCCATCATCTGCTCGATGAGCACCGGGGCCAATCCCTCGCTAGGTTCGTCAATGAGGAGCAGTTTGTTATCCGGCACCAGGGCGCGGGCCACGGCCAACATCTGTTGCTGTCCGCCGGAGAGGTGATTGCCTGGCAGTTTGTAGAGCCGTTTCAGGTCGGGGAAAAGGTCAAAGATAAAGTCCGCTTTACGATCCAGGTCGCCCTTTTTGCGCTCGGCGATTTTCAAGTTTTCGACCACGCTCAGGTTGCGAAAGATGGCCCGATGCTCCGGCACGTAGCCGATGCCCAGGTTGGCGACGTCGAAAGCCTGGTTACCCTGGATTTCCTGGCCGTCAAAGAGCACGCGCCCCTCGCGGGGGGGCGTCAAGCCCAGGATGGATTTGAGCGTCGTGGTCTTGCCCGCGCCGTTGCGGCCCAGCAGCACGGTAATGCTTCCCTGGCGCACTTTTAACGACACGCCCTCCAGGATGTGGAACTGGCCGATGTAGGTGTGGATGTTCTCGACCTGTAGCACATATCGGATGTCTGCATCCGCGCTCACGTCACACCTCCTGTTGTATCGAGAGGTCGCCATAGAGTGCGCCCAGATAGGCGCTCTGCACCGCCTCGTTCGCGGCGATCTCGCGCGGCGATCCTTCGGCCAGTACCCGGCCCTGGTGCATGACGGTGATAAAGTTGGAGATATTCATGACCACGTCCATGCGATGTTCTACCAGCACGATCGTCTTGTCATCGGAAGCCAGGATGCCTTGAATGATCTCTAGCAGGGCCGGCACCTGCTCCGAGGACATCCCGGCCGTCGGCTCGTCCAGCAGCAACAACTCGGGATCGCTGGCGAGCATGATGCCCAGCTCTAACTTGCGCTTGTCGCCGTGGGGCAGTGCGCTGGCCGGCGTCGCCTCGCGCCCGCGCAGGCCCACCTGTCCGATGACGTCCAGCGCCTTCTCCCGGTAGCGCCGAAATCCGGAGATGTGGCGCAACAGCTTAAAGTTGTCGCCTCCCACTGCCTGGGCAGCCAGCCGGACGTTTTCCAGTACCGTCAGGTTGGAAAAGATGTTGGTGATCTGAAACGAGCGGCCGAGACCCAGGCGGGCCATGCGGTAAGGGGGGGCGTGCGTGATGTCGCGCCCCTTGAAAAAGACCTGCCCCTGAGTGGGAGGCATAGTTCCGCTCAACAGGTTAAAGAGCGTCGTTTTTCCCGCGCCGTTGGGGCCGATGATGGAATGGAGGGTGCGGGCGCGAACCTGCACACTGACATCGTCCACGGCCACCAACCCGCCAAAGTCTTTGCGCAGGCTTTTCGCTTCCAGGATGATCTCACGATTCTCGGCGTCTTTCATAGGCCAATCCTGTCACTGGGGGATAGCAAGCAGCAATTAGGGAGCGCACGCGTGCACGCGCGCGCTCCCTGAGATTATACGGCACGTTACGGTCGTGGCAAGTCGCCGCAGCGGTCGGCATAGTCGCCTTCGAGGGTGCAGGGGACGCCGAGTTCGTCGTAGGCCGAGACGTAGACCGTCTCAAAGAACTCGTACTCGTTGATCCCGTCGCCATCCTTGTCCGGCTCAATGTTGACCAGCCTGAGGATGTTCATCGGTTGTTCGCAGACGTGATCCTCGGGCCGGATGTAGTAGGTGCCCTTGGGCCCTTCGAACTTGAGCCCCTCCAGCGCCGCGATCATGGCCTCGCCGCTGGTGTCGCCCCCCGTCTTTTCCAACGCCGCAGCCAGCGCCAGGGCCGAGGCCATGCCGCCAGCGGTGAAGAGATCGGGCGGCTCGTTGTACTCCTCAAAGTGACGCTCGGTCAGCCAGTCGTTGATGGGGTTGTCGGCCGCGGTGTAGTGGTAGACGTTGAGGCCGATCTGGCCGATGGCCGAGCCGTAGACGGCGGCAAATGAGGCGTTGTCGCCATAGCCGGTCGCCACCTGCATCTCGTCCAATGCGCCCAGGTCGCCCAACTGCTGGAACAGGGTCACATAGCCGGTGCCGGCCCAGGTGAGGAACAGGCAATCGGCGCCCGAGTCCATCGCCTGTTGGATGTAGGGGGTAAAGTCGGTGGTGTCAAAGGGGGCGTAGATGTCCTCGATGACCTCACCGCCGTATTGTTCCACCGAGTATGCCAGCGCCGCGCCGCTTCCTTGCCCAAAGGCGTTGTCCACACCGATGTGGGCAAAGGTCTCGCCGACGTTCTCCACCAAGTACTTGGCGATGACGAGCGTGTCGTCATAGTTGGTGCGGCTGGTACGAAAGACGTAGGGGTTAAAGTACTTGCCGGTGGTAAAGGCGGAGGCGGCCGGGTCCACCATCAGGATGATCTGGTTTTCCTCGGCCACGGTGGTGAGAGCGGCGGCCACGGCGGAGCTGACCGGTCCTTGCAGCAGTTCCACGCTCTCGGACTCGATCAGCTCGCGGGCCAGGGCGACGCCTTTTTCCGAGTCGCCCTCGGTGTCGCGCAGCAGCACTTCGACCGGCCGGCCGGCGATGATGGGGCGGCCCTCGTCGTCGGTCTCACCGCCAGAAGCGTATTCCAACCCCAGCAGGAAACCGCGGTTCTGCTGGATGCCGTACAGCGCCATCACGCCCGATTGCATAGATAGCTGCCCGATCTTGAGCACTTTGACCTCGGCGGGGGCTTCGGTTGGCTCGGGTGCAACTGTCGTCGGCTCTACCTTTTCAACGCAGGCGCTCAACAACAGGCTTAGAAGAACCAGCAGGCTCAAGAGACTGGATAACTTTTTTGTGTTCACGATTTTTCTCCTCCATTTTATCTGATTCGATGGCAGCGTACAAATTCGCCGCCTGTTCCATCTCACGTTTCACACGTCTGGGCAATTTTCAATCACTACCACCTCCTCAATATCCTCTCACGCTGACTTGGGCCAAAAAGCCCAGTACCAGCGTGTTAAAGACCTCTGCTTGCTCCCAGCAAACAGCGTGACCGGCCCCTGGCACGACGACGAGCTCGGCGCTGGGGATCTCGTGCGCGATGATTTCGGCATATTTGCGCGGCTTGAGAATATCCTCCTCACCGACGATGACCAGGGTGGGCGATTTGATCTCGTGCAGTTCGTCCGTGATGTTCAACCTGGAAAAGCTCAACAGCAGTTCCAGGAGTGTGTCCAGGCGCAGAGTCTCGTAACGCTCTCGCGCCGCGTCCAGGGCCTCCTGATTGGCCGCGATCCACCTCTCGGAAAAGTTCAGCGGGTAGGTGACGTTGAAGAGCATTTCCGCGTCCTTTGCTCGCGCGGCCGCGCTCCAACTCTCCATGAATCCTCTCAGCAGCGGGTCAATTTGGCTCACCGCCGACGATAGGATGAGGCTGCGTGTTTTCTCCGGATATTTGAGCGCGAAAAGCATGCTGATCTCGGCCCCGTAAGAGATGCCGCCGATGTGGGCCCGTTCAATCCCCAGGCCGTCCAGCAGCGCGGCCAGGTCGTCGGCGTGCATCTCCATCGAGTACGGCCCCGGCGGATGGTCCGACTGCCACATACCGCGGCAATCGTAGAGCAACAGGCGATACTGCTTCGAGAGCACCGGCGTCTGGAGCGCCCAACTGGCGGTGCTCATCAGGATGCCGTTGGAGAGCACCACCACGTCGGCGTCCGGGGGGCCGTGTAGCTCGTAGTAAATTCGAGTGTCGTTTACGTCTGTTTTGGGCATACGGTTCCCCGGCTAGGCCTTTTCCAGAAAGGCGTGGAAAGCAGCGTCGAACTCGTCCGGCTTTTCGATGTGCGGGCTGTGGGCGGTATCCGCGATCACGCACTCCTCGAAACTGCCGCCGTTAGCAGTGTACTTTTCCAGCACGGCGCGGGTCTGGCTAACCATCGGCTGCGGTGGGTAGACCTCATCGCCGGGCCAGCCGGGCACGAATTCCATCTTGCCCAGCGCGCCAAAGTCGAACATCGAGTTGTCAGAGACAATCATATCTTCGCTGCCCCGGATCCAGAGGATGGGCGGCTTGGGTTGGGTTGCGATCAAAGCCGGTACATCGTCCAGGACGAACTTGGGTGCTCCGGCGTTGATCGGCCCCCAGTCGCCCGGCGCGACGTTGGGCCAGTTCTCCGAGGGCACAAAGTCGCCTGGATAACGGTCGTCGCCCATTTTTTCCATCATCGCGGCGGTGAGCAAGTCCTCCTCGCGGGCCGCGCGGAAGGGCGGTTTATAGTAAAAGGCATTGATGACGTTGCGCGGCGAGTTCGGATCCTCCTCGCTGCGGTCGCCCTCCTTGATGCGCCTGACGAACTCGGGGTTGACCACGCCGCCGCCGGAGCCGGCAAAGTCATCGTAGCAGGGTGTGCCCTCGACTCCCTTGGTGCCGCCAAAGCCGTAGGGTGAGACGGGCGATACCAGGGTCGCCGACAGCGCCTTGCGCGGGTGGTCGATCAGGAAGCGGTAGACCACGCCGCCGCCCAACGACCAGCCGACCAGGTGTGCCTCTTCAATCTCAAGGGCGGCGAAGAGGGCGTCCAGGTCGTCGCTCCAGTCGCCCATGCCACGCCTGCCGTCAATTAGTTTGTCCTCGGTCCAGCCGTAGCCACGTAAGTCAGGTGCAACGGCCCGGAAGCCTGCCGGTAGCGCCAACATTGTCTCTTCCCAGAACGTGGCCGCCGTAAAGTTGCCGTGTAAAAGGACGACTGGCGCGCCGTCCTCCGGGCCACAGGTCAGAACGTGCACGTTCAGCCGTGCGGTCTGAACCATCCGAGAAGTGATGCCTGCCAAATTTGTGATCTCGCTCATTTTTCCTCCTCCTTTGCTCTAACAAAAATCTCACGTAACTCGCGCTTGAGGATCTTGCCCGCGCCCGAGATGGGCAGTTCGGTCAGGAACTCGACCCTCCTGGGAACTTTGTAGCGGGCCAGGCGCCCTTGCATAAAGCCGATCATTTCTTGCTCAGTAACCGTCGCCCCTGGCTTGAGGACGACGCAGGCCAGGCCCACCTCGCCCCACTTGGGGTCGGGCAGGCCGACGACGGCGCACATGTGTACGGCGGGATGCTCGTACAGAACCTTTTCGATCTCGGCCGGATAGACATTCTCGCCGCCGGAGATGAACATGTCCTTTTTGCGGTCCACGATGTAGAAATACCATTCCTCGTCGTGGCGGGCCAGGTCGCCGGTGTGGAACCAGCCCTCGTCGTCCACGGCTTTGGCGGTCGCGTCCGGGTCGTTAAAGTAGCCCGAGCAATAGGATGGCCCTTTGAGCGCCAGTTCGCCCACCCGGTCCGGGCCGAGGGGGTTATCGTCGTCGTCCACGATGCGGGCGTCCACGTAGAAATTGGGGCGGCCGATGGAACCGGCCTTGCGCACCGCGTCCTCTGGGGCCAGGGCAAAGATGCCCGGCCCAAACTCGGTCATGCCAAATCCCTGTTTGAAGCGAATCCCTTTCTCCTGCGTGTACTTTTTCACCAGGGGCACCGGCAGGGGGGCGCCGCCGCTGGTGCAGAAGCGCAGGGAAAAAAGATCGGCCTCTTCCCAGTTATCCGCCTGGGTCAGCATCTGGTACATGGTCGGCACACCGGCAAAGATCGTCACCCGCTCGCGCTCAATCAGTTGTAGCACCTGAGCCGGGTCGAACTGTCGTAACAGGATGGTGGTTCCGCCAAAGATGACCTGGGGCAGGGTGTAGACGAAGAGCCCGCCGGTGTGGAACATGGGGAAGACGTTGAGATAGACGTCGTTGTGGGTCACGTCGTGGATGACGGTGTTGAGGGTGTTCCAGGCGATCATGCGATGGGAGACCTGGGCCGCTTTTGGCAGGCCGCTGGTGCCGCCGGTGAAGATGAGGGCCGCGATGTTCTCCTCGTCCACTGACTCGCAGGCGACGGGCGCGGCCTGTGCCGATTGCAGCGCCGTCTCAAAGTGCAGACTGCCGGGGATGCCGTCGCCCTCTACGTGCAAGTAGCGGTGTATTGCGTGTCCCGTGCCGCGTATGGCAGCCTCTAGTTGGGCCACGCCATCTCTAAAGTCGTCGGAGTAGATGATGACGGTGGGGGTAGTCTGTTCTATGACGTTCTCCAGTTCCCGCCAGTGGAGTCGCCAGTTGAGGGCGGTGTGGATCGCGCCCAGCTTGGCGCAGGCAAAGAAGCAATCCAGGTGCTCGATCCCGTCTCGCGCCAGAATCGCCACCCGGTCACCCTTTTTGATCCCCGCTACGTCCCACAGCCAGTTGGCAAAGCGGTTGGCGCGTTCGTTCATCTGGCGGTAGGTCAGCCGCCACGCAGGGTCTTTGCCCGTGTCCACCACGGCCAGCTTGTCGGGGCTATAGATTTCACGCCGTCCGAGATAGTCGCCGATGTACATCGCTCAACCTCCCGCCGTCCAGCGCCACACCGAGGCCGCCATGTTGATGCCGCCGCCGCTGGTACAAAAGAGCACGACCTGCCCCGGCTGCGGGCCGCATCCCTGGGCAATGGCATCGTCCAGGGCCATCGCTACGCAAGGCGAGCCGGTGTAGCCCCACTTGTCCATCACCCAGTAGGTTTTCTCCATCGGCTGGTCGAGGGTATCCATCATGATCTCGATGGTGCGCAGGTTGAGTTGAGTGAAGAGGAACAGGTCAACGTCGTCCAGGGTCAGCCCGGCCTTGTCCAGAGCATCCTGAATCAATTGGGGCCAGTGCTCGGTGTTGAATGTTTTGGGGAATTTTTTGACGAACTGGACACGCGGCGGGCCATAGGTCGCCAGATTCTCTGGCGTGCAAGGCCGGAAGGCGCCGCCGGTGTAAATTCCCAACGCGTCGTGGAACTCGCCTTTGGCGAGGAATTTGCTCGCCAGGAAACCTCGCTCGTCCCCCGCGCCTAGTACGACGGCTCCGGCCCCATCGGCGAACAGATTGGCGGTCTTTTTGTCGCTCAAGTCGAGGAAGCGGCTCATGCCATACCCCCCTGCGACCAGAACGTGCCGCATCTCTGGCTCGGTGGCGATGTAGCGCGCGCCCTGGTCCAGGGCCGCCACCCATCCGGCGCAAGCGCTGTTAACGTCGTAACCCCCGGCGTTGACCGCTCCCAGTTTGTGCTGCACGACGACGCAGGTTCCAGGCGACAGGTAATCGGGCGTATCGGTGGAGACAATGATCAGATCAATCTCTTGGGGTCCGATACCGGCGCGCTCCAGAGCTTGCTGGGAAGCAGCCACGACCAGGTCAGAGGTCGTTTGGTCGGGGCTCATCCAGCGGCGCTCGTGGATGCCGACGTTCTCGACCAGCCACTCGCTGGTCCGTTCACCGAGGATGTGGTCTATTTCGGCGTTGGCGACGACGCGTTCGGGGACGTAGGAGCCTGTGCTGATGATCTGTGCGTAGCGTTTCATTCTAGTCTCCCAAGAAATCCAGTACGGCGCTCACCGCTGCCTCGGGCTGCTCGATGGGAAAGATGTGACCTGCGTTGGAAAATATCTCAACCCGCGCGTTGGGGAGCTTGGCGGCCAGCAGGTCGGCGTTGGCGGGCGGCACTACTTTGTCGTGTTCTCCAAATAGGATGAGCGTGGGGGACTGTACGCCCTCGAGCCTGTGCTCAAAGCAGGCTTCCTCACTCAACAGCCCCAGCCCGACGGCCGTCTGCGCCTGGTACTGGACTGGCGGCACGGGGTTGCCGAGGCGGTAGGCGATCAACTCTTCCACGACCTCGGGATGGGCTTGGGCAAAGCCGGGTGCGCAGGCGACGGCGATGCCGCGCTTTACTACGTCCACCGGGTCGCCGGAGCGGTCCATAATCACTGCCATTGCCGCGGCGGTCACGGGTACGTGACGCGGGCCGCCAAAGTTGGTGGCGGAGAGAATCAGCTTATCCACCAGGTCGGGCCGGCCGAGCGCCAATTGCTGGGCGATGAAACCACCCATCGAGTGGCCCATCACCGCCGCGCTCTGGATCCCCAGGGCGTCCATCAGCCCGGCCGTGTCGTCGGCCATCATCTGCACGTTGTAGGGGCCGTCGGGCTTGTCCGTCTGGCCCGCGCCCCGGTTGTCGAAGGCGATCACCTGGCGGCGCTCTGCCAGGCCAGGGATCATCTTGTGCCACATCCAGAGGCCGTACCCCAGGCCGGAGATGAGCACCAGGGGGTCGCCGGAGCCGGTGATTTCGTAATACAGTTCAATATCATTCGCGCGCACTCGAGGCATCCTGAGACTCCTTCACGTTTCACGCTTTCCGTATATCTCGACCAATGCCTGCTTGTCAATCTTTCCCGCGCCGGTTTGGGGCAAATTATCCACAAAGACGATGGATTTGGGCACTTTGTAAGCGGCCAGCCGCTCACGCAGGTAGGCGATCAGGCCAGCCCCGCTCAGCCCCTGCTCTGTGCGGACGACGATGGCGCGCCCGACCTCGCCCCATTTCTCGTCCGGCACGCCGATGAGGGCCGCCTCCGCCACCGCCGGGTGGGCGTGCATCACGCTCTCCACCTCCGCCGGGTAGACGTTCTCGCCGCCAGAGATGAGCATATCCTTAAGCCGGCCTACGATGTAGTAATATCCCTCTGCGTCTCGTCGCGCCAGGTCTCCCGTGTGCAGCCATCCGTCACGGATAGCGTCCGCCGTGGCCTGGGGGTCATTCCAGTACCCGGCGCAGACGTGGGGGCCGCTGACGATCAGCTCGCCCACCTCGCCAGCGTCGCACTCGCTTCCATCCTCCCGCACGACGCGCACATCAATGTGAAACAGCGGCCGGCCCACCGCGCCGGGCTTGCGGCGGACGTCCTCCGGCGGAAGCCAAAAGGTGTTAGGGCCGGCTTCGGTGAGGCCGTAGCCGGTCTTGAAATCCACGCCGCGCTCCCAGAATTTTTCAAACACCGGCATCGGGCAGGGCGCGCCCCCGCTGATGACGAGCTTGAGCGGGGAAAAGTCCGCCTCTTCCCAACGGGGATGCTGTTGCAGCAGGATGAACATGGTAGGCACGCCAAAAAAGAGGGTCACTCCGGCTTCACGAACCAGGTCAAAGACCTGGTCGGGGTCGAAATCCCGGCAGACGATACTGGCGCCGCCGGTGTAGACCAACGGCGCGGTAAAGACGTTCAACCCGCCGGTGTGGAACAGTGGGGTGTTGAGAATAGCGACATCATCGGGAGTCAGCCCCCAGGAGATGATGGTGTTGGCCGCGTTGGCGGTGATGGCCCGATGGGTGAGGGCCGCTCCCTTGGGCAACCCGGTCGTCCCGCCCGTGTAGCAGATCACCCACGTATCGTCCCAGTCCAGTTCGATTTCCGGCAGCGGCGCAGCGGAGCAAGTTTCTCGCTCCGTGAACGCCACGTCGTCCGGGTTGGCCGGTTCGTCCAGAGTCACAAAGTGAGGCGCGCCGGGAACTCGCCCGCGCAGCGCGTTCACCTGCGCGGCAAAATCGCCGCTGTAGGCGAGGGCCACAGGTTCGGCGTCGGCCAGCAGCCCTTCCAATTCGGGGGGAGTCAGCCGCCAGTTCAGGTTCTGTAAAATGCCCCCGATGCGGCCCAGAGCAAACCACACGTCCAGATACTCCACGCTGTTGTGCGCCAGAACCGCTACACGATCTCCTTTCTGGACGCCCAGTCGTTCTGCGAGGAAGCGGGCGGTGCGGTTGACCGAGTGACTCCACTCGCGGTAAGTGATGTGGCGATTATCGTTGAGAGTGTCCACCAGGGCGAGCTTGTTCGGCGTGAGTTGCGCCCGCCGCCCCAGCCAATCACCGACGATCATTCGGACCTCCTGTCGTCCGTCACTAGTAATGTTTTGTGATTCACGTGCCCACGACGATACCGCCGTCCACACTGAGCACAGCGCCGTGTACGAAACTGGCCTCGTCGGAAGCGAGCCAGAGGTAAGCGTTTGCAATATCCTCTGGGAGTCCCATGCGCCCCAACGGGGTGCGTTTTTTCATACTTTCTATGACTTTTTCGGGCATCTGCCGTACCATCTCGGTGAGAATAAAGCCGGGAGCTACAGCGTTGACGCGGATGTTGTAACGCCCCAACTCCCGCGCCCATACCCTGGTCATTCCAATCACGCCTGCCTTGGTCGCCACATAGTTGGTCTGCCCAAAGTTCCCGTACAGGCCGACCACCGAGGAGGCGTTGAGGATGACTCCTCCGCCACCCCGGATCATGTAGGGTACTACCGCTTGGGTGCAGTTAAAGACTCCCTTCAGGTTGACGGACACTACCAGGTCAAAATCAGCTTCCGGCATCTGCTTGACCACCTGACCGTCCTTGAATTTGACCAATTGGTTGTCCCGGAGGATGCCGGCATTGTTGACCAGGACGTCGACCCGGTCGTACCTGGCGACCACGTCATCCACCCACTCCTGTACCGCCTGGCGGTCGGTGACGTCCACTTTGTAAAACGCGGCGTTGGGGCCAATCCTGGCGGCTGTCTCCTGGCCGGCATCCTCGGCCACGTCGCACAGGATGACTTGGGCTCCTTCCTCGGCCAGGCGAAGGGCGGTGACTTGTCCAATGCCGGCCGCTCCGCCGGTGATGAGTGTGACTTTGTCTTTCAGTCGCATATTCTTTTCCCTTTTTGCATTGCGCCGCTTCCGATGTCCACGTAGCGGGCGATAAAGGCCAGCGCATCCTCCATCTGGATGAAGTGGGTTTGTTCGCCGGTTTGCACGTGCCGAATAACGCCACGCCACGCGTCGGCGGAGGATTCAATCTCAGAGAGATGCTCCTGGGTAAAGCGCAGGATGAACGAAGTGACGGTTGCTTCAGGCATCATGTGTGAGCACGAGTATGGGCAGGTGAAACTCTTGCCCATGATAGCACAGATGTGTTACTGGGGAGTTACAACGGGGCTATTCCTGGTGACGCGCAGGCTGCAAGATGGATTCGTAGAGGCGGACGGTATCTGCGGAAGGCTCGATCTCTAACTTTTCTCTCAGCCGCTCTGCACAGCGCCGGTAGGTCCGCAGAGCCTGTGCCCGGTTGCCCAGGCGGATGTAGGCGGTCATCATCAGGCGGCAGGCCTGTTCCCAACAATCATCGCGGACCAGGATGGATTGGCAAACTGCAATGGCTTCCTCCCATTGCTTCTCTTCTATCAGAGCGCGGGCCAGCCGGTCTGAGGTACGTAGGTAGAGAGTGAGCAATCGCTCTCGTTCTTCACTGCACCAATCTTTGTAGGGACATTCTTGCAGATATTCCCCCTGATAGAGGGCCAGCGCTTGCCGGTAGCGATCTATCCCGGTTTCCAGATCGCGGTCAAAGTGGCTGTTCCCTTCAGCGACCAGACGCTCGAACTGCTTGGCATCCAGCCATAGGTCGGCCCCGGGTCGCAGACCGTACAGACTGCCGTCACGGAGCACATAGGCCGAGGGTGCTGCCCGTTTCCGCTCTGGCTCTAGCACCCGGAAAAGAGTGCTGAGAGCTACCCTAAAATCCCGCCAGGCCGGTTCGGGGGCCAGCCCGGGCCACAGCAATTCTACGATTTGATCCCGGTCCAGCATCTTGCGCCGGTAGGTCAGCAGTAATTGGAACAACTGGCGGGCCTTTTCACGCTGCCAATCTTGTGGTGCGATCTCTTGTGCGCCTCGCCAGACGCGGAAGGAGCCCAAGGTCTGTATCCGTAGCTGGTAGCCAGGGTGAATCTCTAGCCGTTCCAGCCCCATCTGGGCCAGGATGCTCTCGGCATAGACGCGCTGTCGTGTGGCGTCCCGGGCAAAGAGCAGGAGGGGGACCGAACGGCGGTGGTCAGGCGGTCCCAGTAGGGTTTTGTGGGTAAAGAGATAAACGTACCCGTGTTGGTTGATCAGTTGTAAGAGTTCGCCAACTCCATGTTCTAGCCGGGCGGTGTCCTCCGTCTCCTCCCACAATAGGCATTGCCAGAGCCGAGACACCGCTTCACCGAAGGTGTCTCCGCATTCACGGAAAGCGTTCGCCGCTTGGGCCAGCCAGATGGAGGCATCCGCGTATCGCTGGGCGAGCGTATATCCGGCCCCCATTGAGACGCGGATGAGGGCCTCGATCCACTCGTCGCCGGCCCGCTGGGCGATCTCGATCCCTTGTTCGGCCGCCCGTTCGGCCTCTTCGATTTTCCCCCGGAAGCCGAGCGCCCGGCACAACCCCCAGAATGCCTCTACCTTGAGGCGTGGCACCGCCAGAGTGTCTCCCAGAGCGATAGCTTCTCTAAAGCAGCGACAGGCTTCGTCGTATGCCTGGGAGGCTTTGCGCAAGAGCCAGGCATGTCCCTGGCGCATATAACCGACGGCAGTGACGAAAGGGGAATGTAGGGCCTGTCCGCGTTCGGTGCCCTCTACTGCACAGCGGTACGCCTTTTCCCCTTCACCCTGGAAGGATAGGATCAGAGAAAGCAGCAGGAGCGTCTCGCGGTGGGAGCGAGGGCGCAGGATGGGTTCCCGCCGTTCGGCCTCCGCCCGCTCTTCCAGTAGGCGGCGCGCCTGATCCAGCTGACCGGTACGCAAAAGTACGCGCACTGCTAACTCGGCTCTTCCAGGCCCCTCCTCCCGCAACTCTTTGAACTGTGCCCGGAGACGTTCAGCCTCCTCCAGCCGGCCCAGGTTGAGCAGATTCTCCGCTAATAGCTCTAGTAAACGAGCGCGACTCTCGCGGTCTTCCTGGCCGTCGGAAAGTCGTAGCGCATCCTGTAACAGATGCTCCGCCTGTCTGGGATTGACCGTGTCCAGGTAGACTCGCGCCTGACCGCGCAAGGCCTGACTGGTCCCTTGCATGTCGTCTCTGGCGCGACACCGTTTCTCCGCCTGGCGGTACCAATCTAGGGCTTTGTCGAAGCGGCTGTGAAGGCGGGCTACATCGCCCAGGTAGATTAAGAGGAGCGGATGACGCTCGAGTACGTCTGGGGATAGATCGCCGATCCACCCGGCCAGTGTGTCGAGACGACCGTCCCGCACCATCTCTCGTCCTAACCGTTCGAGGATGCCGGCCGCCTCTTCGAAGGCGTTGGCCGCCAACAGGTGATAGATTGCTTCCTCTGGCCCTCCCTGGCGTTGCCAACAGTCGGCGGCCTTGCGGTGTGCTCTTCGCTCTGCGTGCGGGGTCAGGCGGTGGCATAGGAACTCGCGGAAGAGTGACTGGTAGCGCGCGTGGCCGTTGCCCATATCCGTGGTGAACAACCCGCTTTCCAAGAGATAGCGCAGGATTTGGTCGCTATCGTCGCGGCCCCGCAGGCAATCGCAGACAGCCGCCGTCATCTCTCGCAGCACTGCCGTGATGAGCAGAAACTCTTGAACATCGGGGGGCTGCTGCTCTAAAACCTCCTGAGATAGATAGGCAAAGAGGTTCTCGGAAGAGCCGGACAGCCGCTCCAGGGCCTGAGACAGCGTGGAGACGGCCTCGCTGCGCAATCCCTGCCAGATCAGTTGTAAGGCGATGGCCCAACCCTCGGTCTTGGCCGCCAGGTGCCCCACTTCCTCGGCGGTGAGGGGTAGATTATACTGCTCGTGGAAAAGCGACTCGATCTCTCCGGACGTAAAGGTCAATTCCTCCTGTCCGATATCCAGCACCTCGCCCCTGACCCTCCAAGTGACCAGGGTGGGCAGTTTGAGTGGATAGCGGGTAGAGAGAATAACGTGCAGGTCGGACGGCGCGCGTCCGATGAACCAATCCAGGATGCGGCCAGTCTCGGCGGAGTCGCCCAGAAGGTGAAAATCATCGAGGATCAAGAGCACGGGGCCTTTAGACTGTTCGGCCAACTGATTGATCAGTCCGCCCACGACGGTCACCCACGGCAACTCGCTGTTTCCCCTCTCCCACGTGTCTAACAGCGTCAGCGGCTCCTCAGATAGGCCCGGCAGGGCGGTACGGAAGCTGTGGATGAGGTGGAGGAGAAAAACGAGAGGGTCTCCATCCTCGGTGCTGAGATGATACCACGCCAGGGGGTGACCTTTCTCTGCGAGCGCCGCCAGCGCGGTGCTCTTGCCATAGCCGGCCCCGGCCTGTACGATGGCGAGACGATAGTCTAACACCTCCAGCAATCGGTGGGTCAGACGGGTGCGATGGAGAGTGCGCTTGTGGAGGCGCGGGGGAGTCAGCTTTGTCTGAACTATCAAGCCCTTCTGATACACGGATATTCCTCAGTAACTACTCGGCCGTTCCCGCCCCTGGCTTGGATTTGATAATCCAGGTTTCATCGAAATCGGTGCGCGGGCGAGTGCAACCTGGAAAGGCGCCTTGCGTATTAAAGTTAACGAGAAGATGGAGGTGGATGGAGGTGAAAGTGATGTTAGATTTTCTGACCTGGTTGCTCAAACTGCCGTTCCTGTTACTGGCCTGGCTGATCAAGCTGCCACTCGCGTTGCTGGCAGTGATACTGGCGGGCGTCTTTGGGCTGGTAGGGGTGGTCGTCTCGCTGGTTGGCGTGGGACTGACCCCGGTGCTGGGGGTAGGGCTGCTGATTCTGCCTATTGGCCTGGCTCTCTTGCTGGTTGCCCGGTTGATCGTCAAGCTGCTGTAAGCGGCGCACGTCTACGACCACGCTCTTCCGCCCTAATCTTTTTTCACCCGCCGCTGTAACTTGTATAGCTCGTTGATGGCCTCCAAGGGCGTCATTTGGGAGACGTCCAGTTCCCGCAGTGTTTCTACCACCGGGTGCTGGTCGGCAAAGAGCAGCGGCTGGCGAGGTTCCAGCGCGGGCGTGCCGGGGCGAAATTCGCCGCTTTCCAACTGGTTCAGCAATTCCTCGGCCCGGTGAATGACGGGCTTGGGCACGCCCGCTAACTGTGCCACGTGGATGCCATAGGAGCGGTCCGCTCCACCGGCTATCACCTTGTGCAGGAATACGACCCGGCCTTCTTCCTCCACCACGTCCAGATTGTAATTGCGCACCGCGGGGAGTCGTTCAGCCGTTTCGGTCAGCTCGTGGTAGTGGGTGGCAAAGAGCGTGCGTGCTCGTCGCTGCGGATGGTTGTGCAGGTATTCGACTACCGCCCAAGCGATGGAGAGGCCATCGTAGGTGCTGGTGCCGCGGCCGATCTCGTCGAGGATGAGCAGGCTGCGGGGTGTGGCGTGGTTGAGGATGTTGGCTGTCTCGATCATCTCGACCATAAAGGTCGAGCGACCGGCGGCGATCTCATCCATCGCCCCAATGCGGGTAAAGATGCGGTCCACGATGCCGATCCGCGCCCGGTCGGCTGGTACAAAGCTGCCCATCTGGGCCATCAGTACGATGAGCGCATTCTGCCGCAGGTAGATTGACTTTCCGGCCATGTTCGGCCCGGTGATGATCAGGATGCGCTCATCATCGTTGAGGTGCAAATCGTTGGGTGTGAAAGGCTCCTCCTGTAGCGCCCGCTCGACGACGGGGTGTCTTCCGGCTACGATCTCCAAGCGGCAGCCCGCGTCCTCGTCGTCCAGTTCAGGCCGCACGTACCGGTTGCGCACGGCCACCTCGGCCAGCGACGCCGCTGTATCCACCCGGGCCAGCGCCCGCGCCGTCTCGAGCAATGGCCCGCTCCGTGCTCCCACCTGCCGGCAGACCTCTTTGAATAATCGTGATTCGATCTCGACTTGCCGCTCTTTGGCGTTCAGGATCAGAGATTCGTATTCCTTCAACTCTGGCGTGATATACCGCTCGGCGTTGACCAACGTCTGTTTGCGGATGTATTCCTCAGGAACCGCGTCCAGGTTGGATTTGGTGACCTCAATATAGTAACCAAAGACTTTGTTGAAACCCACCTTGAGGTTCTTGATACCGGTGCGCTCGCGCGCCTTCTTTTCCAGGTTGGCGACCCACGCTTTGGCGTCCCGCGCGGCCATGACGACGCTATCCAGTTCCGAGGAAAAGCCGGGCCGGATGACGCCGCCATCGGACATGCTCGCCGGCGGGTCGTCCACGATGGCGGAGGCGACGAGAGAAACGACGTCATCGCAGGGATTGAGAAAAGATACAAAATCCTGCATCCTGCCTCCTGCATCCTGCCTCTTGCCTCCTGCCTCCTGCATCGTCGCTACGAGTTCCGGCACAGTTTGGAGGGTCTTGCGCAAGCCGACCAGGTCTCTTGGCCGCGCTATGCCCGCCAGCACCCGATTGGTCAGCCGCTCCAGGTCAGAGACCTCCTTGAGCAGTTCGCGCACTCTTCCGCGCAGGATAGTGTCGTCGTAGAACGCTTGCACCTCGTCCAGCCGCGCTTCTAACTCCGCCCGGTCGAGCAGCGGCTGGGCTAGCCGTGTCCGCAGCAGCCGCCCGCCCATCGGGGTGAGTGTCAGGTCGAGCGCGCCCAGCAGCGAGCCGCGCGCTTTGTGCTCGCGGATCGTCTCGGTCAGCTCCAAGTTGCGGCGCGTGGCCCCGTCGAGCATCATAAAGCGGGCGGTCGAGTAAGTGCTGAGGGCCACGATCTGCGCCAGCGCTCCCTCGTGGGTCTCGCGCAGGTAATGAACGATGGCGCCAGCGGCCCGGATAGCCAGCGGTCTGCCGGCGCAGCCAAAGCCTTCCAGCGTCGTCACGTCAAAGTGGTCGAGCAATACTCGTTGGGCTGCCCCCAACTCGAAGCGGTAGAGCGGGAGCGGTGTGAGGTGGGTATAGTTGGGTATAGGGTATTGGTTGTTGGAGGTGTCCGGTATCAGACATTCGCGGGGTTGCAGCCGCGCAAGTTCTTGCTCCACCTCTGTCGCGTCCAGGCGGGCGGCGGCAAACTCGCCGGTGGTGATGTCGGCGTAGGCCAACCCGGCCTGTTCCTCTTCGATAACCACCGCTGCCAGGTAATTGGGTCGCTTCTCGTCCAGCAGCGCCGGCTCGACGACGGTGCCGGGGGTCACGACTCGCCTCACTGCCCGGTGGACCAGTCCCCGGCCGGTAGCTTCTCCTATTTGCTCGGCGATGGCGACGCGGTAGCCCTTTTCGATGAGGCGGGCGATGTACCCCTCGACGGCGTGGTAGGGGACGCCGGCCATCGGCACGCGCTGGTTCTTGGCGACCGGGCGCGAGGTCAGGACGAGGTCGAGCTCGCGGGCGGCGACCTCTGCGTCCTCGTCAAAGGTCTCGTAGAAATCGCCCAGCCTGAAGAAGAGAATAGCGTCCGGATGCTGGGCCTTGATCTGGAGATACTGTTTGCGAACCGGGGTCACTTTGGGCATGGTCTTGTATCTGCTAATCCGACTGTGTCTGCCTCGCGAGCGCCAAGATCTCGGAAGCGATCTCTTCTATGGGTTTGTCGGTCACGTCTACGACGGGCCACTGAGGGCGGCTGTGAAAGATGGCGAGCGCATACCCCACTTCTCGCTGTACAAAGTCGAGGTCGGCATAGTCGCCGGCGGCTCCACCCAGGTATTCGTGCCGCACGCGCCGCAGTTCCACCAGTCGCAGTGGGTTAATCGTGAGGCCGCAAACGTGGCCGGGGGGCAGATCGAACAACTCTGGCGGCGGCTTTACTTGCAGCACGATGGGCACGTTGGCGACGAACCATCCCTTGAAAGAGAGATAGATGCTGAGCGGGGTCTTGAAGGTGCGCGAGACCCCCACCAACACCAGCTCCGCCTGCGCAAGCTCGTTAGCGCGGCGACCGTCGTCGTGGCGGTAGGCGAACTCCATTGTCTCGATGCGCCGGAAGTACTCTTCGTTCAGTTGCCGGAATAGACCGGGCTTTTCAGTGGGTGAGATAGAGAGTTGTTGAGAAAGCCGCGCCAGCAGCGGCCCCATCAGATCAATCGTCTCGACGTTGTGCATCCGTCCCGCGCGCAACATGGTCTGGCGCAGGCTGTTTGAAACCAGTGTGTGGAGGATAAAGCCTCTGACCTGAGCGGCCTCTCGTACCACCTGGTGCACGTGTTCCTCGGTGCGCACTTTCTCCCGCCGTTCGATCTTGACGTCCGCGCCCGCGAATTGCGCCAGGGCTGCAATCAGCGCCCGTTCGGCCGTCCTGCCGCTGCCGTCGGATACCGCAAAGACATGGTACATACTCCTTCTCCCATTCCACGCCCAAGTATAGCCTATCGTGGCCGGCTTGACAAGCGCAGTCTTGACCAGTGTGCCTGCTGTGCTATAATCTGGGCCGACCAACAAACCAACCACCTATGGAGGTAAACACGTGAAACTACACGAGTATCAATCCAAACGGCTCTTTGCCGCCCACGGCGTGCCGATCCCGACCGGCGAGGTCGCCACGACGCCGGAGGAGGCGCGCCGCATTGCCGAGGAATTGGGAGGACGGGTCGTCGTCAAATCCCAGGTACTGGTCGGAGGGCGCGGCAAGGCCGGCGGCATCAAGCTCGCCCAGACTCCTGCCGAGGCCGAAAAACTGGCCGGCGAGATCCTGGGGATGGAGATCAAGGGCCTGCCGGTGCGCCGAGTGCTGCTGGACGAGGCAGCCGACATCCGGCACGAGATCTACCTGGGCATCGTCGTGGATCGGGCCGCCCGCCGCCCGGTGATGATGGCCTCCTCCGAGGGGGGCGTCGAGATCGAAGAGGTGGCCCGTACCAACCCTGACGCCATTAAAAAGATAACCATTGACCCCTTCCTGGGGTTGCGCGGCTACCAGACGATGGAGTTGGCCAAGGGGATCGGGCTGGCGGCCGAGCAGCGCCGTGCCTTCGACCGCATCGCGCGCGGCCTGTACGAGGCGTTCGTGGCCTACGACGCTTCGCTGGCCGAGATCAATCCGCTGGTCGTCACCGGCGCGGGGGAGCTGCTGGCGGTGGATGGCAAGATGGTGCTCGACGATAACGGTCTCTTCCGCCACCCCGACCTGGCCGAGATGCGCGACCTGGACGAAGAGACGCCAACCGAACGAGAGGCGCGGGAGGCTGGCCTGAGCTACGTCCAACTCGAGGGCGAGATCGGCTGCATGGTCAACGGCGCGGGACTGGCGATGGCGACGATGGACATTGCCAAGCACTTTGGCGGCGCGCCGGCCAACTTTTTGGATATCGGCGGCGGGGCCAAAGCGGAGCGGGTGGCGACGGCGCTGCGCCTCATCCTGGCCGACCCCAATGTCAAGGCGGTGCTGTTCAACATCTTTGGCGGAATCACCCGCTGCGACGAGGTGGCCAAGGGTATCCTGGTCGCTTTCGAGGAGGTCAAGCCGGACGTTCCGCTGGTCGCCCGGCTGGTGGGCACGAACGAGGAGGAGGGGCGGGCGGTTTTGGCTGCATCGGGCTACGAGCTGATCACGGCCACGACGCTGGCGGACGCGGCGCAGAAAGCGGTCGCTGCCGCCAGGGGTGAATTGGAGGTGAGATAACGATGGCGATCCTAGTTGACAAGAACACGCGGTTGCTGGTGCAAGGCATCACCGGGCGCGAGGGCGAGTTCCACAGCGACCAGATGCTCGCCTACGGTACGCGGATCGTGGCCGGCGTCACACCCGGCAAGGGTGGTCAGTGGGCGTGTGATGGCAAGGTGCCCGTCTTTGATACCGTCGCTGAGGCGGTGGCGGCGACCGAGCCCAACGCGGCCATCGCCTACGTCCCGGCCCGCTTTGCCAGCGACGCGATCCTGGAAGCCGCCGCCGGCATCCCACTGATTGTCTGCATCGCCGAGGGCATCCCCACGCTGGACATGATCCGCGTCCGCGCCTACCTCGACCAGAGAGGGGTGCGACTGGTCGGCCCCAACTGCCCGGGCTTGCTCACCCCTAGCGAGGCCAAGGTCGGCATTATGCCTGGTCACATCGCTGTCTCCGGCCCGGTGGGCGTCGTCTCCCGCTCCGGCACGCTGACTTACGAGGTGGTCTATGCGCTGACGGCACGCGGCATCGGTCAGACCACGTGTGTGGGCATTGGCGGCGATCCCATCATTGGCACGACTTTTATTGACGTGCTAGAGATGTTCGAGAATGACCCGCTGACCGAGCAGGTGGTGCTCATCGGCGAGATCGGCGGCAGCGACGAGGAGCGGGCCGCCCGCTTTATCGCCGAGCGGATGACCAAGCCGGTCACCGCCTTTATCGCGGGGAGAACCGCGCCGCCCGGCAAGCGTATGGGCCACGCCGGAGCCATCATCCAGGGCGGCAGCGGCACGGCGGCTGAAAAGGTCGCTGCTTTCGAGGCGGTCGGCGTGCGGGTGGCCGAGCACCCGGAGCAGATCGCCGATCTCGTGGCGCAAGTTGCGTGAAACGTCAACGTGAAACGCGAAACGTAATGATCTGGCAGGGAACACATCACGCTTCACGTTTGACGTTTCACGTTTCACGTTTCACGTTTCACGTTTCACGTTTCACGTTTCACGTTTTGGTTTTGGCCCTGGCCCTCGTCGCGGCGGCCGCGTTCCTCACCCGGCCTGGCCTGCCTCATCACACGGATGCCGAGCTACACGTCTACCGGGCGGCCGAATTGGGCCATACCATCCGCGGCGGCGCTGCCTATCCCCGCTGGGCGCCCGACTTTTACTATGGTTACGGCTATCCCATCTTTAACTATTATGCTCCGCTGACCTACTACCTGGCGAACCTGTTCGACCTGCTGCCGGGTGTGGACATCGTGGGTGGGGTGAAGGCGGTGTTTGTGTTGGGGTTGCTCGTTGCCTCTCTGGGGACCTACCTCTTGGGGCGCGAGTTGTTTGGGCCGGCGGCGGGGGTGCTGGCGGCGGCCTCCTATGTGTTCGCTCCCTACGTTGTCTATATTGATCCTCATGCGCGCGGCGTCCTGGCGGAGCATTTCTCCATCTGTTTGCTTCCGCTGGTCTTTTATGCCTTTCGCTGCTTGATGAGGGTGGGGGGGCGGGGGGCGCTGTTGGGAAGCGTGCTATCGCTGGCGGCTCTCTTGCTCAGCCACAATTTGCTAGCCATGGTATCCACCGTTTTGCTGCTGGCTTACTGGGTGTGGGAGATTTTGTTCGGCCCGGGGCGCGACCGGGCGGGGTGGGGGGGGCTGGCCCTTGCCCTGGCGGCTGCCATCGTCGCTTTTTTCTGGCTGCCGGCGATATTGGAGCGGAGCGCAGTGCGGTTGAACGTCGTCGGCCCCGGCCACTTTGACTTTCGCCAGCACTTTTTATCTTTAGGGGAACTGCTGGCCCCCTCGCGCTTGCTCGACCTGGGCGCGACCGCCCCGCGCTACCGCTTCAACCTGGGGCCGGCCCAGTGGTCACTGGCGCTTCCGGCGCTGGGCGCGCTCCTGCGTCCTGCGACCCCCAACCGGCGAATTTTGGCATATTTCGTCCTGGTTGGGTTGGGGTTGCTCTTTTTGATGTTGCCGGCCTCACTCTCTGTTTGGGAACGTGTTCCGTTGATGGTGTACCTCCAGTTCCCGTGGCGCTTGCTGGGACCGGCCAATCTGATGCTGGCGCTGTGCGCGGCAGGCGGTGCGACCCTGTTGCCCGCTGGTCGCTGGCGCAATCCGGCGCTGGCCGCTGGCCTGGCGGCGATGCTGACCCTGGCGCTGCCGGTGCTCTACCCACCGTTGTGGCCTTCTGACTTTGGCCCCACGGCCCCTCACGACATCATCGAGTGGGAGCAGCGCAGCCTGGCGCTCGGCACTACCTCGACGGCGGACTTTATGCCGACGGGAGCGGCGCAGGTGATGGTACACCCCGAGGCCAGCCTGATCGAGTCCTACGTCCCCGGCCCGGTGGATAGGATCAATCGGGCCTCGCTGCCGACGGGGGCCAGGGCCGAGATTATCGAACACCGCCCGCTTTACGACCGTTTCTCCGTCTACATGCCGGAGAGGTTTGTCCTGCGTCTGTTCACCTTCTACTTTCCCGGCTGGCGGGCCTACGTGGACGGCGACGAGGTCGAGATTGAGATCGCTTATCCCGAAGGGTTCATCACGCTTTGGGTCCCAGAGGGAGAGCACGAGGTGGTAGTGCAATTCACGGACACGCCGCCTCGCACGGCCGGCTGGATCATCTCAGCGGCCGGTGTGATGATGTTGATCGTTGCCCTGGCGCTAATGCGCAACTCTCAACCCCCCAATCCCCAACCCCCAACCCCCAACTGGCTCTGGCTGGGTGGTGCGCTCCTGTTGTTCGTCATTGTCAAAAGCGGCGTAATCGACCCGCGCGACGACTGGTTGCGCTACACCTCACCGCCGGGAGAGGCATGGGCTGCGCGGCACGATCTGCGGGCCAACTTTGACGGTCAGATTGAGCTTTTGGGTTACGATCTGCCCCGGCGGCGTGTACGCGCTGGCGAAGAGTTCTCCGTTGTGCTCTATTGGCGCGCGCTGGAGCCGTTGAGCGTGAATTACCAATCCTTTGTTCACCTGGCGCAACCGCTGCACATCCTGTGGGGGCAGGAGGATCACATCAATCCAGGCGACCTGCCGACGACGCGCTGGCCGCTCGACAAATACGTGTGGGACGAGTACGAGATCCGCGTTCTACCGGAGACGCAGCCGGGCGAATACTTGCTCAATGTAGGATTGTACTCGTCCGCCGGTGGCTATCGCTTGCAGCGACGTGACGATGAAGGGCGAGCGGTCGGCGATAGCATCGTGATCGCTTCAATCGAAGTGATCGAGTGATTCTTTGATAACACGGACTAACGAAAATGTAGCCGCGATTTACCAATCGCGCGAAAATGGGAGAGTGTAATGACCAAGATGACGAAAATCGAACGACTGCGGGCCGCTATCGAGGGCGAGCAAGTGGACCGTCCCCCGGTGGCCTTGTGGCGCCACTTCCCTGGGGACGACTACCGCCCCGCGGACCTGGCGGCGGCGACGCTCGCTTTCCAGCGCAGGTACGACTTTGACTTTGTCAAGGTCACACCGGCCAGCGGATTTTGCGCGCAAGATTGGGGAGCGCGTGATCAGTGGAGCGGGGATAAACTGGAGGGTACCCGCGAGTATACCCATTACCCCATCCGGTCGCCCGACGACTGGCTCAAACTTTGCCCCCTCGACCCCACCGAGGGCGCTCTGGGCGCGCAATTGCACTGTTTGAGGTTGATCGCGGACGGGTTGGAGGGGGAGACGCCTTTTATTCAGACTGTCTTTAGCCCTTTGTCCCAGGCCAAGAACCTGGTGGGCAAAGAGCGGTTGCTGGTGCACCTGCGCCGCTATCCCGATGCGGTCCACGCTGGCCTGGAGACTATTGCCGAGACGACGATTCGTTTCGTCGCCTCGGTGTGTGAAGCGGGTACCGATGGGATTTTTTACGCCGTTCAGCACGCACAGTATAGCCTGCTAAATGAAGCCGAGTACCTGGCCTTTGGCCGCTCTTATGACCTGCGGGTGTTGGAAGCGGCGCAGAGGCTGTGGCTGAACGTGTTGCACTTGCACGGCCGCGACGTGATGTTCGACCTGTTGGCGGATTATCCTGTCCAGGTGCTCAATTGGCACGACCGGGAGACGGAGCCGAGGCTGGCGGAGGGCAAACGTCGCTTCGGCGGCGCAGTGTGCGGCGGGTTGCAGCGTTGGGACGTGATGGTGCGAGGCGACCCGGAGCAAGTGTGGGAGCAGGCTGCCGACGCAATGGCGCAAACTGGCGGTCGGCGCTTTATTCTCGGTACGGGGTGTGTCACGCCTATCGTTGCGCCTACGTCGAATATCCGCGCGGTGCGTGACGCGGTCGAAAAACTCTAGTGCTGTGAATGTTTTTCGAGAGTGCTTGCCAGGATTCTTTCCCGTTCGGATAGGTCAGGGGAGCGAGGTTTCCTGTGGCGCTGCTTGCGCCCTTTGCCCGGCGATTTAGCGCGTTGCAGCGCGATCTCCATCGCCGTCTGGGTGGGCTTTTGCTCTTCCTCCATTTCCTCCAGCATCGCGCCGGGATCCGGCATTGCCAGGTCAATTCGCCGCTTGCGGCGATCTAGTTTGAGGACGCGCACTTCGATCTCGTCGCCGATTTTGACCAATTCCGATGGGTGGCGAATGTAGTCATCTGACATCTCTCGGACATGCAGCAGGCCCGGACGCTCAGCTCCGATATCTACAAAGACGCCATAATTCTCCATCCGCGTCACGGTGCCATTGTAGACCTGGTCCGTTGCCAGTTCGCGCCAGTCCACCTCAGGCGGCTCGACCATCGTCAAGCCAATACGCCCCTGTTCGGGGTCTACCTTGGTGACCCACACCTCCACACTGTCCCCAGGTTGAACCACGTCCGTCACGCGGTTGATGCGCTTGGGAGCAAGCTGAGAAATGTGGACCATACCGTCTCGCTCCAGGCCGATGTCAACCACTGCGCCGTACAGGTAGGTCTCCTTTACGGTTCCTGGCAGGCGCATCTTGGGTTTCAGGTCGGCGATGGATTGGGGTTGTATCTGTTCCATAAAATACTCCTTTTTTTGAGTAGAGACGCGGGGGCATTATAATGCATGATCCTTAGCTGTCAAGGAGTGCGGCTGTCCTTGCCCTGCCCTTTCGCATAGTCATTATGGGGGGCAATTCCCCTCCGACTCGTCCGGTTTCTCAGACAATAAAATAGGCTATGCGAAAAAACTGCCGTATACCTTTCCTACCACACGGCGTTGGGGAAGGTGACGACGCCGGCGTGAACGCCCACGCGCTTGTACATTTTCACGTCGGTGTAAGGCTCGCCGAGGATACCGTCGTGGATGGCCCAGCTTCGACCACGGACATTGGACTCTGCGCCGGGCTGACGGAATGGAGTGCTCCCATCCAGTCGCCCGAACAGCAATCCCCCAGGGGCAAATTCCTTGTGAATCCACTCCATCCGACCCAGCCCCAGCATGTAGGAGAAACCAAGTCGCTCAAAGAGAATGGCGTTGTGATAAGCCAGCGGTTGGATGTAAACCGCGTCGTGGTGCAGGCCGGTGACGAACTGTTCCAGGGTGGGGATCAACCGCCGGGTCAGGCTCAGACCGGCCCGCACCTGACCTGGCGCGAGACCAGCTTTCATCGCTCGCACCTCTTCCGCGACGTTTCGTTCCAGCGTGCCGAAATAGGTCGGCGTCCCATCCGGCAGGCGGTCGGTGTCGAACCGCTCCGCGTGAGGGTCGTTGATGATGAACAGGAGCACCTCGATCTGGTTGTTGGGCGTGTCGGCTATTTGCAAGAACACCGTCGGGTCTTGCGCGTTCCAAGCGTGGCGCAAGACGAGTTCCACAGACGAAGTGCCGGACGGACACTCGATCTCGACGAGACGCCGGCCCTCACTGTCTGCCAGTGTCTCGGGGTCAATTCCGAAAAGGCGGAGGACTCGGTGGGGCACGAGGCGGCGATAAACTCGTAGCTTTTGCTCATCGGGAAGATGGTTGACCTGATGGATGGAGAACAACTCTGTACCCGATAGAGCGGAAAGCGGTTGCCGCATTGTGTCATCGCTCCTTCAAAGCGCGCTCCACGTCTCGTTGAGCTTCTCGTTTGGCGATAGCTTGCCGCTTATCGTACTTGCGCTTTCCCCGCGCCAGCGCGATCTCGATCTTGGCGCGCCCTTCCTTCAGGTACAGACGTAGAGGCACGATGGTATATCCGCGCTCTTGAACCCGCGAGATCAACCGGTCAATCTCCCGCCGGTGGAGCAGCAGCTTGCGTGGACGTTTAGGCTCGTGGCCGTATCTTCCCGCTGGTTCGTAGGGCGCGATGTGCACGTCAATCAGCCACAGTTCGCCACGCCGGGGCTGCACGTACCCTTCTTTCAAACTCACCCGTCCGGCGCGGATGGACTTGATCTCTGTTCCCTTGAGGACCAGGCCCGCTTCGTAACGGTCTTCCAGGTTAAAGTCGTGAGCCGCTTTGCGGTTGGTGGCGATGGTCTTGGTGCCCGACATCACTCTCCTGTCAGTAGATACTCGACGGCTCTTTCCAACTGAGGGTCTTGCTCCAGTTCCTCGTCAACGGGCCACGGCATCTCAATGTCGGGAGTTATTCCCTGGCCGTGAATGGCCCGGTCGTTGGGCGTGAACCACAGGGCCGAAGTGACCCGTAGTTCCGAGCCATCGCTGAGGGTGAAGGGACGCTGCACCGAGCCCTTGCCAAAGGTCAGTTCCCCGATCAGTATGGCTCGTTCCCGGTCCTGGAGCGCCCCGGCGACGATCTCGGATGCGCTGGCGCTGCCGCCGTTTACCAGCACGACCAGTGGTACGTCCTCCCCCACGTCTCCGGGTTCGGCCTCGACTCGTTTCTCTCTGCCATCGCTCCAGCGTTCGACGACGATCACACCATCGTCGAGGAATAGATCGGCTACGTTGACGGCCTGCTCCAGCCAACCGCCCGGATTGTTGCGCAGGTCAAAAACGATGCCGGTCGGATCCTGAGCCAAGAGCTCCTCCAAGCCATCTTTCATGCGCGCGTGCGCCGTAGCGCTGAATTCGTACAGCCGGATGTAGCCGACGCCGTCGTCGCGCATTTCCACCTCAACGATGGGAATCTCCAGACGGGCGCGGGTGACAGTGACCTCGAACGGCTCCGGCTCGCCCTCGCGCTCCACGAGCAGCACGACGTCGCTGCCGGCCTCCCCGCGGATCAGGTTGATGGCTTCGTAGAGCGTCTTGCCGACGACGGAGACGCCGTCCACCGCTATCACCCGGTCGCCGGTGAGCAATCCCGCTTTTTCCGCCGGGCCGTCCTCAAAGATACCCACCAGTTCCACTTTGCCGTCTTCGTCCAGGTCTACGAACGCGCCGATGCCCTCGAACTCGCCGGTGGCGTCCTCGGCTATCACGGCCGCTACCTCCGGTTCGATGAAGGCGGTGTAATCGTCGTCCAGCGTACTCAGCATACCGTGAATGGCGGCGTAGGTCACTTTTTGCATGTCCGGCAACTCGCCGTAAAAGTTGCGCTGTACCAGATCCCACACTTCCCAAAAAGTCTGGAAAGCTTCCTCGTCTCTATTCGCCGGTGTGGGGAGCGGTATGGGTGTGGGAGCGGATGAGGGTGTGGGGGTGGTAACTTTTTCTTCTTCGCCGCCTTCTGCTGGCGGCGTGGCCGTTGGGGCGCTTGCCGACCAGGCTGGCAGCGCGCCACTCCCGGCCAGCAGATAGGAGGTGCCAAAACCGGCGACAAAGGCGGTCGCGGAAAAGATGACCACGATGGTGGTCACAAACAAGAATTTGAGTATCCGTGTAATGCTATCCATAACCAACTCCTAATCTCGTGATAAGAGATACATCACGGCGCGCTCGATCTGTTCATCTTGCGGCCCGTCGCCGCGCACGACGTGGACGTCGGGCGTCAGCCCTTTCCCTTCGATGCGTTTTCGATCTGGCGTCAACCACACGGCCGAAGTGATGTGCACGGACGAACCGTCGGAAATCTCATAGATCAGTTGAACCGATCCTTTGCCAAAGGTGGGTTCTCCAACCAGAGCGGCGCGACCATGATCCTGCAACGCGCCAGCGACGATCTCGGCCGCGCTGGCCGTCCCGCCGTTTACCAGCACGACCAGGGGGATGTCAGCAGCGATGCTGCCGCCCTGTACCTCGACGGCCTGTTCCTCAGGCTCGCGGCGGGTCAGTTCGTACAGCACGACGCCGTCGTGGATAAAGTGGCCGACAGTGGCGACGGCCGGGCTGATCAGCCCTCCGGAATTGTCGCGCAGGTCCAGAATTAAAGCGGCGACTCCTTGCGCCTGCATCTCACGGATGGCGGCAGCCGCCTCGTCCCCCGTCCGTTCAGTGAACGATTCGATGCGCATATAACCCACGTCCGGCGCCCGCTCGAGCATCCGCCAGGTCACGGAGGGCACTTGAATCTCCTCCCGCGTGATGGTGAGGTCGAACGGCGGGGTGGGGGGGTGAGAGATGGTGAGTGTCACGGGAGTGCCCACCTCGCCGTGCAAGCGGGCGCTGATGTCATCCACAGTCGCGCCCACGGCGATCTCTTCACCGTCCAGCGCCAGCAAGATGTCACCGGCGACGACGCCGGCCCGTTCGGCGGGGGAGTCGGGGTGGGGGGAGAGCAATATGTCACCCTCGGGATTACTCTCCAGGGCAACCCCTATGCCGCCAAAGGCCCCGCGCAGACGGTCCCGCTCCAACTCGCGGGGCTGAGGCTCGACAAAGACTGTGTAGGGGTCATTGAGCAGGGTCAGGGCCTGGCGGATGGCTCCATACGTGCGCTCCTGCGCCGGCGGCAGTTCGCCGTAGAAATACTCTTCCACCAGCGCCCAGGCCTCCCAGAACTGTCCCAGGAGCTTGGCAGGTCGAGCGGTTTGCTCAACCTGCCCCCAGAGTTGATGGACGCCAAAGCCAGCGACAAAGGCAAGGCAAAAGCAGAGTAAAAGGGCGCCTAGTAGTAGCCGGAAATTATGCTGTGTTGACATAGGAGTGCTATTCTAACACAAAGCAGGTGGTGGGCAAGTTTGCCCGTGGGTACATGCGCGAGTAACAAGAAGTTTTGCTGTAATTGTTGTAATATCCAACTGGAATTGCAGGCGCGGAAAGCGCGTCTACGAGGTTGTTTTTGGAGCACTAGTCCCGTTGGTCAGGCGCGATCCCCGCTTGCTTGCATTTGAGGGCGGGAGATTGCTTCGCGGGGTCTACACCGAGCACGGCGAATGTGCTCGCATTCCTGTTTTATGTCAAGTAAGAGGCGGTTCTGCCACCTACTTGACATAAGATATCTAGTCGGAAGTTGAAAAAAGTGGACAAAATCCGAATCTAGCCTATAATCACCTGGCGACCAACACAACACGGAACAACACGGAGGGGGCAACCAATGCTAGAACCTGAGACCGAGAACGTCTATCGCCGCCTGGCCCGGCGGTTAGACGCCATTCCCAACGGCTTCCCGGCCACCGAGAGCGGCGCCGAGTTGCGCTTGCTGGCCAAGATATTCACACCGGAGGAAGCCGCGCTGGCCGGCGTGATGCGACTGACAGCCGAGCCGGCCGCCGACATCGCCGCCCGCGCCGGCGTTGACCCCCAGACGGCCTACCGCACGCTCAAGGAGATGGCCCGCCAGGGGCAAATCATTTTCAAGAGGAGCAAGGGCCAGGTACTCTTTGGGCTGATGCCGTTCGCCTTTGGCATTTACGAGCACCAGCTATCCCGTATGGATAGGGAGCTGGCCACGCTGTTCGAGGAATACTACCAGGAGACGCAAGGCGGCGCCATAATCCGCAGCACGCCGCCCATCCACCGCGTCATCCCGGTCGAGGAGGCGATCCCTTTCGACCTGGAGATATTTCCTTACGAGCGCGCCACCGAGTTGTTGGAAGGGGCCAAGTCCTGGGGCGTCAGCGACTGCATCTGCCGCGTCCAGCAGCGACTCGTCGGCAAGGGCTGTGAGCACGAGGTCAACAACTGCCTGGCGTTCGCTCCGGTGGAGAACGCCTTCGGTCACAGTGAGACGACTCGCGCTATTGGCAAGGAGGAGGCGCTGCGCATCTTGCGCGAGGCCGAGGAGGAGGGATTGGTACACACCACCGGCAACTATCGCGACGGACACTTTTACGTGTGTAACTGTTGCACTTGCTGCTGTGGGATATTGCGCGGCGTGGCCGAGTTCGCCATACCCACCGCTATCACTCACTCTGGTTTTCACGCCGTCGTGGACGGCGAGGAGTGTATCGGCTGCGGCGACTGTGTCGAGCGCTGCCAGTTCGCGGCGTTGGCGGTGACGGACGACGTCTGCCAGGTCAATTATGGGCGTTGTGTGGGCTGCGGGGTGTGCGCCCTGGCCTGCCCCACCGGCGCGTTGAGCCTGGAGCGCCGCTCCGCGAGCGAGACTCCCTCACTGCCGCTCGACAACGAGGACTGGATGGTCCGGCGCGCCCAGGAGCGCGGCATCCAACTGGAAAAAGTTCTATAACAGGAGAGGTGGTCAATATGAGAAAAAGTTCGAGTCTTTCATCCAGGCAGGGACCTGGTGTGTGGGGCGTCCTGGGGTGGCTCGCGCTGGCAGCGTTGGGCATTGGCCTGATCTGGGTCGGCTTTATACAGCCTGCGAGAGAAAGCAGCGAGGAACGGGCCGGCACGGACGAGACACCAGGCAGCGCGCCGACCCCGACGGCCCTGTACCCCACTTTTACCCCTTTGCCGGCGGCGGCCACGCCGACCGTCGCCCCCACCGACGCGCCGCAGCCAACGCCCGTCTCCCCCACCTCCCCCCCCACCCCGACCGAGGCCCCGGTCACGCCCAGCGTCACGGTGGGCGAAAATGGGGTGAACGTGCGCAACGGGCCGGGCACCAACTATACCAAGCTGGGCTACCTGGAACCAGGGGCCCAGGCGGAGGTGACCGGTCGCTACCAGGATTGGTGGCAGATCCGGCACGGCGGCGGGGCGGGCTGGGTGTTTGGCGAGTTGGTCACCGCCTCGGACGTAGAGGGCGTGGCCCAGGTCGAGCCGCCCCCCGCGCCGGCGACCGCCATCCCTCCCACAGCAACAGCGGCGGCGCAGCCGACCACCGCGCCGGCGGCCGATATTCGCGGCTTGCAGCCGGACGACTTTCAGGTCGAAGGCGCCCCGGGGCCGTACAAACTGGGCAACCCGATATGGTTCCACATGTGGATCACCAACAAGACCGGCTTGCCGGTCGAGTACGAGTATCTGGGCGTGCAGGTGGAGGAGACGGGCGCGGTTCAGAAAAGTTGGACCTATTCCCAATTCCCCGCCAGCCAACAGTTCTACCACAAAGACCAGATGCACGACAAGATTGATGCCCCCGGCACGTACCACCTGTGGTTGGTGATCCAATTCCGCGACGGGGAAGGCCACAGGTTGTTGGGGCCGGTGGAGGTCGTCGTCCAGTAGCCCCCCACCCTGTTGCCCTGAAGCGCCGCCGTGGAACAGGCGGCGCTTGGGCCGGCTCTTTCACTCATCCCGCCCCGGCTCTTCCGGGCTGGCGCTGCTTTGATCAAAGCCTTGGGCGTTTCAGTCGTCAGGTTTTGAGCAATGCGACGATCAGGACGACGCTCAACGCCCCCACCCCCACGCCAAAGGCGACCACCGTCACTTTTAGCCAGCGCGATTTGCGCGCCAGCAACCGCTCAAAAGCGCGGGCTTGCTCATCTATCCGGTGACTAGAGACCTGAGCGCGCGCGGGCAGGAGGACGCCCAGGGCGCCGATCAGGGCCGCCAGCAGCGCGCCGGCCGAGACGACGCCCAACCCCCGCACGGCGGGATAGTCCATGTAGGCGGGCAGTTTTTCCGCAGCGACGGTCAGCACGCCGAACAGCGCGCCAATCAGCGCCGTGACCAGGCTCAGGATGGTGCGGGCCGCCGCCTCCAGCGTGTCCGGCGCGCTCAGAGCTTGTTTCTCGAACCAGGCGCGCACCTCTTTTTCCCGCTCGGTCTCGGGGCGGCCGGCGATGGTCGGTGTGTCCGTCATGCTATCCCTCCGCGACCGTAAAGACGTTGTTGGTGTGGCAGTGGGGACATTCCGCCCGGTAGGTCCGGGACTGCTCCTCCTGGCCGGCGTCCTTGTACACGGTCTGATCCTTTTCGTCCAGTTCGTCCAGGTTCACGCTCCAGGTGTGGCCGCACTGGCAGCACTCGATTTTGCGCCAACGGTTGGACATATCGGCAGCTTCCTTTCTCACGTCAAGACCTCCGAGGTCTGCGACAGGCATTCTGCTTTGCGCCACTCCGCTGGCGCTCCGTGGCGCACTACGAGCCCCTCGCAGCGAATTTAACATTGTCAAAGTAGTTACGCGGCAGCTTCCTTTCTCACGTTGCATTCTGAATGGCGGCGACGTGGGCGGCGTACTGTTCCGGGACGGGCGGCAGCGGCGCGCCGCGCAGCAGGGCGACGACGGCGCGCAGGTAGGCGGCCAGCTCGTACCAGGGCGAGCCGGGCTGCTCATCCTCGGCGGCCTGGGCGGCGACGTTCTCGATCTGGGCGATCAACTGCTCGCGGTCGGTTTGGCCGCGCCGGGCGGCGATGGCCCCCTCGCGGGCCTGGGCGGCTATGGTTTCGATCTGCCCCTGCTGGGCGGCGGCCTGGTACTGGGCGCGCTCCTCCTCGCTCATTTGCTCCCATTGCCGGGCGAACTCGTGGGCGGCGGCTTCCAGTTGGGCGCGCTGTTCGGGAGAGAGTTGGGCGAGTTGAGCTTGCAGTTGTTCGTTCAAGTCGGCGGTGGGAGAGGAGGTTGGGGTTGGAGATTGGGCGGCTTCCAGTTGAGCGCGCTCTTCCGGGGAAAGGGAGGCCAGGCGGCGAGCGAGTTCCAGCGCCTCCCGGTCCGATTCCAGGTCGGGGTGGCCGGTGCGCTCGTCCAGGGCGACGACCTCTTCCAGGGCGGCGACCGCCTCCTGATGGCGGCCGGCCTGCCCGTAGTAGCCGGCCAGGTTGTAGAGCAGGACGCTGAGGGTGACGAGCGCGTCGCGGTCGTGGGGAGGCAAGACGCCATCTTGCCCTACGGCTTGGCGGGCCAGAGCGACGGCCTGTTCCTGGGCGGAGATGGCGGCGGCCGCATCCCCCGCCTGGGCGGCGGCGCTCGCCTGAGCGGTGAGCCGGCGCAGGGGGTCTGGGGGAGGCGGGGGCGGGGGCAAGATATCATCTTGCCCTACCTGCCCGACGGAGGCGATGAATTGGCGCACCTGCTCCGCCTGTGGCATGCCCAGCCGCTCAAAGATGGCCAGCCCCTCGCGGTAGCGGGCCAGGGCGGCTGAGGAATCGCCGCGCGCCTGGGCCACCTGGCCCAGCTTGACCGTTTTGAAAGCGACGCCAGAGGGTTCGCCAAGCTGGCGCGATATTTCCAGCGCCTCTGTCAAACGTTCCTCCGCCTGCCCCCAGTCATCCAGCGCCATGTACACGTTCGCCATCATCGAGAGCGACGCCCCCTTGCCCTGGAGGTCGCCGAGTCGTTCATCTATCTGCAAGCTCTCCTGGTACAGGGCCAGGGCGCGGTCGAGGTCGCCCCGCGTCAGGTAGACCTGCGCCATCATCGAGAGCGACGCCCCCTTGCCCTGGAGGTCGCCGAGTCGTTCATCTATCTGCAAGCTC
>CAYMWP010000027.1:0-38054 GCA_964393895.1 uncultured Anaerolineales bacterium | reverse complement strand
CGGCTCTTTTAGGCCGATGCACCCAAGCTAGAATTGCCAAAACGGGAATTGCTGGAGCTACACAGAGGAGCCACGGAGAACCTCAGAGTGCCTTTCTTTGTGTATCTCTGTGTCTTCTCTGCCGGATGTTGTTTATCCACTATCTCTGTGTAACAGTGCGACTTTTGCCTCAATGCGTAAAATAGTCGTCAATGATCACGCCGGCACAAGTTCCTTTTGCATCAACTGGCGCACGGGGAGTAAAGTTAGGTAGAGATGATACAGGCCGGCCCACATCATCAAATCGTCGTCGTCGCCCATCTCGCCGCTTTCGTAGCGGCGATAAAATTCAATGGTTGAATAACCATACCTGTCCTCATACACCCGTAGGCGCTCGCTTAACTCGTCGAATGTCAACCTTTGTGGTTTAAACATAATTTGGACTCCATTACAAGCATACCTCATCTCGGACATGCCTCAATTATAGCATCTCTATGGTTTCCCGGCAATAATGACGCATTGCATCAGGAGACAATATGCAAACCAACCACTCCGCCATCACAGCCCGCAACCTGACCAAACGCTTCGGCGACTTTACTGCCGTGGACGGGATTGATTTCGAGGTGCAGCGCGGCGAGATTTTTGGCTTTCTGGGCCCCAACGGCGCCGGCAAGACCACTACCATCCGTATGATGATCGGCTTGCTGCAACCCACCGAGGGGACGGTGGAGGTTCTGGGCGTGCCGTTGGCCGAACATCCGGAGCGAATCCGGCCCCGCATTGGCTATATGTCTCAGCGCTTTAGCCTGTACAACGACTTGACAGTGCTCCAGAATCTGCGTTTCTACGGCCGGGCGTATGGCTTGGAAAACAGCCTGTTGGAAGAGCGCATTCAAGATGCACTCCAGATGGCCGGGCTGGAGGGGCGCGAGCGGACGCACACCAAAGACCTCTCCGGGGGCTGGCGGCAGCGGTTGGCGCTCAGCGCCGCCATCCTCCACCGGCCAGAGTTGATCTTTCTCGACGAGCCGACCGCCGGCGTTGACCCCGTCTCCCGCCGCGCCTTCTGGGACCTGCTCTACAAACTGGTCGCCGACAAGATCACTGTGTTCGTCACCACTCACTACATGGACGAGGCCGAGCATTGCCATCGCTTGGCCTTCATCCAGCGAGGCAAGCTGATCGCCGCCGGCGAGCCTGCAGAGATCAAGCAGAACGTGATGCGCGGTCAGGTGTTAGAGATCGCGCCTGACGACACGCCCCAGGCGGTCAAAGTGCTGCGCGCCGCCCGCGAATCTGGCAAGCTGCCGCTCGAAGCAGTGGCGATGTACGGCGCGTTGGTACACGTCGTCGCCTCCCAGGTGGAACAGTGTCGCGAGGCCATCGCCGCCGAGTTGCGCCAGGCGGGCGTCGAGCCGGGGGAAATGGCTGTCATCGAGCCTTCGCTGGAAGACGTGTTCATCGAGTGTATGCGATAAAAGTCTGCCAATATGATTCTGGAGGAATGAGACCTATGGCCAATAAGCAAACAACCAGATTGTTCGCATTACTTGTCGTGTTAGTGGTGCTGGCTGGTATCGCCGGATGTGGTGAACCCCAACTCCCCGATCAAGCGACGGGCAACTTGGGCACCGTTGGCGGAGGCGCAGACAACGAGGCTGGCGGATACGCCACAGTTGGCGGAGGCTCCCACAACGCCGCTAGCGCTATGCACGCCACAGTCGGCGGGGGCTGGCGCAACACCGCTAGTGTCGAAGCTTCCGTTGTCAGTGGAGGCGAAGGGAACATCGCCGATGGCACTTTCACCACGGTCAGCGGAGGATACAGCAACGTTGCCAGCCGGATTTACGCCACGGTTGGCGGGGGCGGCAGGAACACCGCCAGTGGCACGTTCGCCACGGTTGGGGGAGGACACTTTAACACGGCCAGTGGCTGGGATTCCACCGTCTCCGGGGGCCATGACAACGTCGCTAGCGGAATTCACGCCACCATTGGCGGTGGCCCAGGAAACACTGCCGATGGCTTCGGAGGCACGGTCAGCGGCGGCGCTGGAAACACTGCCAGCGCCGCTCACGCTGCCGTAGGTGGAGGTTTAGCCAACCGGGCGACTGGCATCTATGGCACGGTCGGCGGCGGCTACGGCAACACCGCCGGTGGTTCTTACTCTACCGTCCCTGGAGGCATCCTCAACGAGGCGGCCGGCGACTATAGCTTTGCGTCCGGGTCCCACGCCAAAGTTGATGCAACGCACGATGGCGCTTTCCTATACGCTGATTCCAACGACCTGGACTTTTACTCCGCGGCCGCCGACGAATTCGCGGTGCGCACCACTGGCGGAGTGCGGTTGGTCACCGCCATTGACGATGGCGGCAACTCTGTGGGAGGAGTGGAGTTGCCGCCTGGCAGTGGGTCGTGGTCGTCCTTAAGTGATCGGGAGATGAAGGTGAACGTTTCACCGATAGACGAAAATCAGATCCTGCTTTTATTGGCTGGACTTCCAATCTCGATCTGGAGCTACGTTGGCCAAGATCCATCCGTGCAGCACATTGGCCCAATGTCCCAGGATTTCTACGCCGCCTTTAGCGTGGGCGAGGACGACGAGCACATCAGCGTGGTGGATGCCGACGGCGTGGCCCTGGCAGCGATCCAGGGTTTGTATCAGCTTATGCTGGAGCAGGAGGCTCAAATCGCGGCGCTGGAAGCACGGATAGAGGCGCTGGAACGGGCCAACGAGATGGATCACTGTCCCTGCCAACTTGACTAATTGCAAAAGTTGCGCTATCCCTTACCGCGCATTGCGCTCGTGGGTGTGGTTGGGGCCCGGTGGGTTTGACTCCCATCCACTCCCGCAGTTGTACGTTTCGGTGTAACTGGTGGTCTCCTTTGGCGGAAACAATCGCCAAAGGAGACCACCAGTTATGCTTTACGCGGCGTTCACTTCCTCTGCCATTTCTTGCAGGCCGTTCTTCAGACGTGTCAGCAGGTCGTGCAGTTGGATCACCTCAGACGTGCTCAGGCAGGCCCAGGGCGCGAAAAAGTGGCGATCTGTCGCCTCCTCGGCTTGTTGGCGCAGAGCCTGGCCTGTCTCAGTGACTTGATAACCCTCTTCCGTTTCCTCTACCCAACCGCCACAGTATTGGCCTCCACAGTGTGGTTTCGGAAGGGGAGTTTCTCGGTCAGCTCCTCGGCGGTGCTGGCCTCGCCGCGCCAGACAAGGGTCAGTATCTCCCAGGCGTGGCAGCTGATGTCGTAGGGCTTCCAGGCGGCAATGTGGGCGTCGTCGCGGTACCGAAGCAGATCGGTCAGATATTGATCGGCCTTGACAGAGTTGGATGCGCCCGCGCCAGGATCGGTCCAGCGGCTGTGGGCAATTGCCCATTTTTCCTCTGGTTCCGGCGCTGCCAGCGTCGCTTCGACGAGACGGTATAGCAAGCCGTTGAGCTGATCCATCTCGCCGGCCGGGAGGGGTTCGACTGTATCCAGGCCCTGGTGCGCGGCCTCGAAAATGCCTTCGACCGCTTTGCGCCCCAAATCTGTGAGTCGGTAAGCGCCCTCCCCAACTCTCTCGAGCAGTTCCAGCCGGGCAAGTCCTTCCAGTATTTCTGTGAATCGCTCTGGCGCAGTGTAAGGGAACAAGGTGTGATAACGCTCGACCGTAAAGGGTTGCGGGTCGCTGCCGCGCGCCAGGCTCAAGCCAAACCAGTAGTCGGGAGCGCCTGAATCCTGGATAGCCGCTTGCATCGCTTCCCGATAGAAGGGCGCAAAGGCTCGCATCGTCTCTTCTGCAAGAGTCCATAACTGTTTTCTGTCAATCATGATTTTCCCCCTTCTATTCTCTCTATCTTGAACACCACTGGCCTGTAACCATCTGTGCAACAGGCAATCGCGGCGCCCGGCTGCTTGACCCAGGGCATCAGGTCGCCCCCGTTTATGACCACCCCGATGTATCCACGGATGGCCGCCCAGGCCGACGTGCAGAATCCCTCTGGGGGCGCTCCCCAACTATCTGTGACGAACTCTTGCCCCTCCTCAAAGTTTTGACATGGAAACAGGTCGCGGGTCTTGTACTCGTCCCCCATGTACTCGTCAATGAGATCACGGTTGACCATTCTTTTCAGTACGGTGATCTTGCATTTACGCATCTCGAAACCTCCTCGCTTCCACATCTCTCTGCATCAGGCGGGAACGACCGCCTCGGCCGCTCGAGTCGCCTTATCCACGGCCTGATCGGCCCGGCGCCTCAGCATGACGAACGCCAATGCTCCGACCAGGCCCAGCAGCCCGGCCCCGTACCACACCCAGCGCGGGTCGGCGTTATCCATGACCAACCCGGCCAGAAGCGTCCCCACGGCCTGCGGGATCAGCCAACTGAACCCAAAGACCGCCATGTAGCGGCCCCGCATATCCTCGGGGGCGATCTTGGCTACCAGCGCCTGAGAGGTCGGCATGACGATCATCTCGCCGACGGTGATGATAAACATCGCTACGGCAAAGGGGATGTAGGACCAAAAGATGCCGTACATCGCGAAACCGACGGCATACAGGAGCGTACCCAGGGCCATCATCATCATTGGCCGGTATCGCTCAATGTGGCGGGCGATGGGTACCTGGAGCAGAACGACAGCCGTCGCGTTCATGCTCATAAGATAGCCGTAAGCCTGCTCGGTCAGGCCGTGAGTATCCCGCAAGTAGACGCCCAGTGTGGTGTACAACTGGAGATACACGATCGTCATCAGAATGCAGGCCCCGATGAAAAGCACAAAGGTGGTGTCTTTCATGACAGTCCGGTAGCCGGCAAAGGTCTGGACCATCGTTTGCTTTTTCTCTCCCTCGCGCCGCACTGGCATGGTCTCCCGTATCACCAGGATCACGATGGCGGCGGTGATCGTGCTGGCGACCGCGTCCGAGATGAAGAGAGGCATATAGGAGCGCGTAGCCATCAGCCCGCCGATCACCGGCCCTATGATCCAACTGAGGTTGGCGACCACGCGAAAGATGCCGAATCCCCCGGTCCTCTTCTCCTCCGGCAGGATATCGGCGACCATTGCTCCGTGCGCCGGGCCGCCGACGCTGGCGAACAGCCCCACGAATATCACGATAGCAAAGAACAGTTCAAACGTGCTGGCTAGCCCCAGCGCCAGGCTGCTCAATCCGCTGACGAGGATTCCGAAAACCACCATCCACTTCCGTCCCAGGCGGTCGGTCAGTGCGCCGCCGAGCATCCCTCCCACTGTGTTCGCGACCGCCATCAGCCCAAACAGCACGCCGATCTCGGTCATCCCCACCTCGAACCTTTTGGTCGCATAGAGCATCAGGAAGGGGTTCAGGATCGTCCGGCCGAGCGTGTCAATGAACATGCCGAACACGAGGACCCAGAACGGGCGAGGATAGTCATTATAAACATTGCGCATGCGTTCAAGTAATTTGCTAAAAGACATGGCACACAGCCTCCTATTTCCTATTCCTTCAACAAGAACAAGGAAATCGCGCGCAGGGTATCCTCAACCCGCGTGGGATTGAGGGTGAAACACTTGGCTCCTGCGCAACGTCGCTCGTTGAGATAGCCCGTCGCGCTTAGTTGCTTGAGGTGGCGTGAAGCCGCGGACTGGCTGAGCTCCAGCCGGGCCATAATATCCTGGGAACGCTGTTCCCCATCTTCTGAGGCGAGTTTCAGAATGCGCAGCCGGGTATCGTCTGCCAGGGCGTTGAGCCGGACGAGGATCTCGGCGCGGCTCAGATCAGGGGCGTGTATCTGCGCCCCCTCGGGAACGTGGGCCCCGAATATGACCCACAAAGTGTCCCCCGATCTAAATTTGCCGGCGTATGGGCCGGTGTGGGTGGACGGGACAAAGATGACCTGCCCAATCTCCTCGAACATTGGCTCCCATTCTTGCCCAATCTCGTGCCGGAGTACCCGCTTGGCAACTTCAAACTTGGATATGGCGCCGAAATCGAGTTGTCGAAAAGCGCTCACCGACGCCCGCAACATTGGCGCGACCCGTTCCCATTCTGAGGACAATACCTCGTCCCACATATTCCTAAAGTGAGAAACGATCAGCGATTGCATTGCGGGCGGGTCCTTGAGATATTCATAAGCCTCGGACTCAATCTCGAGGTCTAGCTTATCTAAGGAGAACCTCTCTTTCAAAAACTCGAGAAATCGGTCCACGCTTCCCAACAGCGCCGGAACATCTATTGACGTTTGCTCTCGCATCGGGTCGGGTTTGTAGCAATGCTCGCATTCCTCGGCCTGATGGATTTGAGCATACGCATTAAAGACCCGGTCCCGCAACACGGTTGGGTCCAGAGCTGCCAGGTGATCTATATAGGCGGAAAAGCTGGGCCAGCTCCGGTCGGGGACAGTGGCAAAGTACAGGCCGTTCATGACGAGGCGATTTTTGTGTCGTCGCTCCGGCGTCAGGGCAGCGACGGTACGGTGGACCCACTCGTCGAGACCGGAAAGCTCGTCGGCCACGACGAGCAGCAACAAGCTGTGCAGGGCACTGTGGGCCGGTTCGACAGCAAAACTGGTGGGCGAGATTACAGGAGCGACGATAAAATCTGGGTCTGGCATTTTTATCTCCCTTGAATTTGCGCTTAACCTATTATGCACATTACCCGCTTGATTGGGTAACGTGCATATTATATACAAAAAACTCGACGCTGTCAAGGAGGAAAAGCTGGTGATCGCTCACATATATTGGGGACCACTCACATTGCCAATTGCATCCACCACAGGGGCAGAGTTCGCAGAGATTTTGTAACTGCTCAGGCTCAGACCTCCGAGGTCTTTGACAACTGATTCACCCACTGCACAGGTCGAAAATGACCGCATGTCAAAACCAACCAAGTCAGTGACAACGCTTTCTTTGAACCGCCAAGAGCGCAAAGGTCGCCAAGAAACGCCCTTTTTGATCCTCTTTGCGCTCTTGGCGTGCTTTGCGGTAAAATGTGGACAATCATCAGGTGTTTGCATATTGTGCCGCTTTCTGCTATCATCTACAGTGGAGCGCGGAAATGAAAATCGGCATCGTCTCGGACACTCACGACAATCTGGACAACCTGGAAGCGACGCTCGAGATACTGGCAGCCGAGGGCGTGACGCACGTGTTCCACTGCGGCGATGTCTGCGGCCCCGACGTCGTTCAGGCGTTGGCCCGTTTCGAGGTCTGGATCGCCCAGGGGAATATGGACCGGGGCGTTGGACTGGCGTGGGTGGCCGAAGAGACCCTCGGTCGCGGGCGTTTCGCCTGGCTCCACAGGCTCACGCTGGAGGGGTACTCGCTGGGCGTGATTCACGGCGACAACGAAGAGGTGCTGGCTAACCTCATCGCCTCCGGCGAGCAGGCTTGCGTCTTTCACGGCCACACTCACCGGCGGCGCGATCAAAGGGTAGGGCGCACCCGCGTCATCAACCCCGGCGCATTAGGGGGCACGCGCAAGCAGAGCCGCTCCTTCTGCATCCTCGACCTGGCAACAGGCGAGGCCCGCTTCGTGGAACTCGAGACACAGGACGTAAGACGTACGACATCTTAAGGAGGCTCTCGCATGACCCCAGAATCACTCTCTCCCCAACAACTGCGTTGCCCGTGCGATGCATCACAGTTCGACTTTGAAACGACGGACGAACTGCAAGACCCGGACGAGATCGTAGGTCAGGAGCGAGCGGTGGAGGCTATCCTATTTGGCATTGGTATCCAGCACGAGGGCTACAACCTGTTCGCCCTGGGGCCGAGCGGCACGGGTAAGCGCACCACCATCGGCCAGTTCCTCGACCGGAAAGCGGCTGCTAAACCAATCCCCTCCGACTGGTGTTACGTCAATAATTTCGAGCACCCCCACAAGCCGCGCGCTTTGCGGCTCCCACCTGGACGGGGCAGCATACTGCGCAAGGATATGGAGCAACTGATCGAGGAACTGCGCACCGCGCTCCCGGCCGCCTTTGAAAGCGAAGACTACCGCACGCGCCGGCAGGAAGTCGAGGAGGAACTCAAGGAACGACAGGAGACAGCCTTCGGCCGGATCCAGGAACAGGCTCAGGAAAAGGATATCGCCCTGATCCGCACGCCGGTTGGATTGGCCTTTACGCCCATGAGAAAAGGAGAAGTCGTCAGCCCAGACGATTTTCAGAAATTGCCCGAGGAGGAACGCAAACAAATCGAACGAGACGTCTCGCAACTTCAGGAACGATTGCAAGGAACGATCTACCAGGTGCGGCAGTGGGAGCGGGAAGCGCGGGAGAAGGTCAAAGAACTGGATCGCCAGGTAGCGGCGACCATCGTCGGTCACCCGATTGACGAGCTGCGAGAAAAGTACGCCGAGTTGCCAGAAGCAGTGGCCTATCTGGATGCGGTGCAGCAGGACGTGGTCGAGAACGTGGACGAGTTTCGCAAGGTCGAGGAGGACTCTCAGCAGCAGGGCATGTCGCTGCCGCGCTCGCTGGCGAGCCCCCCACTGTTCCGCCGTTACCAGGTGAACGTACTCGTGGACCACGGCGAGTCCGAGAGCGCACCAGTGCTCTTCGAGGAACATCCGACCTATAACAACCTCATCGGTCGCGTGGAGCACATCTCCCAAATGGGCGCGCTGCTGACCGACTTTAACCTGATCAAGCCGGGCGCGTTGCACAGCGCCAACGGCGGCTATCTCATCCTGGACGCGCGCCAGTTGTTGCTGCAACCGTACGCCTGGGATGGCCTCAAACGCGCCCTCCGTGCGCGGGAGATTCGCATCGAGTCAATGGCCCAGGTGTTGAGCCTGGTCAGCACCGTCTCACTGGAGCCACAGCCGGTTCCCCTGGACGTGAAGGTCGTCCTGATCGGCGAGCGGTTGTTGTACTATTTGCTCTACCAGTACGATCCCGACTTTGGCGAGTTGTTCAAAGTCGAGACCGATTTCAACGAGGAGACGGAGCGCACCCCGGACAACAATTTGCTGTACGCTCACCTGGTTGCCTCGTTGGCCCGCAGGAACGAACTGCGCCCCTTCGACCGGGAAGCCGTCGCCCGTGTCATCGAGCGCAGCGCCCGTATGGCGGGAGACGCCGAGAAACTATCCGTCCACCTGTTGAGCGTGGCCGACCTGCTGCGCGAATCGGACTATTGGGCAGTGCAGGCCGGCAACAGCGTCGTGACCGCGGCCGACGTGCAGCGCGCGATTGACACTCAGATTCACCGCGCCGACCGGCTGCGAGAGCGCGTGCAGGAGCGCATCCAGCGGGGCACGATTCTGATTGATACGACCGGCGAGCGAGTGGGGCAGGTCAACGCTCTCTCGGTGATCGGGCTGGGTAATTTCGCCTTTGGCCAACCAAGCCGTATCACGGCCCGCGTCCGCCTCGGCAAAGGCAAGGTCATAGATATTGAGCGCGAGGTCGAGTTGGGCGGCCCCGTTCACTCCAAGGGGGTGCTCATCCTGGTGAGCTTTCTCGGCGCTCGCTACGCCGCCGACTATCCCCTTTCCCTCTCCGCCAGCCTGGTGTTCGAGCAATCTTATGGCGGGGTGGAAGGGGATAGCGCGTCGCTGGCTGAACTGTGCGCGCTGCTCTCGGCGCTGGCGGGCACACCCATCAAGCAATCGCTGGCAATGACCGGCTCTGTCAACCAGCACGGCGAGGCCCAGCCGATTGGCGGCGTCAACGAAAAGATCGAGGGCTTTTTCGACATCTGCCAGGCGCGGGGGCTGACAGGCGAGCAGGGGGTGGTCATCCCGGCTTCCAACGTGCAGCACCTCATGCTGCGGCAGGACGTCGTCGAGGCGGTCGCAGCGGACCAGTTCCACGTCTACCCGGTGCGGACGGTGGACCAGGCCATAGAACTCTTGACCGGCCGGCCGGCGGGCGAACGGGACGAGGAGGGGAACTTTGCCGCGGGAAGCATAAATCAACTGGTCGAGGCCCGGCTGATCGAATTGGCGGAAAAGCAACGAGACTTTGCGCAGGCGGAAAAAGAGAGCGAGAAAACGGTCGAGAAGGAAAATGATCAGGCACGAGATGACAAATGATGAACCGGCGATCCGCCGCATACTGGTGGCCCTGGACGCCTCGCATCACAGTCTGGCAGCGTTAGAGGCGGCGGCCGAGCTGGCGGCCGGCCTGGAGGCGGAACTGGAAGGGTTGTTCGTCGAAGACGTCAATCTGCTGCGCGCGGCGAGACTGCCAGCGGCGCGAGAAGTGCGCTACCCGTTCGACGCCGCCGTCCGGCTCGATCCAGCCCGGATGGAGCGACAACTGCGGGCGCAGGCAGAACAAGCGCGCCGGGCGCTGGCAATGACCTGCGAGCGACGACGGATCAGGTGGTCTTTCCGGGTCGCGCGCGGAGAGGTCACACCGGAGGTGCTGGAGGCGGCGTTGGAGGCGGATCTGCTCAGCCTGGGGAGAACGAGCCGTCCGCTCATCCGGCAGGCGCGGCTGGGCTCAACGGCCCGGGCCGCAGCAGAGCGAGCCTCAAGCTCGGTGCTCCTGCTTCAAAGGGACGCGGATATCGGGCCTCCGGTGTTGGCGACCTACGACGGCTCGCTCCCCGCCCGGAAGGGTCTGGCGCTGGCCGCCTACCTGGCCCGGAGAGAGGATGACTACCTGGTCGTGCTGAACTTGGCCGCTACGGTGGAGGAGGAACAGCGATTACAGGCCGATACCGCCGCCTGGCTGCGCCGCCAGGAGGTGCTGATCCGCTTTCGGCGGCTGGTGGAGGCCGGGGTGGAGAGATTGGCCCAGTTGGTACGCTCAGAGGGAGGCGGCGTGCTGGTGTTGAGCAGCACCATATTACCAGCGGAAAAAATCCGTTCACTGCTGGACGAGGTGGATTGCCCGCTATTGCTGGTGCGATGAGGCGCCTACGGCTGGGGCGATCACACTCCCTGCGCACTCGTCACCTGCACAACGCGAACCTGATTTGGATTGGTAATTACCTTGACAATGTTAGATTTTGTATCTTGAGAGAAAGTGATGTTCGTAGTGCGCCACGAAACGCAGTGGAGTGGCGCACAACCGCACTCCGTTACACTCCGTGCGTGACTACGAGCCGAATGTAACATTGTCGAATTACCTTGACAATGTTAGATTGGTCGGAACACTACAGCGAATTTAGAAAAAACGAATTGGGGGCATATGGTTCAACTTAAATTCGTGGGCAGTAGGGTCAAGCGAGAGTTGGCCCGCATTCCTCAACCAGATCGGGACAGAATTGCCGCGGCTCTCCGCTCCCCGGCGGACGCGCCCCGTTCCTATGGCATCAAGCAACTATCGCCCGGCATCTATCGCCAGTGGCGGCAGTTGTTCGAGGAACCGGCAGAGTATGGCGTCGAGTCCAGTTTTCCTAGGGAGAGGTGACCGATGTTTGAAGCAATGTTGACCGAGAAGCAGCGCACGCTGCGCGACGAGGTGCGCGAGTTCGTGCGCGCCGTGCCGCGCCAGTTGATCCTGGATATGGACGCCGACGAGGTCAAGTACCCTCGCGACTTTGTGCGGGATGCCGGGCGGCGCAACCTGCTGGGCCTGCGCTTCCCGCGTGAGTACGGCGGCCGTGGGCTAGAGTGGGAGGACGAGATTGTCGCTATCGAGGAGGTGGGGGTGCTGGGCACGGCGCTCTCCTGCGCCTACGTCATGCCCAGCATCGTCGGCGAGGCGCTGCACATTTTTGGCACGCCTGAGCAAAAGGATCGCTGGCTGCGCCCGCTTCTGAGCGGCGAAAAGGTCGCCGCCGAAGCACTCACCGAACCGCGCGGCGGATCTGACTTTTTCGGCGCTACCACCGTGGCCCGCCGCGAAGGGGACTGCTACCTCCTGCGTGGTCAAAAGCGCTTCATCGTCGGCGCGGCCGAGGCGGACTTTTTCCTGGTCTATGCCCGCACTAACCCCGATCCCCAGGCCTCGCCCCACCAGTCCATCAGCGCCTTTATCGTCGAGCAGGGGGAAGGGGTGGAGGCCGAGTACCTCTACGGCCTGCTGGGCACGCGGGGCGGCGGGACGGGGCGGCTCGTCTTCCGCGACGCTCGTGTGCCGGCCCAGAACCTGGTCGGCGTGGAGAATGGGGCGGGCGCGATCTTTTACCAGATGATGATCCCGGAGCGCATGACCAGCGCGGCGGGCGCAATCGGCATGGGGCGGGCGGCGCTTGAGGTGGCGACTCGCTACTCGGACAAACGCAAGGCCTTTGGCCAGAAAATTCGTAGCTTTGAGGGGGTCAGCTTCAAGGTGGCCGACTCTATCACCCTGCTCGACGCGGCCCGCGGGTTGGTCTACGGCGCGGCCCGCAGTGCGGACGCGGGCAGTGACCCTCGCCGCTCCCGGCGGCTCGTCTCCGAGGCCAAAAAGTTCGCCACCGACGCCGCCTGGCAGGTGGTCAACCACGCGATGCAGATCATGGGCGGCATTGGCTACACCGACGTCTATCCCATCGAGCGCTTGCTGCGCGACACTCGCCTGATAATGATCTGGACCGGCACCAACGAGGTGATGGACCTCATCATCCAACACGAGTACTACAAGGAGTTGCTGGCCGGCCGGCCCGACGTGCGGGACGTGGAGCCGGACGCGCCGCAGGCGGAGCGGGTGGAGGAGAAGGTATACGAATGAGCGGATGGGCGAAGGGGTGAGGAAGGATGCTGGTTGATCCGGCGTTGTTGCACCGCTTGGAGCAACTCTCCCTCGTCGCCCGCCGCACTCGCGCGGGGCAGACTGCGGGCGAGCGGCGCTCCACCAAGCGCGGCGCCTCGGTCGAGTTCGCCGACTATCGCGACTATACCCGAGGCGACGACCTGCGGAGCGTGGACTGGAACATCTACGCCCGGCTGGAGCGCCCCTTCGTCAAGCTGTTCGAGGAAGAGGAGGATCTGGCGGTCCACATCCTGCTCGATGGCAGCGGTTCGATGGATTGGGGGGGCGAGTCGGCGAGTCAGCGAGTCAGCGAGTCAGCGAGTCAGCGAGTCGGCGAGGTGAACAAGTGGGTGTACGCGCGGCGGCTGGCGGCGGCGTTGGGGTACATCGCGCTGACCTCCGGCGACCGCCTCACCGTCGCCAACCTCCAATCTTTGGGGGAGAAACTAGGTTTTTCCCCTAAACCTGGTTTCTGGCAATTCGGCCCGGTGCGCGGACGCGGCCATACCCTGAGGCTGTTCGAGTGGCTGGAGAACCTGGCAGCGGCGGGCGCGACCGATCTGAACGCGGCGCTGCGAGCCTATGCCATCGCGTGCGGGCGACCAGGGCTGGTGGTGCTCATCTCCGACCTGTTCTCCCCTATGTATCCTGAGAGAAGCGAAGCGACTCCCGCCGGCTACGTCGAAGGCGTAACGGCGCTGGCGGCGCGGGGGCACGAGGTGGTTGTCATCCACACTCTCTCTCCCGATGAAGTGGAACCGCCGCTGGGAGGCGACCTGCGTCTGCTAGACGTGGAGACGGGCGACCCCCAGGAGGTGACGATTGACGCCCGTATGCGCGTGCTCTACCGCCGCAGGTTGGCTGCTTGGCGGGACGAGATCCGGGCCACCTGCCGCGCCCGCGACGTAAGCTACGTGTCCATTGAGACGGATACACCATTCGACCGGGCGGCGCTGTACGATTTGCGAAAGGCGGGATTTGTGAGGTAGGCGGAATGTGTGGTTTGTCAGCGTCGCTATGTGGGTCAATGCCTGTTGGGAACTCTCACACGTGGAGGTGAAAAGATGAACGAGGAGCTTTGCGAGTTCTGGACGCCGATTATAATGCTTTTGATCCCTTCGTCTGAAACACACCCCAATCTTATCCCGCTACCGGGACGGTGAAAGCAAAGGTGCTGCCCTGGCCCACTCTACTTTCGACCCAAATCTCGCCGCCCTGTAGTTCCACCAAGCTCTTGGTGATGACCAGCCCTAGCCCCGTCCCAGACTCGTTGCGCACGGCGGGCGACTCTGAGCGAAAGTACTTGGTAAAGAGTTTCTCTTGGTCCTCGGGCGACATCCCTATGCCGGTGTCGGTGACAGAACACAGCACGAATTCTCCCTCGGTATCCCCCTCGAGCCACTCTTGAGCGAGCAGCGTGATCTGGCCCCCGGCCGGCGTGTACTTGTGGGCGTTGCTCAACAGGTTGGTCAGAACCTGCACCAGTCGGTCCCGATCCCCTCTGACGGGCGGCAAGTTGGGCGAGATATTCACTTCTAGCGATTGGCCCTTGGCTTCGACTTGCCCTCGGATCGTGCGCAACGATTCCTCGACCATTTGCTCAATGGACACGTCCGCCAGGTTTATCTTTATGCGGCCGCTCTCGATGCGCGAGATGTCCAGCAGGCCGCTGACCAGCGTATTCATACGCTCCACGTTCGAGCGCACGGTGGCGACGAAATTGCGCTGGGCGTCGTTCAACTCGCCTGCGACCTCTTTGTCCAACAGATCAATGTACCCTTTCATCGAGGTCATGGGCTGTTTGAGTTCGTGGGAGACGAAGGAGACGAACTCGGTCTTGGCGTCGTTGGCACGGCGCACCTGTTCAAAGAGACGAGCATTCTCGATGGCGATAGCTGCGTGATCGGCCAGGCGAATGGCAAAATCCAGCGCTTCGTGGTCAAAGAGACCATGCTGAGAGGATTCCAGAGTGATGACGCCGATGATCTGCTCTTCTCGCCTGATGGGTACTGTCAATTGGGCCGCCAGGCCCGGCGCAACCGGCGTATAGTCGAGGTCGCTTCTGACGTCCTCTACCAGTTCTGGCCTACCGGTTCTCACCACTCGACCGGTGATTCCCTGGTCCAAAGGCCATAGTTTATCTTTGTGCTCGGCAAAGAATTGATCCGGGTAGCCACGGTTGGCCAGAAAGCGCAGGCCGCGCGCGCCATCGTCGCTCTCCACGACGACGGCCACCAGGCCCACGTCGGCCCACGTCGTCCGTAATGCCCAGTCTAGCGTCAGACTCATCACCCGGTCATAGTCCAGGGTAGCGTTGAGTTCCCGGTCAATGCGCTGCATCATGGAAAGTTCTTCCACCCGCGCTTCGAGAGCCTGATCGGTTTGGGTAAACAACCTGGCGTTCTCGATGGAGACTGCGGCGTTGGCGGCAAAGGCGGTCAACAGCCGCTCGTCGTCGTCGTCGAAAGGCACGCCGTCGCGCCGGTTGAGCAGTTCGATCACGCCTATGACGCGCCCGCGGCTGACCATAGGCACGGCGATGATGGAATGGGTGACAAATTCGGCGTCGAGGTCCTGATACCAGCGTTGGTCGCTCTGCGCATCTCTGATGATGACCGATTTGCCGCTTTGGGCCACTGCGCCCAAAACTCCGGTGTCGGCAGGGAGGCGAGTGCCTGCCAAATCGGCGGAGCCCGACCCGGTAGTCACCTCGAAAATCAGTTCGTCGGTTTCCCGGTCCACCAATACCAGCGATCCGGCCTCGGCCAGGAGAAGTTCGACCGCTTTGTCCATGATCAGTCTCAGCACTGCCTGCAGATCCAGGGTCGAGGTGATCATGCTCCCGACCTCGTTGAGAGCGGCCAATTGCCTGGCTCGTTCCTCCATCTCCCGATAGAGGCGCGCCTTGTCCAGGATGGCGGCCGCCTGATCGGCGATGGCGGAAAAGAACTGGAGCTGTTCGTCGGAATACTTTACGGAGGGGGCAAAGCTGGAGACGCTCATCGCGCCGATTATCCGATCACCGGCGCTTAGCGGCGCTCCCATCCAAGCCCGCCCAGGCTTGCCTCCCGATTCGACTCCCCGGCGCTGACATTCCTGGAGATAGTCGTCCGTCACTATGGGGCGCCCGGTGCGGATTATTTCGCCGGTCAGTCCAGTCTCGACCGGCCATTCGTCCTCCTTGTACAATCGTTCACCTTCCTCGACGTAAAAGGCGAACGATAGGGTTTCCTTCTCTTGATTGTATAACGCGACATAAAAGTTGCCAGTGTCGAGCACGCGGCTGGTCTGCGCATAGACCAACTCCATCAGATCATCCACATCCATGGAGAAATTGACCGCTTGCCCAACCCAGCGCAGCGCATCTACCTCTGTTATCCGTCGTTCCAGGTCGCCAAAGAGGCGGGCCTTTTCCAGAGCCACCGCCGTTTGCGAGGCGAGCGATTCCAGTGCGGCCAAGTCTTCCGAGGAGAAGGACGTACCAGCGCGCTTGGGTCCCAGAGTCAGCCAGCCGTGCCCTGGAACAGGGATGAAGAGAGAGGAACGCCAAGCCTCCAATGCTTTGCTCTCGGGCAGCAGATGGTCTGGCAGGGGGCGATCCTGGTACAAGTAGACGCTTTCACGCTTTTGAAGCATCTGTTGAGCCAGGGGTCCCTCTGGATCGAAGGTGACGGATGGATTTGAACTGCTCCCGATAGCATAGGGAGTGTAACAGGCGCATTGCTGGTCATACAGAAACAGCGCCGAGAACTGCACGTGCCATCCTGTCTCTAACGCCTCCTCCAGAGCGTTCAGAACCGATTGCACTCCCACACTCTCGGTCAACCGGTTGCCAAAGCGGCGCGTGATCTGGTTGTGATCAACCGCTTCGCGCAGAAAGACTCGATCCACCACGCGCTGCAACCGTACGCGCGCCGGATTGAGGAGCAGTGCCAGCGAGAGAACAAGGGCGCCCAGGGCGGCGGGGTGGTTGGCCTGCAGAGTTACGCCAGACAGGAGACCGATCAGGTAGAGAGCGAGAAGATATGCGCCCACTACTCCGGTGCTCAATAGTGTGTAGGCGACGCCGCGGCTGATCACCAGGTTGATATCTAGCAGTTGGTAGCGCAGGATGGCATAAGCGATGGAAATCGGAAACAGGATCAGCCATGGTAGAGTCAATGCCGGAGGCAGGGCCAACCAGGTGAATCTGTAGGTGATGAGCCAAAGCGCGAGTGGGCCAAAGGCCAGCAGGCTGCCCCACAAGATGGCGCGCGCTTGCGCCTGGGCAATGGGGGAGCGAGAGTGACGGCTCTGGTAGAGCATCATCGCAAAAAACGCTATCGCGCTCAGGCCCACGAGGATGTAGGCCGCCAACCAGGTGTCAAAGTAGGCGCGGGGCGCTCCGAAATCCACGATGGTGAACTGATTGGCGACAGCGACAATCACGCCCGGCACGTAAACCAGATAACGGAGGGTTGGAACGCGGTCGAGGAAGCGCGCTCGTTGAGGAAAGATCAGCGCCAGGTGAGTCAAAAAGCTGCCGGCCAAAGAGAGAGCGACGATCCAGATGCGGTGGAGGCGATGGGTAGTGTAGAGGTCGAACAACAGCCCCAGGCTCAGAGCGATCACCGCGCACAGCAGTCCAAACACCAGCCCGGCCGATTCACGCCGCCGCTTCACAAAGACCCACGCGCCGAGCCCCAGGTAGATCAGCCCCATGACGTAGGGCAGATAAAAGAATAGCCCCAATGCCTCGACGGGCATGGGCGCGAGGCTCACCGAAACCTGGCGCTGTGCGCCATCCTCACTCACTGCCAGCAATGTGACCACGTCGCCAGGCTCGTAATTGGAAAGTGCGCGCGTCAACGCGGTGGGGTCTTTTAGCGCCTGACCATCCAGCGCGACCAGGTGGTCGTGTTGTTGGATACCGGCGGCATAGCCGTGCCATGCCTGGTCTCCCGCCCCGTTAGCTATCAGAGTAGGTTCGGCGAACAACCCCAGGAAAGGAACCTGGGTCGTACGCCAGGCCAGGAAGGCGGTCAGGGCCATAAAGATCGCTGCTACAACCAACGCAGCCGCGACGACCCAACCCCGCAGGCGCAGCCTGAATTGGGACCGTTGGGGGTTGGGAATGTTCACATTTCTCACATTGCTACCTCACACCGCCCTCCCGATGAGCAGTTGCCCCATTCTTCTCTCAGTCCACTGTAATGTGGCGCTGTGGATCAAATCCAACGTGGAGCTTTTGATGCTATTGTAGCACAAGTTGGAAAGGATTGTCAACCGCTCGCCCGTGGTCGTAACTGCCCCGTAACCCTGTCGTAACATCATTGCTCCCCGAATCGCAGTACAATAGAAACAAAACAAGCCCTTTGGAATGAGGATCTCTGACTTTGCCCTGCTCCAAGGGGATTGTCAAATCCCCGTATTTGGTGGGTTCAGCTCAGCGTATCTTGCCCTCCAAATGTAGCTCGGATTTGACAATCCGAGCCGAGCACCATGCGAAATCCCAGAGAACTTGAACGATCAAAGCAGCCATGTTCTCCTAACCTGGACGTAAATATGATGTCAACTACAGAGATGCTGTGGAAAGGCATGAGGTCTGCCCATGCCGGGCGGAGAGACGAGGCTCAAGCTGCCTTTCAGTCTGTGCTGCGCCAGGAGCCGACCAACGGTACCGCGCTGACGTGGCTCGGCTACCTGGCCGATGCGCCCCAGGATAGCATCGCCTACGCTGCCCGGGCGCTGAAGGCTCACCCGCAGAACCCCCGCACCTACACAGCATTGCAGTGGGCCTGGAGGCGAGCGTCTATCTCTCCCCAAGAGGCAACCCCTGGAGAGAACGGGCCCGCTCCCCAGAAACGTCTCCCCAGGCGTCGCTGGGCGATATACCAGGTCGGGATGACGCTATTGGCAATGTGCCTGGCAACGACCGCGCTGCTCGGATGGGCGCTCAGCCCATCCTTACAGATGACGAGTCGGGCTCAAGCGGCAATGGCCTCGACTCCGAATCCTCCCACGCCTACGTCGCTCCCTATGCTCCTCCCCTCGGCCACCCCTGCCGACTCTGCCCGCTCACCCACGCCGCCGGAGGCATCTCTCACTTCCTCTGCGACGCCGGCGCCGACATCTACCCCCATCCCTACCCCAACGCCTCTCCCGCCGGATGATTCCTTCGTCGTCCCGTCCCCCTTCCCCACGATGAGCTCGGAGGCCATAGCCGTGGCCTCTGCCATGGTTTCCTACACGCTCCCTATCCCCACTCCCGTCCAGCCCGTGCCCGTAGCCGCCGGTACCATCAACGTCGTCGTCCTGGGCAGCGACCAGCGGGAGGACTGGTCGGAGTGGCACACCGACGTCGTCCAAATCGTCTCCATCCAGCGCGACCGAGGCTCTGTCTCTGTGATCTCGGTGCCGCGCGATATATACCTCTACATCCCTGGCTTTTGGATGAGCCGCATCAACTTTGCCGATTTCTATGGTGAGGCTTATGATTACGAGGGAGGAGGTCCGGCTCTGGTCCGCGACACCCTGCTCTACAACCTGGGCATTCGGGTGGACTATTACGCCCGCACCAACTTTGACGGGCTGATCGGGATCGTGAACACAATAGGCGGGATAGATATACCCGTTCATTGCCCCCTCAGCGACCACTGGCCCTACCCCGACGAGAACGGGGAGTATCCCATCCTGGCTATGGGACCTGGAATGCACCACATGGACGGGGAGACCGCCCTTTGGTACGCCCGCTCGCGCAAGACGACCAGCGTCTTTTCCCGCGAGCGCCGCCAGCAACAAGTCCTCCAGGCTATCTGGCGCGAAGCGCGCGACGTGGGCATGCTCACCCAAGTGCCCGCCCTGTGGAAGCAGGGGCAGGACATGGTGGAGACGGACCTGACGTTCGCCGACGTTCTGGACCTGGCGCAGACGGCGCTCGCGCTAAAAGACCAGAACGTACGCTTTTACAACATCGGCGTGGGAATGGTGACACCGTGGACCACGCCCCATGGAGGAGCCGTCTTTCTTCCTCGCTGGGAAGATATCCAGCCCATGTTAACGGAGGCCATGGCCCCCATTCCAGAGGCGCGCATGGGCCGCACTTATGAGTTGGTCGAGGTGTGGAACGGAACCTCCAACCCAGATTGGGGCCTATTGGCCGTGGACAGGCTCTACCGGGCCGGATTCCCGGCCGTGGCCGGAGAATCGGAGCGGAGAGACTATGCCGAGACCCAACTGATCATCTTTGGCGAGCGCGTCAAGGGTACCGGCGCGGGGTATTTGCAACAGATGTTCCAGATTCCAGATGACCGCGTCATCCGCCAGCCAGACGGCCCCTCCGAATTGGGCTTCCGCCTGATCCTCGGAGCGGATTACCAGACCTGTCCGTGAGAACAATGACGGGAGGATCATCGGATAAATTCTCCAATCCGTGTTCCGAAAGAGTGCAACTATGACTAGAACCATCGCTATCAGTAACCAAAAAGGCGGAGTGGCCAAGACCACCACCTGTCTCTCTTTGGGGGCCTGCCTGGCCGAGATGGGACAAATCGTACTGCTCATAGATATGGATCCCCAAACCAACCTCACTCTCTCGCTGGGGCTAAAGCCAGAGGAACTGCGCTACACACTGGACGATGCCTTGCTGGGCAACACATCCTTGGTGAGCGTCAGTCGCGAGAGTGAGACGTTTGGGCTGGACATCATCCCTGCCAAGCGCGGGCTGGCCGTCCTCGACAAGGTCCTCTACGGGAGACCGAACTATGAGTTCTACTTGAAGCGCGGACTGGATGCCATGGAAGGGGATTTCTACGACTTTGTACTGATAGACTGCCCCCCTTCTTTTGGCACGCTGACCCTGAACGCCCTGACCGCGGCCGACCTGCTCATCATCCCCGTCCAGTGCGAGTATTACGCTGTACACTCGTTGCGGCAGACGATAGAGCTGGCGACGCTGGTGCGCGAGAGAACCAACCCCCGGCTGGACTACCAGGTGCTGGTGACGATGTACGACCGGCGCAATAGGATTTGCCAACTCATACTCGATCAAATGCAGCAGGGGATGGACCAGGTTCTCTTTGACACCATCATCGAAGTTGACACCAAGTTGAAAGAAAGCCCGGTCTTTGGCCAGCCGATCACGCTCTACGAACCCAATACCAGGGGCGCTCGACAGTACCGCGCGCTCGCCAAGGAACTGATGAACCATGCTGGATAGCCAAAGAATCAGAGCACAGCTCGAGGATCTGTTTTCCGGGTTGACGGACCTTCCAACGAGCCAGGGAGAGACGCTCACACCCCCGAAACGCCCAATGGAGGATGTGGCTAGGCGCGAGCAAGCCAGGAGGCAACAGAGCATCTTCCACACCCTGGTCGAGAATGCCCCGGACGCCATCTCTATCAGCGACCTGAACGGCTACCAGACTTATGGCAACCGCGCCTGCTACAATAGTTTCGGCTACGACTATAAAAGCCAGGAGATGGACGGCCTGCCGCTGGCGAGCCTGTGGCCCCAAGACCAAGTTCCTATCCTTACAGAGCAACTGCTCCCCCAAGCCACGACGGACGGCTGGAGCGGAGAGGTCAAACAGAAGCGCAAGGACGGCGCAGTCTTTGACGCCCACTTGACCGTTTTCCCCGTGCTGGACGGTTCGGGAGAACCTATCAGCATAGCTACCATCACCAGGGATATCTCTGAACGCAAAGTGCTAGAGCACGAGCTGGAGGGAATGTACGAGCACCGCGCATTTCAGATACAGGTCGTCAACGAACTGGCTCAGGAAATCGGAGATTCTCCCACTCTGGATGGGCTATACCAGCGCGCCGTCACCCTCGTCAAGGAACGTTTCGGCTACTACCACGTCCAAATCTTTCACCACGTCCCAGAGTTGAGCGCCGTTGTGCTCGTCAAGAGCTACGCGCACGAGGGAAAAGATGTGAGAGGCGCCGGTCGCAGACTGCCTTACGGCAAAGGCATCGTCGGTACGGCGGCGATCACCGGTAAATCCATCCTGGCCCCAGACGTATCCCAGAACTCGTATTGGATGCACCACCCCAATTTTCCCAATACCAAAGGGGAGTTGGCAGTACCTATGAAGCTACGCAACCGGGTGTTTGGCGTGCTCGACGTACTGAGCGATACGGCCAACACACTCACTCGCGAGGACGAGATCGTGCTTTTGGATCTGACCAGCCGGGTCGCCAGCATCGTCGGAAGCAGTCATCTACTCGAAGAAGCCAACGTACTCCGCCAACTCGCCCAGGCCTCCGAAGGCATCTGCTGGGTGGCCCTGAAGGATCACAGCATCATCTATGTAAATTCCGCGCTTTGCGACATCCTCGGCGAAGCCGAGCCAGAGAATATTATCGGCCAACCCATCATCTCCTACTACCCAGACTATGTGCGAAGCCGTATTCAAGACGAGATATTTCCCATCGCTATGCGAGAAGGTCAGTGGACGGGTGAACTGGCTCTCCTCTCGATCCAGGGCATAATCACGCCTATTGTTCAAAGCATCTTTCTCGTCCACGACGAAATTGGAAATCCGCTTCACCTGGTCGTCGTGGCGACCGACATAACCGCGCAGAAGCGAGCCGAGGCGCTTTTAGACAAACGGAGCCAGCAAATTGACTGTCTGAACGACGTTGGCCGGAAGATAGAAGAGGGGCCACAGGTTCACGAGTTGCTACGCTGGCTGGCCGGCCGCATCCCATCGGTCATGCAACACGCCGAGCTGTGCATAGTCGCTTGCCAGCTCGAAGGGCAGATCTATGGAACCGCCGAGGCAGTAAAGTCGCAGCGCCGGATCGTGGAAGAGATACACGCCGGCGGCCAGGTTGTGGGCCGGATATACATCTCGTACATCCAGGAGCGTGGTTTTACTGACGAGGAACGGATATTATTGGGCGACGTCGCCAGACGGGTGAGCGACTACATCGAGAGTCGCCGCCTGTTGGAGAAAGCGCAAACCACGCTGGAGGAAGTCAAGGCCAGCCACAAGCTCTACCTGCCCGCCCAGTGGCTCGAGCGCGCGCCGGAGGCCCTCGAAGCGCCCACTCCCCCGATCGCAACACCTCCCCAAGCCGGGTTGCAGGCCCGCCTGCGGAACAGCCGCGCTTATGAGGCGCTGCGGCGGGCCTGGCAACGCATAACCGAGTGACTCACGAGCACGTGGCGCATTATTGAGGCGCATAATACAAAAGCTCAAAACCTGCCGTGCTTTGCGCCACGTTATCTATGTAAAGCGTCACGCTGTAACTGCCGCCGGGAAGCACCCGGCCCAGCTCGTCGTAGTGAGCCACCCAGCGCGCGCCCTCGACGCCATCGGTCTCTACGTCCCAGAAATGCTCTTCCCGCGCCATCTCCCGACCGTTGCGCATCCACACCGCCGACCATCTCAGTCCGTCGCTCATCCCCACGTAATCAAAGATGCCGTAGACTACCTTGGTGTTCCAATCGAATACGTTGCCGGGCACGGTGATGATCGGCGCTCCGTCGGGCTGCGCGCCCAGGGCGACGGTGATGTCGCCGATGGCGGGGACAGGCGCGTCCTCCGCCGCAGGCGGCTCCTCAATCGTGAACCCCACGCGGGCCTGCTCTCTTCCCTGTACCAGCACCGCCATCTCGTAATCGCCGGAGGGGAAGGATAGGCCGCCGGGAGACTGGAAACTGATCTGCGCCTCCCCCCGCGAAGCGCCGTACCACGTCTCCACTCTTTCTTGGATCTGGTCTCCTTCGTAGTAGAGCACGTGTGAGACGTCCAGCCCCGGACACCACCCTGCGTATGCGTAACTCAAATAGACCACTCGTGCGCCATCCTCGAACACATTCTCGCCGGTCGCTTCTGCCGGTTCTGGCGCATCTGTCACCCGCAGGTCAAAGGCGCGAGGGGCCGTGTCCAGTACTCGGAACGAGTGTGCTCCTATCACTTGCCCGCCCACGTAGAACAACAACTCGTACTGACCCGGCTCCACGCCCTCCGAACCGCCGGAGAGGATGCGGGCGCTGGCCTCCTGCGCCTCTCCGCCCCACGGAGCGGCAGATCGGCCGGCTACGACCTCGCCTTCCCGCTTTACCTCCCAGCGCCACTCCACGTCGGGCCGGATGCCTGCCAGCGTAAACTCGGCGCTGATCTCGGGAGTGTTCAGGCAGAACGTTTCGGCGGCCGCCTCCAACGCGCCGCTCGAATCCAGCCCCGCGCCCACGGCCACAGCGCTCAGGAAGGGCGCCGGCGTCGCCGTGGGGGACGGCGTTTCCGGTTGCGCGAGCCGGCCCACAGCAAGCAGCCCCACCGCGATCACGATGACCGTCGCCCCACCGACGAGCGCCCAGAGCAAAGGCGGCAACGGACGGCGGGTCAATTCCTCCGGCGGAGGAACTCGGCCGGGGTCGAGCGGCTGCAGCGTCGTATCGGGGTAAGCGCCCGTGTGCTCGTAGACGACGTTGCCCCAGAAATGTGTCAGCGCCCGCAGTTGGCTCCGTTCTGCGGGGTCGGCGACGCCACCGCCGGCCTGCCGCAGATCGGCGATCAACAGTTTCACCCCATCCAGGAAAGCCTCGTCCCTCTCACCGCGCTGGAGCTGTTCCAACTTTTCCTGGTGCCGTCGTTGAAAGGTAATCAAAAGATCGCTCATTATATCTCTCCCAGCAAGCGCATAGACAAGCGGCGCGATTCACCCACGGCCGTCAGTAATTTGTGATTGGCGAGTGCAAGATGGCGATGACAAACGGCGGCAAACTCCTCGGCCAGGTCGAACAGACCCGCGAGGCTAAAATCCTCCTCCGTCAGCGTGTCCTCGAACAGCAGTTGCAGTGCCACGATCTCCACTGCCCAACGCTCTCCGCACAACTCACGCCCTTCCCGCTGGAACGGGCGACCAATGCGCTCGATCCCCTCGGCAAAATCCGCCAATGCATCCAGCTTGCCCTGGCACAGCCGCCAATCCTGTAGAAGCATTTGCCGCTCGTTCGTACTGAGGTCGCCTTTACAGAACGGGGTGAGGTGGGCCTGGAACAGGGATAAGGCCAGCAACACTCCATGCAATAGGCGGTGCAGCTCGCTCCATTCAGTCATCTGGCCCTGGAGTGCGCCGAGTGCTGCGACCACCTCGCGCAGTTCGTCCCCTGTCTGCTCGTCGGTCATCTGCTTGCTCCCTCCCGGCGCCGCGCCGACATTGTCCATCCCTCCATCTCGCTTCACCTTTGACGTTTCACGCATCACGTATTATAGGCCAGCCACTTGGACTTTACAAATCGGCCAAGTTGTTGTAAAATGCTTTCCATTAACACACTAGGGGACGTGCAAGTAATAAAATCTCCCATGTCGCTCGGCCTGGGTCGTCAGAGCGGGAGCGGGTGGGAGATCATTTCTCTGCAATTCCCTGACCAGCAATTTGGAGGGATAGATTGGCTAATAAGAAATCAGCGATCAAACGCTTGCGCAGCGCCAAGCGGAGACAATTGCGAAACCGGAATTTTCGCGGGCAGGCCCGCACTGCCGTCAAAAAGGCGCGGCAAAAGATAGAGGCAGGACGTCTCGAAGAAGCACAGGAGGCCGTGCGTGTCGCGTCCGTCGCGCTGGATAAAGCTGCCCAGAAGGGCATCATCCACAAAAACAACGCCGCCCGGCGCAAGTCGCGCCTGATGCAACAACTGAACCGGGCCGAGCGCGCCACCTGACGGGCAGGAGAAAGCATGACCCAACCAACAAGAGTACCGTTGCGCCATGCAGCGGTGCTTTTTGTTACAAGTTTTGCCCCTCTTGCACGAATAGTGGTAACTGCTCAGGTCAGACCTCCGAGGTCTTTGACGACCGTTTCGCCCACTGCAAATGTTTAAAACGGCCAATGTTTTGCGCTTGAACAAGCTGCAATGAGACCTCGAAGGTCTAAATAGCTACCAAGTTGAGCAGTTACGAATAGTGTACAATACCCGCTTGATGGCAGGTATCAAAATCCAAGCGCACAAACAATAGGAGGTGTAGCAATGCAGATTAGCGGTTACGAGTTCCCCGACGACCTGTACTACGACAAACTCCATAGTTGGGCCAAGGTAGAGGGGGGTGTCATTACACAGGGCTTGACCGAGTTCGGTCAGGCCATTGCCCAGGAGATCGTCTTTGTCGAAGCTCCCCGCACCGGACGGGATGTCAAGCAGGGTGACACCTTTATGTCCATGGAATCGGGCAAGTGGGTGGGTCGCATCGCTGCTCTCGTCAGCGGCGCAATCACCGAGGTGAACGAGGAACTAGAGTGGGAGCCTACCCTGGTCAACGAGTCTTCCTACGAGGAAGGCTGGCTGGTCAAGATTGAGATGACAGACGCCGCCGAACTGGACAATCTGATGAAAGCCGATTCTCCCGAATTAACGGCCTTCATCGAGGGAGAAGCGGAGAAATACAAGGACATCCTGGGATAGCAGAGCGTATTCGTGATGCGTGAAACGTGATTAGGGGAGTTTTTTCGCGTTTCACGCTTCACGTTTCACCCCCGATTGATCAGGAGCATTGCTTATGGTCAAACTTGACCGCCGCACCTTTCTCAAGCTGGCCGGCGCGACAGCCGCTGCCAGCGCACTTTATAAAGTAGGGCTGGTTGGGCTGGAATCGCTGGCCTCCTCTAACGAGCAACTGCCCGGCCCATCTTCCGACCGGCGAATACTCGGCATCTGTCGGCTGTGCGCTGGCGGGTGCGGGCTTTCCGCCCGCGTGGTGGACGGCCGCGTGGTCAAGCTCGACGGCAACCCCTTCCATCCCAATAACCAGGGCAAGCTTTGCCCCAAGGGGCAAGCCGGCCTCCAGGCGCTCTACGACCCCGATCGCATCAAAAGCCCTATGCGGCGGGTCGAAGGGGGCTGGCAGCAGATTTCGTGGGAGGAGGCGCTGGGCGAGGTTGCCGGCGCGTTGCAGGCGCTACGCGATTCCGGCCATCCCGAACGGATGGTCTTTCTCCACGACGGCAAGCGCGGCCCGACCGGCGACCTGATAGCCCGTTTCTGCCGGGCCTTTGGCTCCCCCAACGACGTGCGCGCCCCTCGTCACAGCGCCGACGGGACGTCGTTGGCCCACCTGCTCACCCAGGGCTGGAATGAGCACGCCGCCTACGACTGGGAGAACACCGATTATTTGCTCTGCTTTGGCGGCGCTTTCCTGGAGGCCTGGCAGCCGCTGGTGCGTCAACTGCGCGCCTATGCCCGGCTGCGCCGCGGCCGCCCCGGCCGGCGGGCCAAGATCGTGCAGATCGAAAGCCGTGGTTCGGTGACGGCCACCAAGGCCGACGAGTGGCTGCCCCTCAACCCCGGCACGGAGGGGGCGCTGGCGCTATCCATTGCCCACGTCATCGTCCGCGACGAGGTGTACGACGCCGAGTTCGTGGCGGAACACACCTTTGGCTTTGAGGATTTTCGCGCGTTGGTTATGCGGGACTATGTCCCGGCCCGCGTCGCGGGGATAACGGGCGTGCCCGCAGAGACCATCGAGCGCGTCGCCCGCGAGTTCGCCGCCGCTGGACGCGCGGCGGTGGCGGCGGGAGATGCGAGCGGCTACACCAACAGCCTCTACAGCCAGTGGGCCATCCACGCCCTCAACGCGCTGGTCGGGTCCATCGAATCGCCGGGCGGAGTGATGCGGCAGACGGAACCGCCGCTGGCCCCCTGGCCCGAACTCGCGCCGGACGATGTCGCCGCGCAAGGGCTGGCCCAGCCGCGGGCGGACGGAGACGAATTCCCGCTGGCCGAAAACGTGCCCCACGCGCTCACCCAGTCCCCTTACCCCATCGAGGTGCTGTTCCTCTACCACACCAACCCGGTGTACGACGATCCGCCCGAGCTGGGCTGGGAAGCGGCGCTCGAGCGCGTCCCGCTGGTCGTCAGTTTCTCTCCTTATCTGGACGAGAGCAGCGAGCGCGCCGATCTCTTGCTGCCCGACTGCACCTACCTGGAAAAATGGTTCCTCGAACCGCTAGAGCCCAGCCTGGGCCACCTGGCGGTCGGGTTAGGGCAGCCTGTCGTCGCTCCGCTTTACGACACCCGCAACACCGCCGACGTGCTGATCGAACTGGCTCAGGCACTGGGCGGCCCGCTGGTCGCCGCGCTGCCGTGGACTGGGTTTGTGGAGGCGCTCTGGGAACAGGCGCGAGGGCTGTATCAGGCTGGGAGCGGGATGCCCGCCGGCGAGTCGGCGGAGACGTTCGACGAGTTCTGGGCCGAACTGCAATCCCGTGGCGTCTGGTACGATCAACCCTACGAGTTCGGGCAGTGGGAGCGAGTTTTCGCCACCCCGTCGGGCAAGTTCGAGTTCACCTCGCAGATACTCCAAGAGCGGCTGGAAACGCTGGGGGCGGTGTTCGCGGATGATGATCTGTTGCCGCGCTACCAGGCTCCGGCCTTTGCGGGAGAGGAAACCGAATACCCTTTCCACCTGCGCACATTCAAGCCGATCACCTACACCGAGCGCTGGGGAGCCAACCTTCCCTGGCTGCAAGAAATCTATGGGCTGCACGTGCAGGAAAAATGGGGCAGTTGGGTGGAACTCAATCCAGAGACCGCCCACGAGCTATCTATCCACGACGGGGAGCTGGTGCTGGTAGAGTCGGCCCAGGGGAGCGTCGAGCTAAAGGCCCGCCTGTGGCCCGGCACCCCGCCCGATGTGATCAGCGTCCCGTTGGGGCAAGGGCACACGGCCGGCGGACGATGGGCGGAGGGATATGGGGCCAACCCCAACGAACTCGTCGTGCCGCTGACCGACCCTTTGAGCGGCGAGTTGGCCGTCCAGTCCACACGCGTTCGCGTTCGCAAGGTGTAACCACTAAAGAAGAAACCAGGTTTTCAGGAAAAAACCTGGTTTCGAATTCTGCAGGAGGGAATATGCCCCGTTGGGGAATGGTCATTGACCTCGACAAGTGCACTGCCTGCCAGGCCTGCACCATCGCCTGCCAGGCCGAAAACAACGTACCTTTCGCCGGGCCGGATGAGACTGCGCTGGACCGCTCCAAACACTGGCACGACGTGATGGCCGACGTGAAAGGGGAAGGGGAGTATCCCGACCTCCACGCGCGATTCATCCCCCGTCCCTGTATGCACTGTGAAGAGCCGCCGTGTGTGGCGGTCTGTCCGGTGGGCGCGACCTACTTGGACGACGAGGGCATCGTCCGGGTTGACTATCAGCGCTGCATTGGCTGCCGCTATTGCATCACGGCCTGCCCTTACGCCATCCGCTATTTTAACTGGTACGCCCCAGAGTACCCGGCGGGCTACGACATCTACATGAATCCCAACGTCCCGCTGCGGCCCGTGGGCGTGGTCGAAAAGTGTACTTTCTGTATCCATAGGTTGGAGCAGGCCAAGCGAGAAGCGGCTGCTCAGGGACGCGAGTTGACCGATGCAGACGTGGTGCTGTTGCCGGCCTGCAACCAGGCCTGCCCGGCCTCGGCCCGCTACTTTGGCGACCTGGACGACCCCGAAAGCACCGTCTCCCGGCTGGCCAGCAGCCCGCGCGCTTTCAAATTGATGGAGGACATTGGGACGGAGCCAAAGGTGTACTATCTGGCGGAGGACAAAAATTGAGCATGACTGACGAACAGGGATTCGGCAAACACGAGATACTGGTCAAGCCCCTGGAGGGCATTGGCAGAGGGTTCGTCCTGACGGTCGTCGTCCTGGCCGGCATCGTCGCCTTTGGCGCGTTCGCCTACGCTTGGCAACTCGTCCACGGTCTGGGTGTGACCGGGCTGAACCGGCCCGTCACCTGGGGATTCTACATCATCAACTGCATCTATTTCATCGCCATCAGCTACGGCGGCACGATGACCTCCGCCATCCTGCGTTTGGTGAACGCCAAGTGGCGGCTGCCCATCACCCGCGCCGCTGAAGTGGTCACGGTGTGCGCGCTGGGTGTCGGCGCTTTCAACATCGTGCTCGATATGGGGCGGCCGGATCGGGTGCTGAACATGATAATCCACGGGCGGATCCAATCGCCCATTATGTGGGACTTTTACAGCATCATGCTCTACCTGACTTGCAGTTTTCTCTATCTCTATTTGCCCTTGATTCCCGACATTGCCCTGTTGCGAGACAGGTACCCCCGTCGCAAGCGGTTGTATCGCTTCCTGGCCCTGGGATACACTGGCGCGCCCAAGCAGAAGCACCTGCTGGAAAAGATAATTGGCGCGTTGGCAGTAGCCATGATCCCCATCGCCGTCGCGGTGCACACCGTTTTGGCCTGGCTCTTTTCGATGACCACCCAGCCGATGTGGCACAGCACGATCATGGGCCCGTACTTTGTGATGGGGGCCATCTTTAGCGGCATCGGTGCGCTCATCGTTGCCCTGGCGATCTTGCGCAAGGTGTTTAACTTTGAAGAATATTTCCAGCACAAACAGTTCAACAACCTGGGGCTATTGCTCCTGGTCATGACGATCACGTGGCTCTATTTTACGGTGGCTGAGTACATGACCACGCTGTACGGCAACGAGCCTAGCCACATGGCCGTCTTTAATTCCAAGGTCAGTGGCGAGTTCGCCCCCTACTTTTGGTCGCAGGTGGTCTTTTGCTTTGTCATCCCGTTCATCATCCTCGCCTCCAGTCGTCTCCGCACGATTGCCGGGACGGTCGTGGCTGGCATCTCGGTCAACGTGGGTATGTGGCTGGAGCGGTTGATGATCATTGTGCCGACGCTCACCAACCCGCGTATGCCCATCGGTGTAGGTAGCTACAAACCCACCTGGGTCGAGATAGCCATCATGGTCGCCAGCGCCGCCGGCATCATTCTGCTCTATGTCCTGTTCACCAAATTATTCCCCATCGTCTCGATTTGGGAACTCGAAGAGGACGAGGAAATAGAGGAGAAACGCCGGATCAAGATTGTGGCGGAGGTGGTGGCCGAAGGGAAGGCAGCGGCCGGGCCGGCCTGATGGCAAGTCGAGCGCGCAGCCGCGCCCAACTCTACGGTGCGCTGGCTCAGGCCTTTGTCAAACCGGAGGCGGCGCCGAGAGAGGGTCAGGATTCGCTGCCCCAGGCGCTGCAACAGGCGGCGCTTGCCTTCGACGCCGAACCGCTGGGCCAGTTGGTTGAGCAAGCGATCGGGTCTCTGGAAATCTCTGAGAAGCCCGGTTTTGCGGAAACGTTGCGCACCCTGGAAATCGAATACAACCGGCTGTTCGTTGGCCCAGCCCCGCCCCAGGCCCCGCCCTACGAATCGGTCTACCGCGACGCGCGGGGGTTGGTGATGGGGCCGACGGCGCGGGAGGTGGAGCGGCGGTACGCCGAAGCGGGACTGGGTTTAGCGCCGGACCACCGCGACCTGCCTGACCACGTGGCGACGGAACTGGGCTTTATGGCGCACCTGGCCTCGCAGGAGGCTGAGGCGCAGCCCCAAGACGCGCTGATCTGGCTGGATCGAGCGCGGGCGTTTCTGCGAGATCACCTGGCCGTTTGGTTGCCGCGCTTTTGCCAACGAGTGCGGGAAGCGAGCCGGCATCCCTTTTACGCGGCTCTGGCAGAACTGACGGTCACTTTTGTGAACCTGGACGTGGAGTGGATCGAAACCCACTACACCAATTCCAACCCGAGGGAGCGATTGGATAAATGAAGCCAACACGTACCTGGATCATTCTTGTGCTGGCCCTGGCGTTTTTCGTTGCGCCAGTTGCCTTTGCCCAGCCGCCGGTGCCCCACAACGAGGAGGAAGACGGCGTCTCTTACGAGGACTGTGTCTATTGCCACCGCACGGGGCAGGACAAGGCCCCTTTGCTGGCGGCTGACCACGCCCGCCACCAGAACGAGGACTGTCGTGTGTGTCACGGCACCGCCGGGATGGTGGAAGCGCCTGGCATCTCGCACCCCATCGCCGGGTGGGCGGACTGTCGCGGCTGCCACGACCGGTGGGAGAACAACGAGTTGATCGAAATCCCCAACCTGGCCGACTCCGATTATGATCACACCATCTATGAGAGCGACACCTGTATCAGTTGCCATCCCCTGGCGACGCAGTACTACGACGGCGCGCCTGCGGTCGCTTGCGGCGTCTGCCACCCCAAGAGCGCGGCAGCAGAGACGGTTCACAACGGCCCGGAGTATTGGGTGGATTGTGTGGACTGCCACCAGGCGGCCGGCAACTATCCACACGACCCGGAGAGCATCCACTCGCAGAATGAGGATTGCACTTCCTGTCACTACGAGCGGGAGGGGCATTGGACGTCGGACGAGCCGGACAAGCGATACAGCCTCACCGACCACGTCGCCGTGGGTGACCCACACGCCAAAGTGAACTGTTCCACCTGTCACCTGGAGACAGCCACCGTCGAGCGCAACCCCGAGACCAACCGTATCCAGGTCGTCCTGCCCGAGACGGAGGAGGGCGTCCCGCCGGATAACCCGGAACTGGCGGATGTCGGCAGAGAAGTGGACTGCCAGCGTTGTCACGTTTCGGGCAACGTGGTCGCCGCGCCAACTGCAGAACTGCCGCCCCGCAGTGTTCTCTGTCTGGCCTGCCACGATGGCTCGCCTGTCGTCAAAGACAGCCTATCTTGGGCCGGGATCTCTATCTTTAGCGTGGGAATGTTGGCGGCTGCCTCCGTCTGGCTGCAGGGCTCAATTGGTGGACAGCAGGGTTTGTCCCTTCCAGCGCGCTTGTGGCGCATCCTGGTCGCGTTCCTCGACCTCGTCACCACGCCGCGCCTCTTTATCCTCGTCTGGTCGTTCATCGTGGATGGGGTGCTGCATCGGAAGCTGTTCCACAAGAGCAAGCTTCACTGGCTGACGCACGCTTGTATGTTCTTTGGAATGGCGGCGCGCATGGCGCTGGGCGTCTTCACCTGGCTGCTGGCGTTGCTGGCGCCCACTGGGTCGCTAACCCAGGTGTTGGTCAACAAGAGTTCGCCCGCCATCGCTCTCATCTACGATGGCCTGGGGCTGCTGGTCATCGTGGGCGCTGCCCTGGCCATCTTCCGGCGCTACGTCACAAAGGACGAGCAACTCATCACCGGCGGGCAGGATACAGTCGCCATTGCCCTGATAGGCGCTATCTTTGTGATGGGCTTTGTCGTCGAGGGCGCGCGCATCCTGACCACGGATCTCCAGTTTGGCCTGGCTGCCTTCTCCTTCGGCGGCTATCTCTTTTCCCTGGCGCTGGGACTGATTCCAGTCAATTGGGGGGTGATCTATGGCTGGTTGTGGTACGTCCACGCTGGCCTGGTGGCCGCACTGGTTGCTTACCTGCCGTTCAGTAAATTCATCCACGTGCTGATTGGCCCGGTCGTCGCGGCCTTTAACTCGGCCCTGGAAGCGAGGGTAGCATAGATGCTCAAAAAGATTGAGGCCACCCGCTTTAGTTTTCGCCAGCTCTTGGAACTGGATGCCTGCACCCGTTGCGGCGAGTGCGTCAAGTGGTGCCCCACCTTTGCGGAAAAGCAAGAATTGGACGAGATCACCCCGCTGCGCAAGATCGAGCGATTTCGCTCAAACCTGCGCGCGCAGGCGCTGGGACCTCTGGGCCGACTGTTTGGCTACCGGCGCGCCACTGAGGAGATGCTCCAGATATTCTCCACGGGCACGTATGACTGCACCCTCTGCGGGCGCTGCGCCGTTGTCTGCCCGGTCAACATTCAGACCCGCCCCATGTGGATCGCCATGCGCGAGATGCTGGTGGACCAGGGAACGTACCCTGAAGCGATGGACCACATGCGCGAGACGGTCACTACCAACTATAACATCTCTGGCGACGCGAACGCGGAGCGGTTGATTTGGAGCCAGAACTTGTCCGAGATACCGGATGGAGTGGGGGGCAAGGAGCAGGCGGAGACGGTCTACTTTGTCGGCTGCGTCTCATCCTTCTACCCTCAATCGTATGGCATACCCCAGAGTATGGTGCAGGTTCTGGAGCGGGCCGGCGTGGATTATATGACGTTGGGCGGCGAGGAATGGTGCTGCGGCTTTCCGCTCATCATCGCCGGGATGAGAGACGCGGCAGACGAAGCGGTGCGGCACAACGTGGAGGCGGTGCGCCGGGCAGGTGCCAAGCGGTTGGTCGCCACCTGCCCCTCCTGTTACCACACTTGGAAGGACGAATACCCTCACATCATAGGCGAACCGTTGGGCTTTGAGGTGTTGCACTCGACAGAGTTATTGGAGGAAATCATCAACGCCGGCCAACTCGAGTTCAAGCCACTGGAGGAGATAGTCACTTACCACGATCCCTGCGACCTGGGTCGCACCAGCGGCATCTATGACGCGCCGCGCAACGTCATCTGCGCCATACCGGGTGTCAACTTTGTGGAGATGAAGGACCACCACGAGTACTCGCTCTGTTGCGGCGGCGGCGGCGACGTGGAGATGGCCGACAAGGACCTTTCGGCGGCGGTGGCCGCCAGCCGCGTCGCGCAGGCGGCCGAGACCGAGGCCAAGTATCTCCTATCCGCCTGCCAGCAGTGCACGCGCACGCTGGCGGGAGGCGCCCGCAGCAACAAGGTGCGCGTCCGCGTGATGGACGTGGCCCAGTTGGTGGCGCGGCAGTTGGCCGACTAGTTCCTGCCCATTCATTACCTGGGCGCCGCCCTCGATTCACTGACGCTGGGTGAGCGCTAACTGCAATTGATGGACGACGTGTCTCGCGCTTCACGTTTTACGTTTTATCCTCTTTTTACAGACTTTGCGCATGATCTACCTCGACATCTCTGCCGCCGTCCACCGCCGCGCCGGATTGGGCCGCTACGCCGAGAGCCTGACCCGCGCCCTCGTCGCCGCCGACCCCGACCGGTACGGATTGTTCTACAACCGGGAACGAGGCGTCACACCGCTCCTGGGCTTGGCCCACGTCCCCACCCGCACCGTCGCACTGGGATACAAGCCCTGGCGCACGCTGGTCTGGCTGGGACAGTTGGGCCGCCTCAACTTTGACCGGCTCCTCCCCAACGCCCAGCTCTTTCACGCCACCGAACACCTCCTGCTGCCGCTGCGCTCCATACCCACCATCTTCACCGTCCACGACCTCATTTTCCGCCGCCTGCCAGCGCATCACAAACCCCTCAATCGCTGGTATCTCAACCTGACCATGCCCCTCTACTGCCGCCGCGCCACCCACGTCATCGCCATCTCCGAGTGCACCCGGCGCGATCTAGTCGCCGCTTACGACGTTCCGCCGGAAAAGATCACCGTCGTCCACGAGGCCGCCGATCCCGTCTTCCGGCCGGCCACGCCAGAGCACGTCGCCCGTGTCTGTGCTCGCTACGACTTGCCCGACCGCTACCTGCTCTTTGTCGGCACCATCGAGCCGCGCAAGAACCTGACGCGGTTGCTGGCTGCCTTCGAGACCCTCCTCGCCGAGGGATTGACCGACAGGCTGGTGATCGTGGGCCGCCGGGGCTGGCTGTACGGCGACTTTTTCGCCCGGCTAGGGCGATCGCCGGCGCGGGACGCCGTCATCTTTCCCGGCTACGTCCCGGACGCGGACCTGCCGGCGCTCTACGCCGGGGCACAGGCGCTAGCCTTCCCCAGTCTCTACGAGGGTTTCGGCCTGCCGGTGCTGGAGGCCATGGCCTGCGGGACGGCAGTGGCATGTAGCGACGCCTCCTCTCTGCCCGAGATAGCAGGAGACGCGGCCTTGCTTTTTGACCCCGATGAGATAGAATCCATCATCGACACCCTGCGCCGCCTGTTGCTCGACGCCGCCCTGCGCGCCGACCTGCGGCGGCGCGGCTTTGAGCAGGCCGGCAGATTCTCGTGGGGGCGGGTGGCCGATGAAACCAGATCCGTCTACGACGCCGTGCTGGAGGGCGATCATAAGAGATAGCAGCGCGCAAGCAGGCGAGAGCGCAGCGAGTTTCACCGACCCTCTATCCAAATTGGCCCAGGCCCCCTGGCTGCTCGTGGCTATGCTGGTGGTTCTGTATACTGGCTGGATCGGTTACCAGGCCGTTCGCAACAAGCTGTACGATTTTAACTTGTACTACATAGCCGCCGACGGATTCCATCGCGGCGTGGACGTCTACTCCCTGGCCAGGGATTACACCGGTACCAACCAGCCGCGCTGGGCGGAGTTGGCGGCCCGGCACAATATCGAGTACTATGCCCCTCCCTACCGCTACCCCCCACTGACGGCCCAACTGGTCCTGCCGCTCACACTACTGCCCCCCTTGGTCGCCGGTACGATGTGGATCGCGCTGACCGCCATCACCTTCATCCTGTCGGCCTGGCTGTTGGGAAAATCGTCGCGCCTGCCCTACGGGGCGCCGCTGGCTTACCTGTTGCTGTTCCTCTTTGTGCCGCCGCTGACCACTATGCACGCCGGACAGGTCAACGGCCTCTTGCTGCTGACCCTCAGCCTAGCGGTGTACAGCCTGGCCCGGCGGGATTGGATCGGCGCGGGGATCGGCTTGGCCCTGGGCGCTCTGCTCAAGTTGATTCCCCTGGTACTGGTGCTGTACCTCCCCTGGCGGCGACTGGGGAAAGCGACCGTCATCGCTGTGGCCGTGATCGGGGTCTTGCTGCTGACCGTGCCCCTGACCTTTGAACCCGGCACGCTACAGGCATATCTGCGACAGTTCTTTGTGATAGGACAACCGGGCACCCTCTTTCCCACGCCGCCCAATCAGAGCTTGAACGGTTTTTGGGCGCGGATGCTGATAGACCGGGTGGACGATGACATCATCTACCGCATCTACCTGCTCTCGGCAGTGCTGGTTGTGCTAGGCACGGTGGCTTGCTGCTGGCCCTGGGGCGCACTCGTTTCTCACTGGCGGACCGAATTCGCGCTGATCGTCTGCGCACTGCAACTGATCACCCCCTATGCGTGGTACCACCAACTCGTGCTGTTGTTGATACCACTATTCGTGCTAATCTGTGGAATCATCGCCGGGCGTGCGCCCCGCTGGTGGCTCGCGCCGCTGGCGGTCGGCTTTTTGCTGACCGATCTACACGGTCTGCTGTGGCATCACATCACTCCCACCCTGTTACTCTCCACCCCTTTCTATACTGTGATGATGCTGTGGGGCATGTTGGCGTGGCTGATCGTGCGGGAGAAATGGAAAAGGCCTGGCCAAAGGAGTATAGGATGACCCTGCACCTTCGGACGCACGTGGACAAGGGAGCAGTTGTACTGGCGATTATCTTTCTAGCGGCCTTCTTTCTGCTCTTCAAACCGTGGCTCCACGGCTTTGATGGAATGGGTTACTACTCTTGGCTCCGCTCCGCTGCCATTGACAGCGATTTAGACCTGGCCAACGAGTTTGAGCATTTTGGATTTGAAGATGAGATTGTTCGTACAGATACCGGATATACCGCAATCCAATATACCATCGGCGCATCGGTGCTCTGGACACCATTCTTCCTGGCTGTGCATATCCCTTCACTGCTTCTACAGACCGCTGGCTTCGGCGTCGTCGCTGATGGCTACGGCACACAATACGCCTTTGCCACCTGTCTTGGGTCAGCTATCTATGCCTTCATCGGGCTGCTGCTGGCCTACTACGTGGCCTGCCAAGTGAGTGGAAGAAAATCGGCTCTGTTGGCAACAACCGTGATCTGGCTGGCCTCAGGCGTTGTCTTCTATATGTTCCTTCATCCCTCCATGTCCCACGCCAATGACATCTTTGTCAACAGCCTGGTCATCGCCATCTGGTTTTGGACGCGCAAGAAACGTACACACCGGGGCTGGTTGGCGCTGGGGGCCAGCATCGGCCTGGCGACACTCGTCCGGCAACAAAACGCCATTGCAGTAATCTTTCCGGCGGCAGAATGGCTTCTGATCTTTTGGAAGAACAGGGGCAGGCGACGCTGGCATACGCTTGCCAGTGGAATTCTGTTCGCGCTTGCCGGCCTGGTAGTCTTTTCACCACAGTTCTATGTTTGGCACAGAGTGTATGGACAGTGGCTTGTGCTCAACCCTCACAGCGCCACGTCCGGAACGACCATCAACTTCCTTCGGCCCCGATTCTTCGATGTGCTCTTCTCGATCAACCGCAGCCTGTTCTTCTACGCGCCTGTTTTATTACCAGCCGTGCTTGGTTTGTGGCCAATGCGCCATCGCGCTCCTCGCCTGACCACAATACTTTTCGTCTCCTGGACCTTGCAAGTTTACCTGGTCTGCTCCTGGTCTGCCTCTGGCGGAGCTGCCTTCGGCCGCCGTGTTCTCCTCAACAGCACCCCGGTCTACGTCGTAGGGCTGGCGGCTCTGATAAAGACGTTATTGGAGCATCGTCTCCCACTACGCACGCTGTGGATCATCGGATGCGGCTTCATCGTCTGGAACTTGCTCCTGATCGTGCAGTACGTCACAGGCCTGCTGCCCCACGTCAGCAGACCCGAATCGGGATGGTCTGTGATCATGAACCAATGGCGAGTTATCGGGGTTTTCCTGGAACGGTTAGACGAAATACTCTCCCAGCGATTCAGCCTCTGGCGCTAGACCAGCGGGTTAGAAAGAAACTGTGAACATCCTCCACATCTACAAAGACTACTAGTATTTGTTTACCGGGGTTCCTCTCCTCATTATAGCCGAAGTGAACCTCCGAT
>CAYMWP010000026.1:0-38072 GCA_964393895.1 uncultured Anaerolineales bacterium | reverse complement strand
AGTTTGCTATGAGAACCTCTTTTGTCAAGTCGCGTAGCAAGTTATGCGGCATTGCCAATTATCTCTCTAAACCCCATAACCCAGCGCTATACGCGGGTTTCGAACCCCAAGGTGCGTAACGACTACTTCCAGGGCATAGCGAAAGTGTTGGAGAATCAGCGCGATGCTATTTAGTTGTTAAGAAACTGGGGGCGGCGACCGCCTATTACGTATAACAAAGCCGTTACCAGCGACGCACGCCTGGGTAGGGACACCTGAACACCACAGGGCCTACCTTTCGTAGTACTCCATCAACAATCCTTTCTGGTCGCACATAGCGCAGTCGGCTACACCCCGTGTTAGCACGCGCTCCTTTTCTGCTGACGCAATACCTTCGCCTCCCAGTCTACCACGCAGATGATCTCATCTCGTAGAGGTGACTCTGTTGCCGAACCGCGATACTGGTATCGAAGCTGACCGATTCTCTATTCTTGTCGAGGCAATAGCGGTTCGAGCGCAGTGAGCAAGTCTGGCACATCTACGACCGCTGTGCGCCAGACCTCATCCAAATCCACAATGTCGTACCCATGAACGAGTTTGTCACGCATACCTGCGATGAGCGACCAGGGGATTTCGGAGTGACGAGCACAAAAGTCTGGCGAGAGCCGTTTGACAGCTTCGCCCACAACCATCAATTGATGCAAAACAGCGGACTGGGTTTTGAGGTCTTGGAGAAATGCAGTTTTATCTATACCCTGTTTGAACTCGAGCACCAGGCGGGCTGCGCGGGCAATGTCCAACAGCGTGGCCTCGTCACGTGCCATAGACTACCTCAGCTGTGTTCAATATCTCCAGGCGACGCATCCAGTTGTGGCTTCGCTCAACTGCTTGCCTGCTGAAAAGATCTATCTTGCGATTTAGCAACGTAGCTAACTCTCGTTCCATCCGCAGGTGATCGAGCAAGCTCCAATTTGCTTCTGGGGCGAATGTGACCAAGATATCCAAATCACTGTCTGGGCGAAAATCGTCGCGGAGCACCGACCCAAACAAAGCAAGCTCGCGGATATGCCACCGTTGGCAAAAGTCAGCAATTTGGCTTCTGGGCAAATGGATGTTCGGTTTGCTCATCGTTCATCTTGTATGATATGTGACATTGCCTTAAAATCTCTCGATAATTGTAGCATAGATTGAGTACTATAACCAGTGCCTTTTCAGTGTGATTCGAAGTTGAATGCCGTGTGAGAAAACTGACTTGGCGCTTTTGGCTCAACTCTCATTGTGTGTGTCGCGTGCTAACACTGATTATACAGAGCCCACAACCAGCCTGAATTATAGCCCAAAGCCCGCGCTTGCACAAAGACCTCCGAGGTCTCGCGGTCCCCGGAGGTCCTGGCAGGTCAATGCGGTACTTTTCGCCAAGGTGCGTAGCGGAAAGGGCGGCGCTTTCTTCTCTTTGATCAGTCCCCTGTTTTACAAGTCAAACTCATAGCCCCAGATGATCTCACCCTATCCGCTGACTAGCCCTCGCTTGGCTCGAGATGAGTTAACTCTTGGTTTATGCGTTCGTAAAGAAAGACCTTTATCAACGATTGATAAGGAACATCTCTCTTATGCGCTATCAGCCGCAATTTGTCCAACATCATCTCGGGTAAGCGCAATGAGATGGATTTGGTCGAGGGCTTGAGTTTGGGAAAATATACAGGCGACGCTTTGTCCCAGTCAACATACTCGGTCGAATCGTGGGTTGCCCAGAACTCGCGTTCCTCGTCTTCACTTTCAAAAGTTGGAATATCTCTTGGCGTGTTTTTCATATCTCTTGCTTTCCTTTCCGTTCATATCGCGGGCCGAAATGACGCGGATGAGGTTATCCCTGATGGTAAATGCGATGAACAACAAACGTCCTCTATCTGTTTGTCCCAGGACGTAATATCGTTTCTCAGTCTTGGAACGTTGGGTGTCATCCGCAACAATCAAGGGAACGTTGAAGAAAACCTCTTCACACTCGGCGTCAGTTACCTGGTGAAGAAACCAATTCCTGTCAGAATTCCCTTCATCCCATTCAAAGCCGTCGCAATAGTAAAGGTCGTTTTCTTCCATCCTGCTCGTATATTACAACAATATGCGGATTTTGTAAAGTTGGGGTAAAGCGTTTCGGTGCAGCCGCACGTTCCCCCGGTCTTCCAAGCCGGTTTCAAGCGAACAGGTCACACCAGCGACAGTTGGGGGCCTTCGAGTTATCATCGTCTTTCCAGTTTGATTTCGAGCGATGTGCCCTGGTCAGCAACGACTTTGATACCCTCCAGCGTGGTCGTCTCGTACTCTTCCGCCGTGATGGTGACTGAGTAAGTGCGCGGAGCGGCGGGTAGGTTGAATCGGCCCTCCGCATCGGTGAATACTATTTGGCCCACTACAATGGGGTCAATCGAAAACACCTTTACACGAGCTCCCTCAATCGGAGCACCGGACTCGTCCCTGACAACCCCACTCAACGTGCCGTGAGGGAAACCACCAATGCGGACAATGCCGTTACGGTGCACATCGCTGACGTAGAGATTGCCTGCCAAGTCAAAGGCCAGCCCTACAGCGTCCTCGAAACCGCTCGCAAAAGTCGTCGGGGTTCCATCCTGAGAGATGCGCACTATCTCACTTCTCGGCGCGCCCATGGTGGAAATGCTGACGAACAGGTCACCTTGTGGGCTCACGGCTAACCCCGTAGCACCGCCACCAGGAAGATCGAACAGTGGAGTGACTTCTCCCTCCGGCGAGATAAGCACCACGCGGTCGCCAGATAGAGGTGCTATGAGCAGTGCGGGATCAGGAGTGAATCCGGCTGGCCCGGTGACGGCATACAGATTACCAGCTCTGTCGAAAGCCAATTCCTGCGGAAAATCCATTCCTTCCACAAAGACCTCGGTAGAGCCATCGGGGAATACCTGCGTGATGCGTCCCGCGGTGGTCTCGGAGACGAATAGAACGCCGTTCGCTCGCCGGGCCAGACCGCTGGGGAAATCTCCCTCCATCAGCGTTTTTAGCACCCCTCCCGGCGGCATAACGGCGACACGCTTAGGGGTATGAGGCATAGGTTCAGCCTCACTGGCGTAAAGCGTTCCATCCGGATCAAAGGTGACATATGGAAGTGGTGGAGTAAAAGAGAGGTAATCCATCAGCCATGAAACTTGGCCTGCGGGGTCGACCAACGTCATCATGCCGCCATCATCATTGGGCACGGCTAACTCTCCGCAGGGAGAAAAACCGATTCCCATCGGGGTAATGATGCCATTCCCGCTCACAATCTCGCGGATCTCCCCGGAGGGAGAAACCGCCAACACACCTCCCTGACGCAATTGTCCCCCTATGATTTCCCCGGTGCTGGGCAACCACTCTATGCCAGAAAGCCCATTCTCTGGTATCTCGGCCACCAATTCAGCGCTTGTCTGAGAGCCGTCGCAAGGCAGACGGAATAACTTGCCGCCTCGACGGCGCGATCCAGTAGCGACATAGACATTGCCGCTATCATCAAAGGCCATACCCCCAGGAGAAATATCCCCACCCGGAACCACACCGATGGTGGTCAAGGAGTAATCCTCTAGAGACAGCTCGCCAATTGTGTCCCGCGTCGCTGCCAAAACCCTTCCACCTGGCATAGTTCGCAGGGCTTGAATCTGAGGAACTTTAGCTAGCCTGGTAATGCGCCCCGATGTTGTGATCTGGAACAAGTCCGCTTTATCTGCACAACGGCTAACGGCAACGTACAAATTCCCGTCCGGTCCAAGCCCGAAACCGCTATCACACGCGGTAAGTATATCTGGCGATTGCGCAATTACCGTCCGAGTTCCTTGCGGAGATACGCGGGTAACCGTACCGTTTGGGTGCATATGCAAGTAGACATTTCCTTCGGCGTCCACATCGCCTAGGTAGCCCAATACGTTCTCCGCCAGGGGAGAAACGGTTCCATCCAGTGACAAGCGGGAGAGGGTGTGCCCGCGAACCGCATAAACCAAAATCTCACCATCCGGTGTGAGCAGTATCTCCTGCGGCATGTTGAACGCGCCGGGTGCCACGAACCACTCCGCTGCATAGCCCTCCTCGGCCAGGTCTACCGGTGCGAGTTCAAGTTGACCGAATGGAATCGGCGGGGTGATCTTGTCAGTACACACCTGAGGAATAGCTGAGACCCCTGCGGCCGGTTCTTTTTCATTGAGCCGGGCCACGGACGTTTGCCCCACATCATCAATGGCATACCAATCAGGGGGTTCGCAACATGTGCCTCCCATGGGCCGAACGCTCAAACTCAAGTCTGAAACATCCTCAAAAGCAGACAGTGGTATCTTGTATTCCATCGCCTCAGCTACTGCGCTCAAGCTTCCCACCACTTCCCCAATCTCCACAAATTGACCACTGGTTACATCTCCCATGAACGCCGAACTCCCCTGCTGGAAGCTCAAGATGTAGCGCCGTTCGCCAGCAGAGGCATCAATGTCCACCTGCACGTAATCCGTCGGGGGTTCATGCGTTTCGATCAGTACGTAGAGATACTGGTCATTGGTGAAGGCTCGCACGGCGGCGATATCGAAACCTCCACCTTCGTGATCACCCTCCGGATCCATGACTAGCACCTGGTAACCGGCCCAGTCGGCCGGGTCGCCGTCTACGTTGATTTGGGTGACGCTTGGCTCGGTGGGGGTCGGTGAGGGCGAGACAGGCGTTTCTGTCGGCGGAATGGACGTATCCGTCGGTGTCGGGGATAGTGTTGCAGTCTCCCCTTTTGGCGCGGACGGCATACTGCAAGCAGCGAGTAACAAGCTCAGCAACAAACAAATCCTGGCAGCGACTGGAATCCTTTTCACGTTTTGATGCCTCCTATTCGAGTTTGTACATCCGCTAAACACACAAGACTGGGCGCTCCGTTAGGATGGATGTGAGCGCAGCGAGCGCCGCCTCACAACTGATGAGACGGAACCCGCAATCACCCTGAGTTGTAGCCCCAAGCCCGCGCTTGCACAAAGACCTCTGAGGTCTTGCCCCCGGAGGTCTTTGTAGGTCAATGCGGTACCTCTTCTCGCTATGGTGCGTAGCGGAAGGGATGGCGCGCGGCCTCCTTCTCGTGGATCAGCTCGTCCAGCGCGGGCCGGCCCTCCAGAGCCTTGCGCACGGCGGCCCGCATGGCCTTGTAGTTGTTGAACATGATGCGCTGCCGGATGGCGGCCGCCGGGTGGACAAAGACGTTGGCGATCATGCACAGCTCGTCCAGCCCCTCCTCGGGCAACACGCCCGCCCCGATCTCGGCTTCGATGGCCTGCACCACGCCCCGGGCCGCCTCCTCGTAGACGTGGCGGCGCTGCTTGGCGGTGCGCACCGTCACCGTCGGCACCAGGAGCGTGCGCGGCCGCTCGGTGATGACGCGCACCTCGTGACCAGTTCGTTCTTCATTCAACGCCCGCTCGATGGCCCGCCCCACGGGACCTTCCTTGAGTCCCAGCAGCAGGTCAATGTGGGCCAGTTCCTGGAAGGGCGGCCCGGCGAACCCCTCGCCCACTTTGAGCGTAAAGCCCTCGAAGCGGGCCGGGGTGCGCGGCACGGCCGGGTACTGGCTCTTGACCACCCTGTGGCCCAGGTCGAACTCGCGCTCCACGCGGCCGATCTTACCCAGAACCTCCAACTGACTGCGCAGCTCCTCCCGATCCTCGCGGCGGAAGGCCCCGCCGGACACGATGGGGTGGCGCGAGTTGCCCACTGGCAGGCCCATCATACCCAGGCCCTCTTTCACCGCCTGGGTGGAGCCGCAGCGCACGACTATGCGCACCAGCTTTTGCACCTCCGCCTGCCACTGCTGGGCGGTGGCCAGGTCGCCCGCCTGCACCGCCTGGTAGACCTTTTGCCACAAGTCGGGGATCAGGTTGGCGCTGGCCAGGATCGCCCCGTCCGCACCCGCCGCCAGCGCGGCGGTCACCACCTCGTCGTGGCCGACAAAGATGGACACCTCCCCTTTGACCTTTTCGAACAGCGCCTCCATGAAAGGCAGGTCGCCGCTGGAATCCTTGATGCCCACCACGTTCTCGAAATTCTTGGCCATGCCCTCGGCCGTCCACCAGCGGAAGTGGGTGCCCGCGCACTGGGGGATGTTGTAGAGGATGATGGGCAAGCCGATCTCGTTGACGCGCTCAAAGTGCTCGTACACCTCGTTAAAGCTGGGCTTGAGGTAGTAGGGAGCGACGACCAGCGCGCCCACCGCCCCCGCCTCTTTGGCCCAGCGGGTGAGCGCCACCGTCTCGCGGGTGGATTGAGCGCCGGCGCCGGCCACCACAGGCACGCGACCGCCCGCCTCGTCTACGGCGATCTGGATGACCCGCTTGCGCTCCTCGATTGAAAGATAGGAGAACTCGCCGGTCGTGCCGGCCGGCACCAGCCCGTTTACGTGGGGCAACACGTGCCGGATCAGCGCCCGGTAGGCCGGCTCGTCAATCCGGTCATCCTGGGTGAACGGGGTCACCAGTGCGGGGAAAATGCCCTTGAACCAATCTGTCTTTCTGCCCATCTCAACCTCCCACTCCAAACGCCTGCCCAATCGCTGCCGCCATCGCCGCGCGCACGTTGTGATACAGCGCGTGGCGGTCGAGCGCGCGCGGGTCCACGCTGGCCAGCACGACCATCACCTCTTCCTCCATCGCGGCCTGGGGGATCACACCCGCCTCCAGCGCGTCCACTATCGCCCTGGCCACCGCCGACTGCGTCGGCCCGTAGATCATGTTGGCCTGGCGCAAGTTCCTCTGCTCCACCGCCGGCAGGATCAAAGTCGCCGGGCGGACGGTCAGGTTCGGCTCCAGGATGGTGGTCAGCGCCTCGCGCCGGTGCAGTGGATAGGTGAGCTGGTAGGCGTAAGCGTCGCCCAGGGGCGACTCTTTCGGCCCGGCGACGAGGTCGAGCTGCACCCACTCTGGCTCCTCGCCCGCCTTGCCCGTCCCCAGCCGCAGCCCCGCCTGCCGAATCGCGCCTGCCGATAGCTCCAGGTCGCCGAACCGCTCCGCCAGAGCCTTTTGAGGAAATTGGAAATTGGTCATTGGGGCTTGTATTTTCCCCAGCTTTTCCAGTTCCATCTGGATCTCGGCCCGATCCTCGTGCAGTAGCGCCCCGCCGACCGGCTTGAGCGGCTGGCGCGGTTGCCCGGCATCCACGCCCATCATCTTGAGCGCCTGCTTGACCGCCACCCCGCCCCCGTAGCGGCAAAAGATGCGCGAGAGCTTTTGCACGCTGCGCTGCAAGCGCCGCGCCTCGGCCAGGTCCCCGGCCTGCACGGCCCGGAACACCGCCTGCCACACCTCCGGGTAGACCTGGGCCGAGGCCAGGATCATGCCGCTGACGCCCCCGGCCAGGGCGGGCAGCACCACCTCGTCGTGGCCCACGAACAGGTCAATGCGGTCGCCGGCGAACTCGAGCACCTCCATCGTGTAGGTCAGGTCGCCGGACGAATCCTTGAGGCCGACGATGTTGGGGATGTCGGCCAGGTCCTCGACGACGCGGCGCGGGAGATAGGCGTCCGTCACCTGGGGGATGTTGTACAGCACAATGGGGATGTCCACCGCCGTGGCGATGTCGTAATAGTGCTGGTAGATGCCCTTGTCGGAGGGATGCAGAAAGTAGGGGGTGACGATCAGGCAAGCGGTCGCACCGGCCTCTTTAGCGTTGCGGACCAGTTGGATGGCCTCGCGCGTGCCAGAAGCCCCCGCCCCGGCAATGACCGGTTTGCCGCCCGCCTCCTCGACCGCGATCTCTATCAGCCGCTTTTGTTCCTCGGCGGTCAGATAGTTGAACTCGCCGGTCGTGCCGCAGGGCACCAACCCGTCCACGTTCGGCAGCACGTGTCGGATCAGCTTGCGGAAACCGGGTTCGTCAACCTCTCCGCTCTTGTCGCAGGGCGTCACCAACGCCGGGTAAACGCCCTTCATCCAGGGTACTTTGGACATAGGTCACTCCTTTTACCTTAAATACAGTCTCCAGGGTTACGTGGGTCAGTTGTTAGTAGGCCCAAGACCTCATAGGATTGCCCTACAACATTTGCCTCGTCCGCGGGAATTATCTGTTCACTTGCGGCTTGCCGCGCTATGTGATTGGACCTACCTTGTAGATTGTAGCACAACAACGCGATAAAGAAAAACCGCAGCAATTCCTGTTTTACCACAAAGGACGCAAAGTACACAAAGGAAAAAACCAAAAACAGTCGCAGAACTTTTGAAATCACTTTCTTGGTGTCCTTCGTGGTTCTCCAAAATAGGTATGCCTGAACGCTTACAAACCGTAACATCGCGAGCGCATCACGCTGGGGACAGACGGCCCACCGCCACCACGCGGAGCGTTGAAACGCCCCGCCGACACTCTTTCAGCCTTTGCCCCAAACGTGATGCCCTCCCCAGCGGCCCCCCGTTCGCCCCTTTCCCACAAACGTGTTATAATTGCAACCCGTTTTCTACAGTTATTGACTCGACAATGACAGATTTTTGACACCAAAAGCGAACGTCTACCAGAGGAGGACGACTCCTCACGTCGAAAAAGTGTCTGGTAGTGAACAGGATGAGTGAATCGGCGCCGTTGGAAGATTAGGAGAAAAAGTTGGATCTGTTAAACATGTTCAGCCTTGATAGAATTATCACACTGGCGATTTTGTTTCTGACCAGTATGCCGATCCACGAATGGGCCCACGCCTGGACAGCCTATCAACTAGGAGACGACACGGCCGCCCTGCGTGGCCGTCTGACCATCAACCCGCTGGCACATCTGGATCCAGTTGGGACGTTGGCGCTGGTGTTTTTCGGCTATGGGTGGGGCAAGCCCGTACCAGTGAGTCCTTATCGCCTGCGGGGAAACCTGCGCGCCAGTTGGGCTCTGGTGAGCGCGGCCGGCCCGTTCTCCAACCTCGTCCTGGCTATGCTGGCTGCGATTCCGTTCCGGCTGGGATGGCTGAATCTCTACGCAGGCGGCGGTTCCACCATCAGTTTGACGGGGATTCTGATCGAGTTCATGGTGATCAATTTGAGCTTGATGCTCTTCAACCTGATCCCCATCCCCCCGCTCGACGGCTCGCGTATCCTGGGCTGGTTGCTGCCGCCGAGGTGGGCCAGGATGATGGACAGTATGGAACGATATGGGGGAGCAGGGCTGATGTTGGTCTTGTACCTTTTATCGAGATTAGGCGTACTTGGCCTGATCATCATGCCGCTGATGAACCTCATGATCCGCGCTTTATTGGTGTACTGAAGAACGGAATGGTAGAGACGGCCCGCTATCGCGTGCGGCAGTTCTTCCGGGCCCTGACGGCCCAGGTCTCGGATGAGGAGTTGGAGCAGGTAGCCCACGTTCTGACGCCGGCGTCGTTGACGCTATTTCGCTCCATGACAGTTCAGGACCAACGCCACGCACTGGCGGTGTGTCACACGCTGCGCCGGGCGGGTCACACAGACCCGCGACTTTTCGCGGCGGCTCTGCTACACGACGTGGGCAAGGCCGCTGCCCGGTTGCCGGTGTGGCAGCGGGCCGTCATCGTGCTCTTGGAACGGTTCGCGCCCCGACTTTTGACTTGTTTGAGCCAGGGCAAGCCGCAGGGTTGGCGTCGCTCATTTGTAGTTCACGCCCGGCACCCAGAAATAGGAGCGCGCTGGGCTGAGGAGGCCGGTTGCTCGCCCCTCGCCGTCGCCCTCATCCGGCGACATCAGGAGCGACCAGGGGATCGTCGAACCGAACAAGACAAGTTTTTGGCCGCGCTTCAGGCGGCCGATGATCTAAATTAGCGCCGCCGGGCGCATCGTGTAGCGGCGCGGGAGGAAGTTTTCGGAATGGATTTCAAGCGAGTCGCCATCATAGGTACTAATTGTATCAGCGCTTCCATCGGGATGAAGCTGAAAGAACTGGGTGAGCCACCCACGGTCGTCGGCTACGACAGAGAAGCCGTAGCAGCCAACCTGGCCCGCAGTATGGGGGCCTTCGACCGGGTGGAGCGCAAGCCAGGTCAGGCATGTCAGGGAGCTGATTTGGTTATCGTCGCCGTGCCGCTCTCCGAGGTCCGCGACACTTTTGCGGCCATAGCGCCGCACCTTGAACCAAGATGCCTGGTCACGGATACGGCCTGCCTGAAGGTTCCGGTGATGCGCTGGGCCGACGAGGTACTGCCGAGAAAAGTTCACTTTGCCGGCGGACACCCCATCCCCAACCCGGCCATCGCTGGATTCAACTCTTTGGAGGGGTTGGACGAGGCCAGCGCCGACCTTTTGACGGAAGCGCTTTACTGCTTCACCACACCCAGCCACCTTTCCAACGCGAACGATTTCGCCGACCTAGCCGTGGCGCTCGACGCCCATCCGTTCTTCATTGACGCCACCGAGCACGACGGGCTGCACGCCGGCGCCGAGGGGCTGCCCCAACTGCTGGCCATCGCGCTGCTGCAGGCTACCGTGGATACCCCCGGTTGGCAAGAGATGCGCAAGCTGGCCGGCCGCTCCTTCGCCGCCGCTACCGGGGTCGCCGATAGCGCCGGTGAACATCACAGCGCTGTATTTCTCAACCGCGAGAATATCGTGTTGCGCCTCAATGTTCTCCTGGGTGAACTGGTGCGTATGCGCGATCTGTTGTCCCAAGATGACCCGGAGCCATTTGAACAGGTCGTTCTAGCCGCCGCCGAGGGGCGAGAGGTCTGGCTCCAGGAGCGGGAGAGAGGTTTGTGGACCACGGAGCGCGCCCTCGGCGAGAAAGATGTGCCAGGCGTAGGCGAACGCTTTGGCCAGTTGCTCTTTGGCAACTCGTTGAGCCGCCGGCTGAAAGAACCAGACCGCTCCCGCTGACATTCTCACCAGGTCAAGCAGGTTGGAAAATAACCTTCGTATCTTGATGGTCGTTCCCGGGTCGTTCTTTAACGACTATGGGGCTCACGTGCGCATCGTGGAAGAGATCAGGGCGCTCCAGAAACTGAACCACCAGGTCACTGTCATCACCTATTACCTGGGGCGAGATTTGCCCGACATGGAGATCATCCGCACCCGGCCCACCCCCTGGCGCGCGGACTATGAGGTCGGTTCCTCGCTGCACAGGATCGCCTTTGACGCGTTTCTAAGCTGGACCGGGTTAAAAACCGTGCTGCGCCGCCGCTTTGACATCGTCCACGGGCACCTCCACGACGGGGCTTTTATCGGTTACTTTTTAAGCCGCCTGCAACGTATACCGCTCGTGGCCGACTTTCAGGGCAGCATGACGAGCGAGATGGTGGATCAGAATTTTCTCGACCCCGACGGCCCATTGTACCGTTGGGTACGCCTGTTCGAGCTGCGCATAGACCAGCTCCCCGACGTCATTCTCACCAGCACCAATCGGAACGCGATATTGCTGGAGCAATACTTTAACTGCGCTTCGTACCGCGTCAAACCGCTGCCCGATAGCGTCAATATGGATTTTTTCAGCCCCGACGTGCTGACCGCCGAAGAGATAGCGGCTCAGCGGGAGGCCCTGAACATTCCAGCCGGCCAGCCGGTCGTCGTGTACCTGGGGCTGCTATCCGATCATCAGGGCATCCCCAATCTCTTACAGGCCGCCCACATTCTAAAAGAGCGGGGAGAGCAAGCATGTTTCTTGATCGGCGGGTTTCCCGTACCCCGTTACCGGCAGATGGCGATTGATCTGGGAGTGGATGACCGGGTGATTTTTCGAGGCAAAATCCCCCGCGAGGAGACCCCGGCCCACCTGGCGTTGGGCGACATCGCCGTAGCACCCAAGCTCTCTACTACCGAAGGCTGCGGCAAGATACTGGAATACATGGCGATGGAATTGCCCACCGTGGCCTTTGACGCGCCTCAGAACCGGGAGTATCTGGGCTCTCTCGGCATGTACGCCGGCAGCGTCGGCGACCCGGTCGCCCTGGCCGACGGCATAGCCGGCTTTCTCCAGGATCCGCAACGGCGCGTCGAGTTGGGGCGCAAGCTGCGAGCACGGGCCGCCCGCCACTTTTCTTGGGACCGCGCCGGACGCCATTTGATGGCCGTCTATCGCTCCGTTCTTCAACATCGCCGCCCGGACTAGGAGAACTGACCTTGATTATGAATATCCTCGATCGGCTACGAGAAGTCTGGAGCTACCGCGAGTTGATCCGCAACCTGGTTGTGCGCGACCTGAAGGTGCGCTATCGCAATTCTGTTCTGGGCATAGCCTGGTCGTGGGCCAATCCATTGCTGATGATGCTGGTCTATACGATGGTCTTTAACTTTTTGGCCGGACGTTCTGATCTGCCTCACTTTCACGTCTTTGTTCTCTGCGCCCTGTTACCCTGGAACTTTTTTGCTGCTTCCGTGGGTGGGGCGACGGCCAGTATCGTGGGCAATGCTCACCTGGTCAAAAAAGTCTATTTCCCCCGCGAGATTTTGCCCATCTCCATCGTCCTGTCCAACCTGATCAATTTCCTCATCGCCTTGCCCGTTTTCTTTGGCCTGGCGCTCGTCTCCGGCGCTCCCATCACCAGGTGGGCGTTGCTGTTGCCCATTCCCATCCTGGTGCAGTTGATTTTTTGCATCGGCGTCTGTTTGATCCTCGCCACCCTCAACGTGTTCTATCGCGATACGCAGATCATTATGAACGTGCTGATGATGGCCTGGTTCTTTGTGACCCCCATCTTTTATCCCATCACGCAGGTGCCCAGAGCGGCCCAGGTCTTTGGCCTCCCGTTCGACGCACAACTCTGGCTGCGCCGCCTGAACCCGATGGCCTCTGTGATCAACTCTTACCGCGATCTGCTCTACCGGGGGGCGCCGACGAGCCTCGACTTTTTGCTGCGCACCGCCGTTACTGCGCTGATCGTACTCGTCGTCGGCTACCTGGTATTTCTGCGCTATAGCCCCCGTTTTGGCGAAGAAGTTTGAAAGTATGCAGGCGGCAAATTTGCGAGTGATGGAGGATAGTCGGTTCGTCGAGGTGGTCGTTCTTTCTCCGGCCCAAGTGTCGGAGGATAGACCGGCCTTTACCTACCACTTGCCGGATGAACTGCGGGGCCGTCTGGCAACCGGCTCTCTCGTCACCGTTCCTTTTGGCCGCCGGCGGCTCTATGGCGTCGTCGTCGCCCTGAGCGACGAATCCCCCGTTCCAGAGACCCGGCCCGTCGAGGATCTGGTGGATCCGGCCCCGGTCCTCACGCCAGCCCAAATCGCGCTGGCCCGCTGGATGAGCCGCGAGCATCTGACTCCGCTCTATGAATGTCTAAAGTCAATGCTCCCGCCCGGGGTGGTTGGTCACGCCGACGTCAGACTATCACTGGCGGGCGAGATTCCCGCCGACGTCACTTTGCCCCCTGCACAGCGCCGATTGGTGGCATTATTGCAAAAGCGCGGCCCGCTAAGCGGCGCTCAACTGAATTACGCGCTCCCGCGCACGAGGTGGCGCTCGACCGCCGATGTCCTCGTCCGTCGTGGACTGTTGAACCGTACCTCGTATCTGGCTCCGCCCCGCGCTAGCCCCAAGCGGGCGCGCACCGTCCAAACCACCCCCGCCGACGAGGAAACGGCGCTCTCTGGTCTGCATAGCGCGCTCTACCCGCGCATACTCGAATTTCTGCGCGCCAGGGGCGGCCCGGTAAAAGTCAGCCGGGTCTATGCCGAGACCGGCTGCCAGCTCTACCATCTGAAAAAACTGGCCGAGCGTGGCCTGGTCGCGCTGGCATCCCAAGAGGTCTGGCGCGACCCCCTGGCCGACCAGGTTTTCGTCCCCACCGAGCCGCCGCCCCTCACGCCCGACCAGGCCGTTGTGTGGGATGCCATCAAACCTACAATCTCCAACCTCCAATCTCCAATCTTTCTCCTCCACGGCGTGACTGGCTCCGGCAAGACCGAAATCTACCTGCGGGCCGTCGCCGAGGCGCTGGCCCAGGGCCGCCGCGCCATCATCCTCGTCCCCGAGATATCCCTGACGCCGCAGACGACTGGCCGTTTCGCGGCCCGTTTTCCCGGCCGCGTCGCCGTCCTCCACAGCGCGCTCAGCGAGGGCGAGCGGTACGACACCTGGCGGCGCGCCCGCGCCGGGCTGGTGGACGTCGTCGTCGGCCCGCGCTCGGCCCTCTTCTCGCCGCTCTCGCCGTTGGGCTTGATCGTATTGGACGAGGAGCACGCCCCCAGTTACAAGCAAGAGTCTCCACGCCCCCGCTACCACGCCCGCGACGCGGCGCTCGAACTGGCCCGTCAAACCGGGGCGACCGTCATCCTCGGTTCTGCCACGCCCGGCCTGGAGTCATACTATCGGGCGCAGCGGGGCGAGTTCGACTTACTGGAGATGCCGCGTCGCATCATGGGGCACACCCGCCGGCTGCGCGACCTCCAATCCCGCTACCACGTTTCCCACACCCGTTACCAGTCCCTGGAGGACGGCCCCGCCGCGGCCCGCTACATGCCCTTGCCGCCGGTACAGATCGTGGATCTGCGGGCCGAACTGCGCGCCGGAAATCGCTCCATCTTTAGCCGCGCCCTCCGGCGGGCGGTGGATGACTCTTTGAGCCAGGGCGAGCAGGTTATCCTCTTCCTCAACCGACGGGGAAGCGCCACCTTCGTCCTATGCCGCGACTGCGGGCACGTCATGCGCTGCCCGCACTGCGACGTACCATTGACTTACCATGGTCCGCGTGCTTCTTTGCTCTGTCACCACTGCAACCACCGCGAGCCACAGCCCGACCACTGCCCTCAATGTGGGAGTGACCGCATCCGTTATTTTGGCCTGGGAACCGAGCGGGTGGAGACGACCGTGCGCGAGCACTGGCCCGACGCCCGCATCGTGCGGTGGGACCGCGACACCGCCCGCACCCACGCTGCTCACGCCGACATTCTCCGGCAGTTCGTGGACGGCGCGGCCGACGTCCTCGTCGGCACGCAGATGGTCGCCAAGGGACTCGACCTGCCGCTGGTGACGCTCGTCGGCGTCGTCTCGGCCGACCCGGCGCTCAATCTGCCGGACTTTTACTCTGGCGAGCGCACGTTCCAGTTGTTGGCCCAGGTGGCCGGGCGGGCCGGGCGGGGCTTGCTGGGCGGACGGGTCGTCATCCAGACCTACCGCCCCGATCACTATGCCATCGTCGCCGCCGCCGCCCACGATTATGCAGGATTCGCCGCCCAAGAACTGGCCTTTCGCCGCGAGCAGGGTTACCCGCCCTATCGCCGCCTGGCGAAACTGGTCTACGAGGATGCCAGCCCCACCCGCGCCCAGGCCGAGGCCGAAGCGTTGCGTGACGCGCTGCGCGACGCGCTGACCCGGCGAGGACTTCCAACGAGCGACCTGATCGGCCCCGCCCCTCCCTTCTTTGCCCGCCTGCGGGGTCGCTACCGCTGGCAGATCATTCTGCGCCACGCCGATCCGGCCGAGTTCCTGCGCGCCGTCAAGATTCACCAGGGTTGGCGGGTGGACGTGGAACCGGTGAGTGTGCTGTAGCTATGCTAACCGCACGCTGTCGCCTGCCGTCCGCTAACGACCTTCTTCCCACTCGCGGATGGCTTCTTGGATGAGGGCCTTTATCCGGGGATCGGTGACGTCGCCCACCGCGTCGAAGGCTCGATCACCCACATAGATACATAGCCCTCCGGTCGCGCCGCTGGTCAGACGGATGCGGTGCTCGGCCAGCTCTGGCTGCTCGTGCAACTTTCGTTGCACCAACTCGTCAATCTCTTCCACGAGGGGGAGCGGGTCCAATAGAGTGCTCGGCGTCCGTCTCTGCAACGGCGCGAGCAAGCCGGGTGGTTTCGCCGGGGGAGGCGGCGGGGCCTGGCGCAGTTGGCTGAGGAATGTCTCCTGATCTATGGTGGACCCTGGAGCAGTGGAGGGAGGCGTCACCTGCTGCCGCATTGAAGGAAGCCAGTTTGCCGAAAACTCGAGCACAGCCTTGATGGCTTCGACGGTATCCCGTCCAACCTGGGGGTCGGTGATCTCTTCCAAGCGGCGGTGTCGCTCACCTTGCACATAGATGACCAGCCCATTTTCTGTGCGCGAGACGCACAACAATTCCCCCTGTTCGTCCGCCGGCGCAGTCTCATTGGGCCCCGATAACGTCGTAAAAGTTGGTGGTTGTTTCTTGTCCTTGCCGCCGAGGTAGACGACGAGCCAGATGAATCCCCCTATGGCGACCGCAAAGGCGGCTATGGGCAGGAGTAGGTAGATAAAATCAGACAGTGAATTCATCGGCAACCCGTTTGACTCGCAAGAGGATGACTGACACAATGATACCACAGTCAGTGTGATATGTCTATAGGGTAAAAGACACATCGAGATCATTCTTGACAGGCGAACGGGTTTCTTGTAAGATAAGGCACTGTTGAGAAAAAGCACCCGTTCCCTGCTCCATCGCCGCCCAGTGTTTGAGGTAGTGAGAAAAAGCGAGTGAGCTTGGCAGATAAACCTACTGAGACAGTCCGCACAGAGACATTGTCCGAGGGCGCGCTCTTTGTAAGCCCCGATAACGTGCTCTACCAAGTAGTGATGGCGGGAAGCGCCGGGTTCCGCAAGGCTGAACCGTGGCCCTGGCCGCCGCACAGTTGGACCGGCAGCTCAGAAAGGCCAGGAACGGTGGCCCTGGTACCTGGCTCTCTCCTGGCGCGCAACTATCCGGTGGTGGCGGAAGGCAAGCCGTTGCCCACGTTAAGCCGGTCAGACTTGCTCAACCTCGAAAACCAGCCGGATCACTATGTTTTCCCCAGCGAACGACTAGCCAAATTGGCCGCCCAGTTGGACGAGGCCCTGGCGGTTCAATCGGGCCTCGCGGCGTGGAAAGAGCGCCAGCGGTGGATCCTCAGCGATGGGCAGAGGTTTTTCCGGGCCTATCATTACCATAGAAACAACCTGGGAGAAGCGGTGGATCTGGACGGCCGCTGCGCCGAGGAGAACATCGAACCTCTCCCTCGCGAGCAAGGGCCGGACTATTGGCACTACATACCCGGCTGGCGAGAGACCCCAGACGCTCCGGAGGATACGCACATCTTGGAATCCGCTATCGAGGCGATGATAACCAAAGTGGCCGGGGTGGCGCCAAGCGCGACCGTCCCACCGGCGACGGAGAGAGCTACACCTGCCGTCTCCCCAGTTATTGAGCCAGCGAAGGAAAAATCGGTGGAAAAACCTGTCGAGCCGACGTCGCCGGCGCCCGAAAAAGTTATCCCCACGGAGCAAGCTAAAACAAAGGGCCGTAAGAAAACGACCAGGCCCAAAACACCCAGGAAAGAGGCCAGCAAGACCTCTTCCAGACGCAAATCCAATAAATCGTCCGGAAAAAGGAGAAAGCCAATGATCATCGCGGTTGATATTGGGTATGGCTACACCAAAGGCGTCGGCCCCGACGGCCTGCGCTCCTCGTTCCCCAGCGTAATTGGCACGGCCGAGGAAATTCGCTTCGCTACCGATCTGATCCACGGCGAAGAGGAACATGCGATCCGGTATGGAGGTCAAGCTTTTTTCTACGGTGGGCAGGCCCTGCTGCAGAGCCGTATGCAGTCCACCATCTTTGATCGCAGCCGGATCCACGACCGAACCTACAAGATGCTGTTCGTCGCCGCGCTGGTAGAGATGTCCAAAGCGGTCGAGAACGAGCGTATCCAAGTGGTCACCGGGCTGCCGGTGGAATTCTTCGGCGACCGGGCCGAAGTGGTCAAATCGTTCGAGGGAGTCTATCGAATCAAAACCAGCAGCCCGCTCAAGTTCACCGTAGATTCGGTATTCGTCGCGCCGCAGCCCTTTGGCTCGCTGTTCCGAGAGTTGCTGAACCAACAAGGCAAGATCACCGATGACGCCATAGAGAAAGGAAGAGTGGGTATCATTGACGTGGGCACCTACACCACCGACTTTGTCGTCTCGGACGAGTTGCGCTACGTGCAGCGATTGAGTGGCTCCATTCGCATCGGTTGGAACGAGGTCGTGAGCCGGGTGCAACAGGCGCTAGGCGACTTGCACAGGCTAGAGTTGATGCCCCACGAGGTGGACCGGGCGTTGCAGGCAGGAGAGATACGGGTGCGCGGCGAGCCGGCGCCGCTGGATAAATTGGTAGAGCCGGCCGTGGCCGACATTCAGACGGCCATCATCGCCCGCGCCCGCGACCTATGGGGTGCTGGCGCCGGCCTGGATACGATCATGGTGAGCGGCGGGGGAGGCCCGCACCTGTACGACGCCATCCACGACGTGTACCCCCACGCCCGCTTGCTCGACGATGCCTTCTGGGCCAACGCCGAAGGGTTCTATCGCTTTGGTCAGCGGCCGGCGACCTTCGAGGAATAGGCAGCGGGCGATGTCCGTCTTTCATCTGGATTTCAACCCACGCGACGCCGAGCACCGCCGCGCTGCCGATTGGCTGGCGGCGCAGCCGGACCCAACCGAGGCCGTGGCGCGACTGATCAAGGTCGCCGACGAGGAAGAGCGGCGCTTGTTGAAATGGGAAGAATTGGCCCAACTGCTGGCGGGCGAGGTACGAGACCTGCGCGCCCAACTTGCGGGCCAATGGCTGGACGTGAAGCAGCCGGAACTGGAGATGGAAGAGGATCCGGAATCTGCCCGCCGGCTCGATTCGTTGTTTGGATGATGGTGTGCCCTTAGCGCGTGTGACTCGCTGCCCCACGCCTGCGCCGCTACCGGCGCGGGCGTAATTTGTATCCAAGTGTGAATTAACCCGTAATCAATTTGTAACCCAAACCGAACGGAGAATATAGTACAGTGACACTGTATGCTACATCCTCGGAGTAAAATATGCCTACAACCATCACCCGTCGCAACATGCTCAAGCTGATCGCGGCGACCACCACGGCAGCCGCGCTCTCGCCTCTCTTTCACGCCCGCGCTCGCTATCCTGTCCCGCCGGAACCTGACGATGAAAGCCCGGCGGGCGATGGCGCGTGGGTCTGGATGGGGCGGGCGATTCACACCCTGGCCTTTTACGAGAAACCGGACGCCTCCACCACCCGGCTGGACACGCGCACTCGCGATCAGACCTTTCCCATCACCCGCGAGGTGCGCGCCCCCTTCAGCGCCCACAACAACCTGTGGTACGAGACCCCACTGGGTTACGTCCATTCCGCCTGGGTTCTCCCGGTGCGCGTCTATCCTCCTCAGCCCTTTATCCGCGACGTCGGCGAGTGGGGCTTTTGGGGCGAGGTCTCCCAACCCTTCACCGAGGCTTATGCCGAGCCCAACCCTCAGTCCCGCAAGGTCTACCGCTTTTACGGCGGCACGGTTTATCACGTCGTGGATGCCTTCGAGGATGGGGCCGGCGTCGGCTGGTACAAAGTCTTTGACGAATTTCCACCGACAGACCCAACCCACCAATGGGTGCTGGCGCGAGACGTGCACCGCATCCCTCGCGCCGAGATGGCGCCCATCCATCCCTTTGCCGGGGAGAAACGGATCGCGGTAGACCTGGACAAACAACGGCTGACCTGCTACGAGGGCACCCGCGTCGTGTTCACCACTCTCGTGGCCTCCGGGTTGGGGACGTCACAGTCGGAAGACGGGACGGTGGTAGACCTGGCTACACACACCGGAGAGACGAGCGTGTTGCTCAAGCAACCCTCGCGCCACATGAGCAACCGGCCGTATCGGGATAGCCCGCCGGCGGTGGGCGAGATCTTTGACCTGCCGGGCATTCCCTGGAACACCTTCTTCGACCTGAGCGGCACCGCCATTCACGGCACCTACTGGCACAACGACTTTGGCGTGCGACGCAGTCACGGCTGCCTGAACGTCTCCACCGCCGCCGCCCGCTGGATCTACCGCTGGACTTATCCCGTGGGCGGCTACCAGGACGACTTTATTCAGAGTGACCGGCGGGTCGGTACACCCATCAGCATCTTTTAGGAGGAACCTGCCAAACCCTAGAGGTTTTCCAAAACCTTCAGGAGCTCTTGGGCGCAAAGGTGAACGTCTCCCACACCTGGCGCAGCAGCGCGGGGATCGGCTCGCTGCCCGTCGCACGCACCCGCAGCACGTACAATTTGTAATCCGTCCCTTGCGCCACCAACGCTTTGGCCGGGCCGCCATAGGCCCCGGGCCACTCCTCTCGGAAGAGAAATCCCGTCTGGCCCTGCCATTCCATCTCTTCGACGCTCGTCACCTGGGGCATTGCATCAAGGTCGTGGGTCGTCTCTAGCATTACGAGCGCGTTGTTAAGCAACAACGGCTCGACGGGGCCGGGTGCCCACCAGAGCGACACTTCGCCGCCGCCATAGCGCCACACGCGCCCGCCGGCCACCTGGTCTCCCTGGGAGATCGCCTCCACGAACCTCTCCGGCACGCGCATATCTACGCCGGCCGGCAGAACGTCCGTCAGGTCGCGGAAGGGAATAGGCGCCGGCCGGAAAACCACCTCCCGTTCTCCTTCGATCTCTAGATTAGAGTGCGCGTACACCGCCAACTTCCATTCCCCTTCCGCCGGTTCGAGTGGCAGCTCCAGCGGCTCCGCGGCGGCGTACAGATTTCCCTCTCGCGGCGACAGGTCGAAAGACCCCCGATAGTAAAATCCCTGTGGGTCCAGCACGGCGGCGCGGACAGTCGCCGTCACGCTGACGCCCGGCGGAGGCAGCAACTCCACCTGAACGTCCACCGCTTCCAGGGCCGAGACTTGCTCGGGCCAGAGAATGGTCAGCGCCAACGGCGGGATCGGGGTGGCGGTCGGCGTGGGTGATGGAGTGAGCGTGGGTGATGGGGTGGGAGTAGGCGGCATAGGCGTGGGGGACGGCAGGCTCGCCGGTGCGCAGGCTGCCAACAATGCCAGTGAGATACAAATCAGGATGTCAAGTTTGTGTGTCATAGGGGTAATGATAGCACAGGCCGGAGCAAAGGGCAACGCCCAGCAAACACGGGCGCGGCGCAATCACAATCGCTTGTATCTTGGGCAGGCTGTGTTACAATGATAGAAACAAGGCAGTGTACCAGGACCAGACGTTATCTGCCGCACACAAGAGATGAATCGGAGGATTTTGCAATAGAAGTGAGTTACCACAACCACATCACCGACGACCTGGACGCCCTGCTATCCGTCCTACCGGAGGACATCCGCGCTGCCGTCAAGCAAATCGGCCGGCGGGATGAACTGTTGGAAGTCATCCTGGACCTGGGCCGCGTGCCCACCGCACGTTACACCGACGGAGAGATAGTGTTGCGGGAAACGGAAGTGGCCCACGAGGAGGTTCAATACGTGGTGAGCCGGGTGGGAGAGTTTGACGCCGACAACCGGGCTGGCATCGCCCGCACGCTCCACCGCATCGCGGCCATTCGCAATCGCCAGAGTGACGTGGTCGGCATCACGTGCCGCGTGGGGCGCGCCGTCTACGGCACCATCGCCATCATCCAGGATATCATCGAGGGCGGCAAGAGCGTCCTCTTGCTGGGGCGACCAGGCGTCGGCAAGACGACGATGCTGCGCGAGGCGGCCCGGGTGCTGGCGGATAAAAAACGCGCCATCGTCGTGGACACGTCCAACGAGATCGGCGGCGACGGGGACATCCCGCACCCGGCCGTCGGCCGCGCTCGCCGCATGCAGGTGGAGATGCCCTCCCTTCAGCACGAGGTGATGATCGAGGCAGTGGAGAACCATAACCCCGAGGTCATCATCATTGACGAGATCGGGCGAGAACTGGAAGCGATGGCCGCGCGCACCATCGCCGAGCGGGGAGTGCAGTTGATCGCCACCGCCCACGGCAACACACTGGACAACCTCCTTCTGAACCCGACCCTATCTGACCTGCTGGGCGGAGTCGAGAGCGTGACTCTCTCCGACGAGGAGGCCCGCCGCCGGGGAACCCAAAAGACGATCCTGGAACGCCGCGCTCCGCCCACCTTCGACGTGCTGATCGAGATCCAGGACCGGCAGCGCTTGCTCATCCACTATAGCGTGGCCGAGTCGGTGGACGGACTGCTTCGCGGCAAGCCGTCGCAGGCGGAATTGCGCTATCGTGACGCCAGCGGCGAGATCCACAAGGAGAAAACCACCCCGCCCTCCTTGGAGGAGCGCGAGAGCGGACGGCCCGGCCCTGCGTCTCCCAGCCCGGTGCGCGTGGTGCGGGAGCAGCTGGAACCGGTCAAGATTTTCCCCTACGGTATCGCTCGCAACCGGCTGGAGCGCGCCGCCCGCCATATGCACGTGCCCGTCTACCTGGTCAAGGATCCGGGGCAGGCCGAGGTACTGGTCACCACCAAGCGTTTTTACCACAAACGCCCCCGCCTGGTCGTGGATGCGGAGCAGCGCGGGCTGCCCATCTATGTCATGCGGGCCAACACCGTCGCCCAGATGGAGGCCTGCTTGAGCGACATCTTTGACCGGGAAAGTTACTCGACCGATGATTCGCTGGGCCAGGCGCTGCGTGAGGCGGAGGAGGCCATCCGGCAGGTACAGAGCGGCGCGCCAGAGATCGAGCTTGCCCCTCAGAACAGCTACGTCCGCCGTCGCCAGCACGAACTGGCCCGCGCTGCTGACCTGGCCTCGGCCTCGCGGGGGAAAGAGCCCAACCGGCGGGTGTGTATCTATTGGGCATAAGGAGGCAGGATGATGGAGACAGTCGCGTTAGCTGAACGCTACATCAGCACGCTACAAGTGTTCGGTGAAGTGAATGAACCGGTCAATCGGGCTGTCGAACAGTATTTGGTTGACCGCATCATTGAGCGCATAAAGTTAGCGCGCTCCAAAGTTCTAGAATATCAAGCTGCCTACGACGATCAAGATTACGCTGCGTTCTCGCGGCGAGTGCAAATAGACAGAGACTATTGCGACCAGGTACGTCAGGCTAACCCGCTGTGGGAACAGGATACTCTAGAGTGGATGTATTGGGCTGAGGAGTTGCAAACGTGGACGCAGCAGCTAAACGACATCTTGAGCAGCTCCTGACCCTTGCTCGTGCTGCTTTCTCCGATGTCGTTGTTATTCGGCTTGACGTATCTGAGGAGCGAGCGCTCCTCAGGCTAAAGTGCCGGTGTGGCACAGCAGAAATAGTCACACTCACTACTCGATGGTACTCTTACTACCGGCTGCGAGAAGGAAAAGTGTTGCGCGGCTACGACAATTATTCGGACCGACCGGCGTTGCGCTTGAAATACGGGCGAGAGTTTACCCAACATCTCTACGAGCCAATTCCGCATCTGCACGAGGCTGGTGAGGTCACGCTGACTGGCGAGATGACTTTTGTCGAGTTTGTGTCCATCGTCACGGCAAAGGACACGGTATGAGCTTGTTCATCACCTTCGAGGGACCCGATGGTAGCGGCAAGACCACCCAGATCTTTTTGCTGACAGAGTGGCTGCGCCGGCAGGGGCGCGAGGTGGCGCTGACCCGCGAGCCGGGCGGCACCGAGATTGGCGACCAGATCCGCGCCGTGCTGCACGACCCGTACAACACGGCGATGGACGCTCGAACCGAAATCCTGCTCTACTCCGCCTCCCGCGCCCAACACGTGGCCCAGTTCATCCGACCTTCGCTGGCGGCCGGCAAAGTCGTCATCAGTGATCGCTATTACGATAGCACACTGGCCTACCAGGGATATGGGCGGGGGCTCGATCTGGGGGTGCTGCGGGCGATCACGGCCTTTGCCACCGGTGATCTCACGCCCGCCCTGACGGTCTACCTCGACATCACGCCCGAAGAGGGCTTACAACGTCGGCGGTTGGGTGGAGATGAGTGGAATCGCTTGGACGCGGAGGCGCTCGAGTTCCACCAGCGAGTGCGGGCCGGCTACCTGAAACTGGTCGAGCAGGAGCCGGAGCGGTGGGTGGTGATAGAGGCCGCTCGCTCGGTCGAGGAGGTGCAGGCTGAAATCAGAACAGTGGTACGGGCGAGACTAGAACACGTAAAACGCGATGCGTAAATTACGTTTCACGTTTTACGCATTACGTTTCAGAAATCCATCCCACCGAAATCCTCGCCCCCATCGCCCATCAGATCCGGCATCGTTTTCTCAATCTCTTCCGGGTCTTCGCCTGCCTCCAGCCGTCCCACCACCTCGTCGAACTCTGGCCCTAGGTCCTCTCCCACCTCAGCGCTCATCTTGCGCATCCAACGGCCCAGGCTCTTGGGGTCGTTCTCGTCTAAATCGGGTAAACTGCTGGGGTCCGCCAGATCGTCGAGGCGGCTCTCCTCAGAACGGACGATGCGGACGCGGGATACCAGGCGGGTGAGATTGGTCCCGTCGCAGCGCGGGCAGACCGGTGCTCCCTCCTCCGCGTCGGAGAAGGTGCGCCAAAAGAGCGAGACGCGGCGGTTGCAATCCTGGCAGCGATATTCGTAGATCGGCACGTCATCCTCCGGGGTGACACATTTTTGCTCGAATTATCCAGATTATAGGTAAAAGCACCCAAACTGTCAACATATCGGGAAACAACGGCATGCTCAAAATCGTTCTCGACTATGACGGCACGCTGACCGCCGAGGAGCAGCAGGTGCCGGAAGTAGCGCGCCGCTCGCTGGTGGAACTGGCGGAGGAGATTCTCCGCGCGCCGTTGACGGAGGTAGAGGCCGCTTATCGAGAGACACGTGCGCGTCTCTTGGCAAAGCCGCACGACTACCATTGGGAGGTGGGTGGCGCGCGCGTCTCCTATTGCGACGAGGGGGCCTTTATTCTCAACACCGTGACGTTGCAGACCATGCTGGCCGAGAACCAGGTCTACGCGGAAGCGGTGACCGCTCGCTTCCCCGATGCCGAATACGACCCCGTCGCCGCTTGCACCAACCACCTATTTCACACTCACAGTGCCCCATTGGAAGTCGCATTTCGCCGGGCCACGCCCGAGGTACTGCGCTGGCTCCTCGCCCACCCGGAGGCCGAGCCGCTGGTGTTGACCAACTCGCTGGGCGACAAGGTGAACCGCAACCTGGCCCAATTGTGCCTGGGACCGATCCGCGTGCTGGGCGACACCCGCCAGTACGAGATCGACCCCGGCTGGACGGTCCCTTTCAACGACGGGGAACCATTTTTGATAGTGGATGAGTCACACACAGTAGACTTGCGGAGGCGCATTTACTACGAGGCGCTGACCCGCGAGCGGGCCGGCGGCAGCCGGTTGGCGGTGGTCGCCGATACACTCTCGTTGCCCGGCGCGCTGCCGCTGGCGGCCTTTATTCCTTTCGCACTGTTGCGTACCGACTATACCCCTGATTGGTGCGCCGCTTACGTCGAGCGCCGCCCGTTGGGAATGGTGCTGAACAGCCTGGCGGCGCTGCCTGCGTGGGTGAAGCGATTGGTTGACGGCGATTCCGCAAATAGACAAAGCAAGGAGTATACGAGATGAGCAAACAACTCGTTCAGACGATCTTGGCGCGGCGCAGCATCCGCCAATACACCCCCGCACCGGTCAGCGAGGAGCACGTCAAGACGTTGCTGGAGGCAGCGATGGCGGCGCCCTCCGCCTCGGACATCAAGCCCTGGCACTTTATCGTCGTAAGCGACCGTGAAACCCTGGACGCGCTGGCCGACGTTCACCCCCACGGCAAGATGCTCTACGACGCCGCGCTGTGCGTCGCCGTGTGCGGCGTCCCGGAAGAGTCCCGCTACTGGGTGCAGGATTGCTCCGCCGCTACCGAGAACCTGCTGCTGGCGGTCACCGCCCTGGGCCTGGGCGCGGTTTGGCTGGGCGTCCATCCCAGGGAAGAACGGGTCGCCCCCGTGCGCCGGGTGCTGGGCATCCCAGAGAGCGTCGTCCCGCTCAACCTGCTCTCCATCGGCCATCCGGCGGAGGAGCAAGAGGCGCGGACGCAGTACGACGAGGCGCGCGTACATCGTGGGAGGTGGTAGGATAGGGCAATCGCTTTTATCCAGACCTCCGAGGTTTTGGCCGTACATTCGTCTCAAAGACGCGTTTCACATGCACAGAGCACGCTCAGAGAGACATTATTTCGTAAACCTCGGGTGGGATTGAGTCGGGCATCGTATACATCGCCGCGTCTCATTGCTGTTCCTCGCCCAGTTCGAAAGCTTCCCAGTCGGAAGGGGTTAACTCTTCCGCGAGGGCCAGATTCAGCGCGTGGTACTTTTCGTCGTCGGCCATAGCCGCGAACTGGGCGTCAATTGTCTGTCTCTCCAAATAGTCCAAAGTATTCCAAGGCGGCGATTATCAAGGCGTTGCGACTGCGCACCACATCTTTCCACGAATCGTTGAGCGCGCGCCAGCAGATCCGACGGTAGATCAATGGTAGTTCTAACTCGCTTTGGTTTCGCCAAGAGCGTTGACATCACTATCTCCTTTCATTTTCCCTAGCATATTTCACTATCATTAAACGAGGGTGTCAAACGATGAGAATTGATAAATTCGTCACGTGGGCCCGCCAGACGGGCAGCCTGATCGAAATTGAGCAAGCGGTTGACCCCCATCTGGAGCTGGCGCGCGTGATGCACGCACTTGATGGAACGCCATTGCTGTTCCGCACACTGACCGGCTTTCCCGGCTGGCACGCTCTCTCTGGCATGTGCGCTCGACGGCAGCATTTTGCTGCGGCGCTGGGCTGCGCGGTGCCCGATCTGGTTAGCCGCTTGGCGGATGCGCTGGCAAACCCATGCCCGCCGCCCGTGCTCAATTCCGCTCCCTGCCAGCAAGTCGTCGAGGAGCGGGTGGATCTGACCCGTCTGCCCATCCCCCGCTACCACGCGGACGACGGCGGGCAGTACGTCACGGCGGGTGTAGTAGCCGTAGAAGACCCTGACCTGGGGCGCAACATCTCGTTCCACCGGCTGATGGTGTTGGACGAGCGTCGCTTCGCCGCCCGTCTCGTCGAGGGGCGCGGGACGCACACCGCGTGGGTCAAAGCGCCCGACGACTTGCCCGTCGCCATCTCCATCGGCTGCCCCATCCAGACGCTATTGGCGGCGGCGATGAGCCCTCCCAAGGGAGTGGACGAGTTGGGCATCGCCCACGCCCTCGCCCCGACCCCGCTGGTTCGCTGCCAGGGCGTGGACTTGGAGGTTCCGGCCGAGGCGGAACTCGTCCTGGAGGGCCGCATCACCCACGCCGTGGTTGACGAGGGGCCGTTTCCCGACCTGACGGGGACGATGGACATCGTGCGCCGCCAACCGGTGATCGAGATTGAGCGCGTCACCCACCGCCGGGAACCCATCTTTCACGCCCTCCTACCCGCCGGGCTGGAACACAGAAACCTGATGGGCATGCCGCGCGAGCCGACCATATTCGCCGCCGTGAACGAGGTCTGCCGCTGCACCGGCGTCTACATCACGCCGGGGGGCGCTTCCTGGCTGCACGCGGTGGTACAGATCGAAAAACAGCACGAGGCGGACGGTCGCCGGGCGATTCAGGCCGCCTTCCGGGGCCACGGCTCGCTCAAACACGTCGTCGTGGTGGATACGGACGTGGACGCATACGACAGCGCGGACGTGGAGTGGGCCATCGCCACCCGCTTCCAGGCCGACCGCGGCCTGGTGATCCTCACCGATCAGCCCAGCAGCAGCCTCGACCCGTCGGCCACGCAGTCGCCGGGGCGAAAGGCGTACACGGCCAAGATGGGACTGGACGCTACGGCCCCGCTGGGCGCGGCGCGGCGCGGGTACGAGAGAGCCCGGTATGAGCCGGTGAATCTGGAACAATATTTGGTGATTACCCACAAGTATGCAGATGTCTGTTCGAGGTGATCGTTTTTTTTCACCACAGAGGCACGGAGGAGACTGAGACAGGGCATTCTTGTGTCTCTGTGGTGAGATGTGGGCAATCACCAAGGGGTATAGTCGCTTGCACAATGTTCTTTTTTGGTGTATAGTAACATTGAACCGCACCTGTGAAACCCAAACAAAACTGACTTGACGGATTCTAGGCCAAGGAATCACAAGGAGGGATACAATGGACGTCATCAAAGTTGCGGCCACTTCTCGCTCGACGTCGGTAGCCGGCGCTATTGCGGGCGTCATGCGTGAGAAGGGACAAGTGGACGTGCAAGCCATCGGCGCCGGAGCGGTCAACCAGGCAGTAAAAGCGGTCATCATTGCCCGTGGCTACCTGGAATTGGATGGGATTGACATCATCTGTGTGCCATCGTTCGTCGAGGTGATGATTGATGGTCAGGAGCGGACGGCGGTGCGGTTGGGCATTGAGGAGCGGTTAACCGGCGCCAAAATTGAACCAGCGGCAGATGCGGACCTTGATCCAGAGCCATCACCCTGGCAATTGGAAAGTGATGCGCCAACGGTCGAGTAAAGTAGACCTGCACATTCACAGTACAGCCTCCGATGGTGTGTTGACGCCGTCGGAGGTCGTTCGTTTAGCGCGAGAGCGCGAATTGGACGTGATCGCGCTCACCGACCACGACACACTGAGCGGGGTGGCAGAGGCCCAACGGGCGGCGGCCGGCGCCGGGCCGGAGGTCATCGCTGGCGTAGAGATCAACTCCGAAGGCGAGTGGGGCGCGCTCCATTTTCTGGGCTATTACGTGGACCCGGATAACGGCCCGTTGCGGGAGAGATTGCAGGCGATGCTGGATGCGCGCTTGAGCCGGGCGTACAGGATGATCCGGCTGCTGGACGAGATGGGCCTGCCACTCGATTGGGAGGAAGTGCGGGCGCTGGCCGGCGGCGAGAGCATCGGGCGGCCCCATCTGGCGCGGGCGCTGGTCAACCGGGGCTACGTCGAGACGACGCAAGAGGCGTTCGAGCGCTTCATCGCCAGAGATGGCCCGGCCTACGTTCCCCGCCCGCGCCTCAGCCCCCCGGACGTGATCCGGGCGATCGTGGGAGCCGGGGGAGTGCCGGTGCTCGCCCATCCAGCCCACTCTGGCCCGGCGGCGGTGGAGCGCGTGCCAGAGTTCGTGGGTTATGGGTTGCGCGGGGTGGAGGTATACTACCCCGACCACTCGCCCGAGCAAGTCGAAATGCTGCTCGGGCTGTGCCAGGAGTACAGGCTGCTCGTCACCGGCGGCAGCGATTTCCACGGGCCAGGGTTCGAGGAGGGGGCGCCGCTTGGCTCGGTCTACGTGCCGGCCGAGTGCGCGGAGCGATTGCGAGAGGAAGCGGCTGCTTTCAGAACACAGATTGCAGGACAGTAACGGGTGCGTCCGATCATAGGTTTAGCAGTCGGGACTTTTTCTCGAAAGCGGTGTTACAATCCCATTGGTTTCACTCTACACTCACCGTCTCCGAACCTGAGCCAGAATATCTCGTTGGCTCAGATGAAACAGGAGCACCCACTACAAATCATGCCGAACACGTGGACGAAATCCTGTACAAGGGGGCCTGATGTCGGAGATCATTGTTGAGTATCCTCTCAATAACCTGGGATTTGCAAGGCGAGAAACCAGGTTTTTGCCGCTCTGCGCTTACAGTACCTTGCGCAAGAGTGTTTAGTGGGGGAATAACTCTCGAGACCCTTTGGGTTTTCCGAAACCCGAAGGGTCTTTCGACCTGTGCAATTAGAACGGCCGCGTTCTATTTTTCTATCGGGACACGGACAAACACGGGCTTTGCTCACGGATTTTTATCGAGACTGTATCCGTGAAATCTGTGTTCGTCCGTGTCCAACGATTTAACTGCACAGGTGGGGGGTCTTTTGTGTCTCTACCTGACCGGCCTACCGTCACCGTGCACCAGCCAGCGATAGCTCTTTTCGATGCGCTCCCAGTTATACTCCCGGTCGAGCGACCAGAAGCGACCGATTAGCGACACGAACTGCCCCACGCCCAACCGCTCACACTCGGCCTCGATGTCCCCCACGTAGATGGCCCCACTCTCCGGCTTTTCGCCTCGCCGCCCCAGCATACCGTGGACATAGACCTCCGGCACGCCGATCTGCCGGGCCATACGCAGCAGCGCCTTGAGATGCTCCACCGAGCCGTGGGAGCTGTAGAAAGATATGATGCCCAGTAAGTGCAGGCGCGCGCCGTCTCGCTTGGCGCCCTCCATCGCCCAACGGTAGACGGGGTTCTCGAAAAAGCTGCCGTCGGCGATGGCCCGCTCGATGCGCAGCCGGTCGGAGGGGACGACGCGTCCCGCGCCCAGGTGGGTGTGCCCCACCTCCGAGTTGCCCACCGTCTTGCCCTCGCGATTGGGGACGGCGTCCGGCAAGCCCACCGCCTCCCCTGCCGCCTCAATGCGGGTAGAGGGATAAGCGGCTTGCAGAGCGTCCATCACCGGTGTGTCGGACTCTAGAATCAGGTTGCCCCAGGCCTCGTCGCGCGCGCCCCAGCCATCGAGGATGAAGAGGGCCACGCGACGCGGCTCGGCCTGCCCGCCGACCGGGCCATCAATCAGCGACGCGCCCGTCATACCGTCCGGCTTGGGAAGCTCCAACAACTCTAGCGCCGTCGGCGCCACGTCAACCAGGCTCCCTCCATCGCGCACGGTCGCCCCGGCCAGGTGCGGCGCTACCAGCACGAAGGGCACGGGGCTATCGGTGTGACCGGTGTCAATGGCGCCGTCGGGATAGTACCACTTTTCGACCGTGCCGTGATCGGCCGTCACCAGCGCGGCAACCCTCATCTCTTTTGCGACCTCGATCACGCGCCCCAGTTGAGCGTCCACCGTAGAGACGGCCTGTCTGATCGCCTCCCGATCCTCGCTGTGGCCGATCACGTCCACGTTCGCCCAGTTGACCACCAGCAAGTTGACCGTCGGGTCGCGCAGCGCAGCGATGGCTGCATCGGCCACTGCGACGGCGCGCATCTGCGGCGGCGGCAGATACCCCTCGAATTCCAGGGAGGGTATGATGCGCCGCTCCTCGCCGGGGAAAGGCTCGCTGCGCTTGCCGTTCAAAAAGTAAGTCAGATGTACTTCCTTCTCCGATTCGACCACCCTGACCTGGCGCAGTCCCGCCTTGCTGACCACCTCGCCTAGTGTATCGGGGACCGCTCCCAAGGGCGGGAAAGCGACGCGCACGTTCAAATCGGGATGGTACTCGATCATGGTGACCCAGTGGGTGGTCATCGGCTCGCGGTCAAAGTGGGCAAAGTCGTTCTCCGGGGCGACGAACGCCTGGGTCAGCTCGATCTCGCGCTCGCCGCGAATGTCGTAAAAGATGACGTAATCGCCATCGCGGACGCGGCCAATGGGTTGCCCGGCCGCGTCCACGCGCACCAGCGGCTCCATCGTCTCGTCGTCCTCGCCAGCGCGATAGGCCGCGCGCACAGCCTCGGCGAGGGGAAAGGTTGCGGTGTTTGGCATAGTTGCTCCTCATAGGTAACTGCTCAGGCTATAGACCTCCGAGGTTTAGATCGCGTATTTGTCTCGAGAACGTGTTTCGTATCGCCAGAGAATCTTTGTAAACCTCGGAGGTCTAAATGCAATTGCCATATATTGCCGGGTGAAGCACACGTTCACGGGCGGGGCAAATCCAGCATCAACACCTCCAGCGTGAGGCGGGCGTTGGCGTTGCGTCGTAGCCTATCGGCCGCGCTGCGCAGAGCTTTTACCACGGCACCGCTCCGCTCCACCCCAAAGCGACGGGCGTGGTCGTGCAACGTATCCTGGCAATCCACGTTGGTCAGCGGCGCGGCGGCCCCGGCCGCCGCCAGCATCACGTCCCGCCACCAGCCGACCCACAGATCGAGCGTCTCTTGCGCGGCGACCGGCTGGCGGGCCATCTTTTCGGCGTAGCGGAAACGCTGGACGATGGAGGCTTCGATGAGTTGATCCAACGCATCCAACCGCTTGGCGCGGCGCTGGAGGGCCTGCTCGTCTTTGAGCGTGCGCACCGCCCAGCCCAGCCGTCCGCCCGAAAGATGAGCCAAAAGCTCGGCCCGCTCTGGCTGCGCGCGCCAGCGCTCGACTAACGCCTGCCGCACCACGCCCACGGGCAGTGGGCGCAGCGGGACCTGTTGGCAGCGGGAGACGATGGTGGAGAGGAGGCGGTCAGCGTCGCTGGCCAAAACTGCGAGCACGACGTAGGGGGGAGGCTCCTCCAAAGTCTTGAGCAGCGCGTTGGCAGCGGAGGTGGTGGCCTCCTCGAAGCGGCGCAGGATAGCCACCCGCCACCGCCCTTCGACCGGTGTGAGGACCAGTTGGCGTTGCAAGTCACGCACCTGATCAATCTTGAGGCTGGCGCCGACCCGCTCAGACTCGACCACGTGCAGGTCGGGATGATTGGCGCTGGCGACCAAGCGGCAGGCGCGGCACTCGCCGCAGGGACGTTCTCCCTCGCCCTGGCACAGGAGGGCGGCGGCCAACACCCGCGCCAGCGTCGTCTTGCCCACGCTCGGCGGCCCGGTGAAGAGATAGGCGTGGGATACATTGCTCGAGTTCACGGCCCGGCGCAGGAATCCGGTGGCCCATTCGTGGCCCACGATGGGCCAGTTATCGTCTGCTTTCGGCGTTTCCATCAGAGAGGATTGTAACACAATGGGGCTTGCTTGCAAAGCGGCCCACAAACTTGCGGCTTGGCCGCGCCATGCTATACTGTTGTTCCTGAATACAGGCAAAGAGGCAAGATAGCAAGATGCAGGAGGCAAGATAACAAGATGCAGGAGAAAGCGGTCAAGCAAAATGCGCCCAGCCAAGAGTACGCCATCTCGCACTGGCCCGATACGGACGAAATCCTGGTCAAATTCGACCGGCTAGTGAAATCGCCGCTGTGGCCCATCCGGCGCGAGCGGATGGAGGAGTATCTCGATTATTTCGAGAGCCGCTGCACGCGCTCCAAAGAGTTGACCGACCGGGCCAAACAGCTCATCCCCGGAGGCGTCCAGCACAATCTGGCTTTCAACTATCCGTTTCCCTTGTGCATCGAAAAAGTGGACGGGGCCTACATGTGGGACGTGGACGGCAACCGGTACGTGGACTTTTTGCAAGCCGGCGGCCCGACGCTGCTGGGCAGCAACTATAAGCCGGTGCAGGAAAAGGTCATCGAGCTGATCCGCGAGTGCGGGCCGGTGACGGGGCTGTTCCACGAGTACGAGTACAAACTGGCGCAGCTCATCAACGAGCATATGCCGGCGGTGGAAATGTTCCGCATGTTGGGCAGCGGCACAGAGAGTGTGATGGCCGCCATCCGCGCGGCCCGCACCTTTAGCGGTAAGAAAAAGGTCATCAAAGTAGGCGGCGCCTACCACGGTTGGAGCGACCAGATGGTCTATGGCCTGCACCTTCCCGGCACGGGCACGTTCGAGGCGCACGGCATCCCCTCCGGCTGCTCGGAGAACACGCAAGAGTTTTTCCCCAACGACCTCGACGGCCTGCGCGCCTTGCTGGAAAAGAACGCCGGGCAGGGCGGCACGGCGGCCGTCATCGTGGAGCCGCTGGGCCCTGAAAGCGGCACTCGCCCCGTCCGGCGCGATTTCAACCAGCGAGCGCGCGAGTTGTGCGACGAGTTCGAGGCGCTGCTCATCTTTGACGAGGTAGTGACCGGTTTTCGCCTCGGGCTGGGGGGCGCTCAAGGGTACTTTGACGTCAAACCTGACCTGACCATCTTTGGCAAGTTCGTGGCGGGCGGGTATCCGGCGGCCGGCGGCCTGGGCGGTCGGCGGGACATAATGGCCTGCCTGGCGGCCGGGGTGGAAGCGGGCAAAAAGCGGGCCTACGTCGGTGGGACGCTTTCGGCCAATCCTCTGAGCTGCGCGGCCGGTTATTACTCCATCCTGGAGCTAGAGCGCACCAACGGAGCCGTCAAAGCCGGGCGGGCCGGGGACAAGCTCTGCCGGGGCATCCAGGCGATCATTGATAAGTACGACCTGCCGTTCGTCGTCTTTAACCACGGCTCTATCTGTCACCTGGAGACTTCGGGCGTGATGCTGCTGAACATTATGGAGCCGGGGGCCCTGCAACAGATCGGGCCGCGCAAGTTCATGATGGAAGAGATGGGCGCGGCCTTTATGGCCGAGGGCATCGTCACCCTGGCGGGCAGCCGCCTGTATACCAGCATGGCGGTCAGCGACGAGGTGATCGAGGAGGCGCTGGCTGGATTCGACCGCGTGCTCGGCAGCGTAGAGCGTCAAACGTGAGACGGGACGAGAGTTAGCCTCTCGTAGGCAGCGTAAACCAAAACCTGGAGCCTTTGCCCGGCGCACTCTCCGCGCCAATCGTCCCCCCGTGTGCCTCCGCCAGTTGTTTGGCGATCGCCAGCCCCAAGCCGCTCCCGCCGCCCAACCACGGGGGCTGAAAGGTTTGGTCACGTAATCGTCGGCCCCCAGTTCCAGGCCAATGATCCTATCCATCTCCTCGACGCGGGCCGTCAGCATGATGATGGGCGTCTCGGCCAGGGCCGGATCCTGGCGCATGCTGCGGCATACGTCCAGCCCGTCCAAGTCGCCCGGCAGCATCAGGTCAAGCACGACCAAATCGGGGCGCTCGTGGCGGGCCACGGCCAGCGCCGTCTGGCCATCACGGGCTGCGAGCGTTCGGTAGCCGGCCTGCTTCATATAATCTTGGACGACCTCGACGATGTGAGGTTCGTCATCTACGATGAGGATGGTCTGGTAAGCCATTGCGCACGACTTTTTCAACTCACTGGCGAGTGCAGGCGAGATGGCGCGCAGTCTGCGCTCGCCCGTGTCCGCTGCCAAGAAACAGCTTTTGGGCGCTATCCTGCCGCAGAGCGACCGGCGAGCCACCCGGTAGAGAAAGCGGCTTGCAGGTTGTAGCCGCCAGTGTCGCCGTCCACGTCCAGCACCTCGCCGGCAAAGTACAATCCCTCCACCAGGCGGGATTCCATGGTGCGCGGGTCAACCTCCCGCGTGTCCACTCCCCCTGCGGTGACGATCGCCTCCGCCCAGGGGCGATGGTCCGTCACGCTCAGGCGAAAATCTTTCAACCACGCGCACAGCCGTTGGCGCTCTCCCGCCGTGACCTGGTGGGCCGGTTTGTGCGGCGCAATCGCCGTCTGGTCTATGCACACCGGGATCAGCTTCTGGGGCAGCAGTCCTTTGAGTAACGTGTGAAGCTGCCGCTTGCCGCGACCGTCCAGGTCGCGCAGGAGGCGAGCGTCCAGCTTGCGCTCGTCGAGCGCAGGTTTTAGGTCAATCGAGAGGATCGTCTCTTGACCCCGGCGCAGCGCGTCCACGGCCCGCCGGCTCAGGGAGAGGATGATCGGCCCGGAGACGCCAAAGTGGGTGAACAGCATCTCGCCGAACAACTCGGTCTGCTTCTTTCCGTCAACCAGCAACCGGGCGGTCACGTTGCGCAGGCTTAGCCCTTGCAAGCGGGGGGCGACGTCGCCGGCCGTCTCCAGGGGAACCAACGCGGGGCAGATCGGGACGATGGCGTGACCCACTGCCTCGGCCATGCGGTAGCCGTCGCCCGTCGAGCCGGTGCCGGGGTAAGAAGCTCCACCCGTGGCGACGATCACCGCATCGGCGTGGTAGAAACCAGGTTTTTCTGTAAGCGGAGCGGCAAAAACCTGGTTTCTGAACATTTGCACCCCCACCACCCGTCCCTCCTCGACGAGCAACCGTTCCACCGGCGATGCGGTTCGCAAAGCCGCGCCGCGCTCACAGGCCCAGCTCACCAGCGCGTCCGCCACCTCCTGGGCCTCCTCGCTGGCCGGAAAGACCCGCCCCCCGCGCTCGGTCACGGTGGGCACGCCCAACTCCTCGAAGAAAGCCACCAGGTCGGGGGTGAAAAAGCGATGAAAAGCCTGGCGCAGGAAACGCCCGCCAGGTCCAAAGTGCTCGATGAATTGGGTAATCGGGGCCACGTTGGTCAGGTTGCAGCGGCCCTTGCCCGTGATGCGCAACTTGAGTCCTGGGCGCTTCATCTTTTCCAGGAGCAGCACGTCGGCCCCTTGCCCGGCGGCCTGCCCGGCGGCCATCAGGCCAGCCGCGCCCGCTCCGACCACGATCACGCGACGCCCGATCATGCTCTCATCACAGGAGACTCAACCACTCGACGAGCGCGACTAGCAGCGGGGCTACAATCAGGGCAGGGAGAAAGTTGGCGACCTTGATGCGCTTGATCTCTAGCATCACCAGGCCGATGCCCAGTATGATGACCCCGCCAGCGGCCGTCATCTCTGTCACCATCGGGTCGGTCAAGACGCTCTCGAAGAGAAAGGCCCCCAACGTCAGCGTGCCCTGGGCGAGCAACACGGCCAGGGCGGCAAAGGTGACGCCCATCCCCATAGCGGCGGCGAACGCCAGGGCGGAAAAGCCATCCAGCACGCTCTTGATCGCCAGCAGGGTATAGTCGCCGGAGAGTCCATCCTGGATGGAGCCCAAGACGGTCATCGGCCCGGCGCAAAAGATCAGGCTGGCGGTGACGAATCCTTTGACAAAGTCGCCGCGCGTCAAGAAAGGTACACGCGCGGCTTTTGCCTCCAGCCACTTGCCGGCCCCGTTCAGCCGCCGCTCCAATTGCCACCACTCACCCAGGATGCCGCCGATGAGCACGCTGCCCAGCACCAGCAAAAAGTTATCGGTGGCGAGCGCCCCATCCACTCCCAGCGCCAGCACCACCAACCCGATGCCCTGCACCACGATGCGGCGGATGCGCGGCGGGAGTCTCTCTCCCAGGAGCGTGCCCAAAGTGCCGCCCAGGAGCACGGTTGCGACGTTGATGAGTGTCCCTGTCATTCCTCACACACCAATCCTCTCGTATGTGTTTTGCTGCTTGCAATACCGGTCAAATCAGGTAGAATCATTTGGGCGCGTTTCACTTCAGTAGAGACCCTAGACCTCCGAGGTCTTGCCCAACTTGTTTGAAACACACCCGAATTATTTTCGCTCGCACTCAGTATATAGGCAACTCGCCAAAAGTCAACCAGTAATTTGTAAATCCTGCTCACCCGCGTCGTTGACGATGAGAATCCTCTTCCTCACCCCCCAACTCCCCTACCCACCCCAAAAGGGGACCGCCCTCAGGAACTGGGGACTGATCTCTGGCCTGGCGGAGCGCCATCAGGTCAGCCTGCTCAGCTTTCAGGCCCCCGGTCAAGCTCCCCGCCCCGCGCCGCTCCTGTCCCAAGTCTGCGCGCGCGTCGAGACGGTTCCCCAGCCGGAGCGCGCCCTCGGCGACCGGCTGCGCGACATGCTCGCCACCCGCCAGCCCGATATGGCGCTGCGGCTGGCCTCGGAATCGTACGCCCGGCGGCTGACCGGTTGGCTGGCGCGGGAGCATTTCGACGTGGTGCACGTCGAGGGCATCGAGTTGGCTCCCTATCTCGACGTCATCGAGGCGGCCCGCCCACGCCCCTTTATCATCTTTGACGATCACAACTGCGAGTACCTGCTCCAAAAACGGGCCTGCCTCACCGATCTGCGCATCCCCGCCCGTTGGCCCGGCGCGGCCTACTCGTTGGTGCAGTGGCGACGACTGCTGCGCTACGAGGCCGAGACCTGTCGCCGCGCCGACCGCGTGCTGGCCGTCTCCGAGGCGGACGCAGTTGCGCTGCGAGAGTTGATCCCCGCTCTCGACGTCATAGTTGTTCCAAATGGCATTGACACACGGGCCTATCGGCCCGAAACTCCAATTTCAAAATCCCAAATCCCCAAGCTGGTTTTCACCGGAACGATGGACTTTCGCCCCAACGTGGACGCGGTACTGTGGTTCGCGCGGGAGGTACTGCCGCTGGTGCAGGCGGAGGTAGCGGAGGCGCGCTTCGTCGTCGTCGGGCAGCGGCCCCACACCCGGTTGGACGAGCTGCGGGACGACCCGGCGATCACGCTGACGGGCTGGGTGGAGGATACGCGCCCCTACATCGCAGAGGCGGCGGTGTACGTCGCGCCGCTGCGCATGGGGGGCGGGACGCGGCTCAAGTTGCTGGAGGCCATGGCGATGGGCAAACCGGTGGTCGCCACACGGCTGGGGGCGGAAGGGTATCCAGTGACACACGGGCGGGAGTTACTACTGGCCGATACACCCGCCGATTTCGCCGCTGCTGTAGTGGGGCTATTGCGCGCGCCGGGAAAGCGGGTCGAGTTGGGACGGGCCGGGCGGGCTTTCGTCGAGGAACGGTACGACTGGCGCGTCATTGTGCCGCAGGTAGAGGCGGTTTATCCGCCAGTACGAGTCTTACAAACACCGTAACTACCTCGACAATGTTACATTCGGCTCGTAGTCACGCACGGAGTGTAACGGAGTGCGGTTTTGCGCCACTCCACTGCGTTTCGTGGCGCACTACGAACATCACTTTCTCTCAAGATACAAAATCTAACATTGTCGAGGTACGATCGGCTCGTAGTCACGCACGGAGTGTAACGGAGTGCGGTTTTGCGCCACTCCACT
>CAYMWP010000025.1:0-39069 GCA_964393895.1 uncultured Anaerolineales bacterium | reverse complement strand
AGGCACGGAACGAAGTGAAGTGCCGTCGGACGCCACTCCGCTGCGCTTCGTGGCCAACTACGAACCCCGCCGCACGAGAAATCTCAAAGTGCGAAATGTAGGCTTAGAACAGCGGGTTCGCAGGATTTGCGGATTGGGTGTGACAGCGTCGGTATGGCACTATGATACCAGATGACGGGTGATCGCACAATCTCGTATCTCGTCGCCCCGGCCGGACGGTCGGCGATCCCGCACCTGAAGAGCCGGTGCTGGGTGAGCCTACTGGCCCAGCCGGGGCATCGTTGTGTTTGGCCGGCCCCTCAATGGGCGCGACCGGGACGCGGGGTCTGAACCTCTCCTCTATGTTTGGCCGTTCGACGCACCCGTGAGCGCGCCGCATCTTGGCGTGGGACAAATTGGCAATTTGTCCTATCTTTGGAGACGTGCGGACGCAACGAAATCCCCTGTTGTTGTTCCTGTTCCTAGGATTGTTCCTGTTGCGGTAGCCGCAACGGCACCTCGACCCCGGCCCCACAGCGCGCGCCGGTATCCGGCGCGTTACTGCCTCGCCAAACCTGCACCGACCCGTTCGGCGGGGCGCGGAGACCGCGCCCCTACCCCAATCCCTATCTCAGCGATGAGCGCCAACCGCCCAACTGGCGGCCAATGTCGGTGAGTATGACGGAGACGTGGCGGTACTGGCCCAGGCTCATGTATTGGCGCTCCTGGCCCAGCCTCAGCAGCGCCTTCAAGGTCTCCAGTTCGACGTCGGCCTCCAGGAGGGCCTGGCGGCGGTCGTTTCCCTGCACCTTGCGGGCGCGGAGCAGCAGCCGGTAGAACTGGGTGGCGCTCTCCAACGCCTGGCGGGCCAGGAAAAAGCGTTGTGGGCGCGGCCAGCCCTCCAGGTGGGGCACCAGCCAATCGAGCAGGTCGTGGGTTCTGACGTAGATGGGGGCTTGTTTGGTCATTTTTAGTTATGCTTGACAAGAAACCAGGTTTTTCTCAAAAACCTGTTTTCTCCTAGAATACGAACTGCCGCATAATGCGGCGGCGCAGTTGGTAGGTGTTGCCGTGGGCGGCGTGGGCCAGCCAGGCGCGCACCGAGGCCGAGAGGTCCTCGGTGGTCAACTCGCCCCGGCGGTAGGCCGCTTGCTGGCGGCGCAAGCGGCGCACGGCGTGGCGGACGTTGTCGCGCCGCAGGCGGCGGTGGTGCGGAAAGAGCCGCCAGCCCAAAAAGTCAACACCGTTCTTGACCGGGAAGACCTGGGCCTGGTGCTCGTGGATGGTCAGGCGGAACGATTGCAGGAAAGCGATGATCTCGCCCCGCCAGCGGTGCAGAGTGGGTTTGTCGGCGGCGAAGAGCACAAAGTCGTCCGAGTAGCGCAGGTAACCGCCGCGTCGCTTACCACAGTGGAGCTCCTGTTTGATAAAGAGATCGAGGGGATGGAGGTACAGGTTGGCCCAATGCTGCGAGGTGAGGTTCCCTATAGGCAATCCCCGGGGCCGGTTGACGGCAAAGAGGTCGTCGCCGGGAAAGTAGACGGGGGTGTAGCGGTCGGCCAGGATGCCCGCCCCACTCTCCAGGATGCGGTCAATGAGCCACAGCGTGGAGGGGCAGGCGACGTGGCGGGCCAGCAACCGGCGCAGGATAGCGTGGTCAACGGAGGGAAAAAACTCGCGCACGTCACACTTGAGCACGTAGGGGTAGCGGCGGGCAAAGTGCTGAGCACGGTCGAGGGCGCGATGGGTGCCCTTGCCGACGCGGTTGGCGTAGGTATCGTGGATGAGGCGGGCCTCGAAGAGGGGCTCGATGACGTTGATCAGCGCGTGGTGGACGACACGGTCGCGGTAGGGAGCGGCGCTGATCTTGCGCTCCTTGCGCTCGATGACGATAAAGTTGTAGTAGGGGCCGGGCCGGTAGGTTTGAGTTTCCAGCTCCTCCTGCAAGCGGAGCAGGTTTTCGCCCAGGTTGTGCTCGAACTCGGCGACCTGGGATTTTTTGCGCTTGCCGCCGCGCCGGGCCTGGCGATGGGCCTGGTAGAGGTTATCGAAGGCGCAGATTTGCGGGTAGAGGTTTTTGTAGGTTTTGGGCATGTTTCGTCTTGCGTGATGCGTCAAACGTGAAACGTCAAACGTGATGCGTGGGCGCGGCCGCCGCGCTGCGCGCGGATTATGCTCCTGGGGGCTTTGCCCCCAGACCCCCAAAAGGACAACAGCCAAAGGTATCATCTCAATAAACCGGGGTAATGTAAGGCGGAATGCCATTCCGCCCCACTTTTCCCCCAACTTTGTGAGAAGAGACAGTCAAAGAACAAGGAACAAAGGACAAGGAACAAGGATTATGAGGAGAGGGTTCGGACGCAACGAAATCCCCCGAGGCTGTACCTGAAACTAGGAAGGAGCCAGCTGCGGGAGCCGCAACGGCACCAGCCTGCTCCATTATACCATGATCCGCCTCGGATGATGCGGGTGTCGTCCCCCTCCAGATCCTCGCGTTCCTCGTCGGGCGTGTAGGGATAGCCGAACTTGGGCTTGTCGCCGGTGCCGCCGTACTTGGAACTGCACCACTCCCAGACCTGGCCGACCATCTCGCCCACGCCGTAGGGGCTGTCGCCATCGGGGTACTGGCCGACGGGGGTGGTGCGGCCGAGGCCGCTCTCTTTGTTGTTGCAGCGGGCGGGGTCCCACTCCTCCCCCCAGGGGTAGCGGCGGCCGTCGCTCCCACGGGCGGCCTTTTCCCACTCGGCCTCGGATGGCAGGCGGTAGGTGCGGGGGGTCCTGGCCGTCAGCCAGCGGCAGTAGGCGAGGGCCTCGTACCAGGAGACGCCGACGACCGGCTGGGCGGGGTCGTTCCACTCTTCGTCCTCCCAGAAGCGGGGCTGGGTCCAGGCGTCGCTCTCCTTCTGCTTCCAGCCGGCGTCGGTCCAATAGTCGACGTTCTCGTAGCCACCGTCCTCGACGAAGCGGGCGAACTCGCCGTTGGTGACCGGGTAGCGGGAGATCCCGTAGGCGGGCAGGTTCACCTCGTGCTGGGGGGTCTCGCGCTCGACCCACTCGCGTTTGGCATCTTTGTATTCCGCTCGGTATAAGCGGAACAGTTCGTCCACCTCCCCCTGCGGCGTGCCCATCAGGAAGGGGCCTTCGGGAATCGTGACCATCTGCGGCTCGAAGGGCAGGCGGGCGGCCTCGGCCTGCACCTCCTGCTCCTCGACCGTGCTGCGGGTGAGGTAGACGTACTCCAGCACGCCGGCGGGGGTCAGGTCTATAAAGTTAGCGTGGGGCTCGCCGGCGGGGGTGCAGGTGAGCAAGCTGCGCAGCAGGCCGCGGCCGAGGAATTCGGCGAGGGGGCCGGCGGAGATGTGCTCGCTCTCACCCAGTTCCGCGCGGGCGGTGCGGGCCAGCGGCTCCTCCCCCTCCCGTTTGTCCAGTCCCTCGCGGAAGCGGCGCTCCAGGTCAATCAGATAGTGGGGGCCTTGCTCGAGCAGCAGGGCAAAGAGGCGGGGGTGGTATTGCTGGATGATGACGAATTTGGCCAAGCGCACCGGCTTGATCGTCTCGCGCAGCTCCTCCCGGTTCTGGGCCAGTTGCCACAGGAGGAGAAAGATGTTGAGCGTGCGCTTGATGCGGCGCGGGTTCGGCTCCAGCCCCACGCTAAAGACGGTCTCGCAGCGCGGGTCGGGCAGGTTGCCGGCGGTGACCGTGTGCACGTATCCCTGCACCGCGCCGGGCGGGATGGGGGGCAGGTTGAAGGGGATCTGGATGATCTTTTCCAGGTATTGGGCGCCATCCAGTTGGGCGGCATAGTCGGCGTAGCGGACGCGGATGCCCTCCTCGATGATCTGGCGGGCGACGCCGAGGACAAAGACGCAGCCGGGCACGTCGAGGAAGAGCTTGACCGCCTCCAGCACCTCGACCGCTTTATCGGGCAGGCAGCGGTCGAGGTCGTCCACAAAGACGGCCAGCCGCCCGTGGCGGACGACGTGCTTCTCGACGATGAGCTTGAAGTGACGGCGAAAGTCATCGAGAGCGGCGATCTGGTCGCGGCGGGTGAGGGCCTGGCTGGTCTCGACGTCGGCGATGAGGGTCTGGAGCCGGTCGGTGGGCCCTCCATCCCGCTCGGCCTGGCGGCGCAAGAGTTCCAGGCAGGTGAGGGCGGGCAGGGAGGCGCCATCCAGCCCCGGCAGAGCGCCGGAGGCCAGCGTGAGGTGACCGCCGGCCGGCGCGGCGGGGGGATAGAGACGCGCCTCCAGGCGGCGCAGGCTGTCGAGGGCCTCCTGGTCCAGGGTGGGGAACTGGCGCACCTTCTCCAGCACGCGGGAGATGAGGGCGCGCCAGAGGGCCTTTTCGCGGCTGTAGAGCCAGGCGTTGAACCAGACCGGGCGGACGGGGAAGGGGGTGTCGGCGGTCTCCTCCTCCAAGCGGCGGCGCACCATGCTCATGAGGCTGGTCTTGCCCTGGCCCCAGCCGCCAAAGACGCCGATGGTGAGGGGGGTATCGGTATCGGGGTTGGCGATGATGTCGGCCAGGGTCTTGGCGTAGGGGTCAAAGTTGAGCCGGTCCCGGTCGGCGGGTTGGTCGGAGAGGATGGCGAGGAGTTTTTGCTCAGTCATTGTGCGTCCTCCTATGGCAGTACACCCACTGAAGCAAGACGGGCAGTCCAGCGTTGCAGCAGAGGGGCCGGTGTGGCATATTACCCTCACTGGTGGTATAGAGCTTTATAATCGTCACCTAACAAGATCATGCGCATTGAGGCAAAAGTCGCACTATTACACAGAGATAGCGGATAAACAACATCCGGCAGAGAAGAGGCAGAGATGCACAAAGAAAAGCACTCTGAGGCTCTCTGTGTAACAAACGTGTTACTTTTACCGTAATGCGATCATACCACAGATGTGATGAAAGAGTAAGTAGAAAAAGGGACCGGTGTGAGTGTGAAAAACTCGGCACGAATTTACGGCAGTCTGCATTAAGAACGACTGCTCTTTGCCACCTTTCCAGCGTGGGATCTGAAAGGTCAAGGGGACTGAGTTTGGATGCTGGAAAACAGCAACAGATTGAACGGTGGTTTAAGGTGAAACGCATCATCTCAATAAACCGGGGTAAAGGCGGAATGGCATTCCGCCCTACTTTTCCCCCAACTTTGTGAGAAGACGGTGAAACCCATGTCCTATTTCAGGATGTAGGCGACCTCCTCCCGTATCCCATCCGGCAGGGGCTCGGGCTGATGATCCTCTATGATGGCCACCGTCTTGTCCCGCAACCGCTTCCCCAGTCTTTGGCTACCCTGCGCGACCCACTCGTCCGCCCGTTGGCGGGTGAACAGCGATGGTTGCCAAAGGTCACGAAAGTGCTTCAAGGTGTGCTCCTGCGTCAAAAAGTCGCCGCCCGGCCCTACGTGGTGGATCACATCGAGGGCCAACGACTCTCCATCCAGCGAGATACCCTGCACAAAATGGCGCATCATCGAGATCGTCTCGTCGGTGAACACGATCATCTCTGGCGAGGTGGTGAGTCCCGCCTCGAGATAACCCACGTCGTGGATCAGGTTCGTCCCGCTCAGCAGCGCGATCAATACGGAAAACGTGACGTCGGCCGCGGCCTGTTCGTCCATCACACAGCTATCCGAGTGGCCCGCATATCCCCACGTTGGTAGCCCGTAGTAGCGTCCCATGTCAGCCACCAGAGTCCGGGCTAGTTGGAACTCGGGCGCGCCGTATACGCTGATCATGGTCTTCATATCCATGTGGTGCAGACCCTGACCGTAGACAAACGGAGCTCCCGGATGCTGGACCTGGTGCATCACCAGGCTGGAAAGCACCTCGGCGTTGCCCAGGGCGAGCGCCCCTGCCATCGTCACAGGCGCGGTCCCTCCCATCATCGGTGCCGGGGAGTGCACGATCGGCAGCGAATGCTCTGCCATATAGAGCAGTTTGCCGGTCGCCGTCTCAGAATGCTGGAGAGGGGTCGAAGGCTCCGAGTAGAGCAGCAGCGTCGGGTGGAGGCGCAGGCGCTCCATACCTCCTGCGGCGGCCGCCGCCATCGCGGCGATGGCCTCGCAGTCGGCCTGGTCGTCACACACAAACACGATTGGCTTTGTGGTATTCTCCTGCATCAGTGCAAACTGATGACGATATGGATTTGCCGTTCCTTCAGCTTTGCCCAGGACAGACTCCAGATCCGCCGGTATACCCATAGACATACAGAACTCTAGTTCCGGCAGGGCGTCCACAACACGGACACAGTCTTTGACATCGGTCAATGTAAAGGGACGCCGCTCTCCGGTGCGTGGATCCAAATAGTTGGGACAATCGGAACCGGTGCCAAAGCTGACGATCCGGCCCTCCAGCGGTACGCCTACCTCGTCGCTCCCTCGCTGGCAAAGGGCGATTCGCGACGGCGCTTGTTGCAGGGCCCACTCCACGAGTCCAGCGGGCAGGTGCACCAGGTTATCGCCAGTGATCACAGCATCAGTCTGGCGCAGGAGGCTGAGCGCCCCCTCGTGGTAGATCCGTACGCCGGTACGCCGCAGGATCTCCAACGAGGCTAAATGAACCATCTCGCTCTGCTCCCTGCTCAACATCTCCATATGGGGAAAAGTAAGCATTTGAGTCATCTTGGTCTCCTTCAAGAGTCGGGCTTGCAGGTCAACGGACAGGCCGGAGAGAGAAATCCACCACTAGCTCACCAGATTGTCACCTGCCATTCCCGCATCGCTTTGGCTTGCACGCTGCTTCGCAGTCGCAAGAGCCTTGCTCACCAGCACCGGAACGACGGCCAGCCGGTACTCGCGTGAGGCGCGTTTTACGCTGCTGCGCGGGCTACTCCCCCCCTGCGCGAGACGCCCGGCTTGCTCGAACACCTCCGCGGTGGGTAGCTGTCCCTCCAGGAATGCCTCCGCCTGGCGGGCTCTGAATGGATGGGCCGCCACGGGACCAAGCCCGATGCACGCCCGGACGATATATCCACCGTCACGATCCAGGCACAGCTTGACCGCGCAGTTGAGGATCGGCAGTATCAGGGAGGGCCGTCGGCCAATACGCTCCCAGGCCGAACCACACAGGCCCCGGGGACGTGAAAAGCGAACGTGCGTGATGAATTGATGGGATGGATCTACGGCGCAGACGCCCGGGCCGGCAAACAGTGATTCGACGGGCCGCCACTCCGCCCCAAAGCCGTCTACGACGTGGGCCTGGGCCTCCAGGACGACGGCGACCAACGCCCCATCGGCGGCTGGCATCGCCTGTACGATATTTCCGATCCACGTGGCCGCGTTCTGAATGGCGACGGCACCCACAGAACGAGCCGCCTCAACCAGGGCGTGCACGTGCCGGTTCAGGAACGGCGAATCCTTGATGGTGGCAAAGGTCACCGCGGCCCCAACCTCGACGTAATCCTCGGCGACCGTGATCTGATCCAGCCCCGGAATCCGCGTGATGTCCACCAGACAGCGTGGACTGATCCGTCCTCGACGTATGTCAGGCAATACGTCCGTCCCGCCAGCGATGATACGGGCCTCACCAGCGCGGGTCTCCAGGAATACGACAGCCTGCTCGACCGAATCGGGATACAGATACTCAATCACGGTCACTCATCCGTCGCTCTGCCGATGTGCCACAACACATGCTCCGGGGTGGCCGGTACCTCGCGCACGCGCGCGCCGATGGCCCTGGAAATCCCATTGATAATCGCCGGTGTCGAAGGCAGCATCGCCGCTTCCGCCAGTCCCTTGGCCCCGTATGGACCGTGGAAGCTGGGCACCTCCACCAGTATCACCTCAATCTCGGGCGTCGATCGCGCCGGGGGAAGGTAGTAGTCGCTAAAGCCGGTACTGTGACCTGGCATATACTCCTCCATCAAGGCAGCGCCCAATCCCATCACGACCGCCCCTTCGATCTGTCCCCGGGTATCAATCGGGTTGATCCCCCGCCCGACGTCGTGCACGGCCACCACACGCGGGACCTCCACCACACCGGTGCGCAGGTCTACGACGACCTCGGCCAGGTGAGCGCCCGTGACAAACATGGGCAAGTACTCCGGGCGCGTCTCCTCTGGGAACAAGGGAGAGGGATCGAACAGCCCAATCACTCGCCTGGACTTGCCGATACGATCAAATTCCTGGGCGACTTTACGCAGCGAGATGGATTTCTGTGGTTCCGCCGCTTCGCCTGGGCATTTGACCTGGTCCCTGTCGAGCGCTAGATCGGCGGGAGGACAGTCCAAAAGCTCGGCAGCGGTGACCAGAACCGCCTCTCTGAGGTTGCGCGCAGCCTGACGGACCGCGTTCCCGACCCAGTAGGTGGAGCGGGAGGCTCCCTGGATGTGGCTATCGGGGGTGAGGGCGGTGTCTGCGTTCACCAGGTCAATGCTTTCCCGAGCTACACCCAGGGCCTCGGCTGCCATCTGGCTCATCACCGTGTTGGTCCCCTGACCATAGTCGGGAGCGGAGCAGTAGACGATAACCCGCCCATCCTCGCCCAGCTCGGCGTGTGCCTCGATCCGCAACGATCCGGATTTCCCAAAGCGGTACCACATCCCGGCGAGGCCGAGCCCCTTGCGAAGCGTGCCCGAGGGCGACACGTCGTTGAACGCCATTACCTCGTCTTGGAGCGCCAGGTAACGCGGGCGCAGCGCCTCCAATACCTCCACGTACCCCAACGACTCTCCGGCCGGATATCCGAGAAAGGTGACATCAGTCTGTCGCAGCGCGTTACGCAGCCGGAACTCGAGAGGGTCCTGGGCCAGCCTCTGGCACAACTCATCCAGGGCACACTCCAGGGCAAAGGTCGATTGAGCCGTCCCGAAACCCCGGAACTGGCCGCTTTTGGGTCCATTGGTGTACACCGACCGTGCGTAGGCATCCACCGCCTGCCAGCGATAGGCCCCGCCACTGGCCATCATAGCATAGTTGGGTATGTATTGACCATGGGCGTCATAGCCGCCGGTGTTGGCATTGATACGGACCTGGATACCGGTCAGCCGTCCATCGCCGGTCGCGCCGATCCTGTGATCCACCTGGTAGGGATGGCGCTTGGGCGAACCATCAAAGGACTCTCGGCGCGAGAAGGCCAGGCGAACAGGCCGGCGCGTCAGGTAGGTCATCAGGGCCGTCATTATGAGGGGCAAGGGATCCTGTTTGCCGCCAAAGGACCCGCCGGTGGGAGGCACGATCACACGCACCGATGACGGCTCCAATGCCAGCACGGCGGCGATGTATCCCTGCGCCCAATGGGGCTCGTGGGTGCCGGAAACCACCGTGACCCGCCCCTGCTCGTCCATGTAGCCCAGACACGTCTCGCGCTCCAGGGCAGCATGCTCCAGATAGGACGTGCGGTAGCGAGTCTCCAGGACCACGTCCGATACCGCAAAGGCAGCCTCCAGGTCGCCGTGGGCCACCTGGTCCGTAGTCAGCACGTTGCCCCCCTCATAGATAGGCAGCGCACCCTCCCGGAGCGTCTCCTCCACCCAGAAAGCGTGGGGCAATACCTCATACTCGGCCACGATTGCCTCCACCCCGTTCTGAGCTTGCTCGGGCGAGGTTGCCACCACCAACGCCACAGGCGCACCGACCATCCTGACCGTATCGCCTACGGGGGTCAACACCGGCTCGTCCCGGCTGTACTCAGGAAAGCCGTTCAACCCTGGAATATCGGCCGCGGTAACGATTCTCACCACTCCCGGCAAGCGCTCGGCCGGCTCGATTTGCAGAGAGAGGAGGCGTGCGTGGTGGTGCGGGCTACGCAGGACCCGGGCATACAACAGGCCCGGCATATAGATATCCTCAGCGTACTTGGCACGACCGGTCACTTTGTAGATGGAATCAGTACGAAGGGCATGTCCACCCACAGGCGGCTCTGAGACCAGGTTGATCTGAGAAGACAGGTTGCCCTCACCCCGCATACGGGCAGCGGCCAACTCCACCGCAGCTATTATCCCGGTGTAGCCCGTACAGCGACACAGGTTTCCGTCCAGCGCCTCGACGATTTGCCCCCGTGTGGGGTCCGGCTCGCGGTCGAGCAGCGCCTTGGCCGCCAGAATCATGCCAGGCGTGCAGTATCCACACTGGACCGCGCCCGCTTCGATAAAAGCCAATTGGAGCGGATGCAGGTCGTCCGGATCGCCCAGGCCCTCGATGGTGAGGACACGCCGACCGGCCACCTTTCCCACAGGGGTCAGGCAGGAACGTATCGGCCGGCCATCCAACATGACCGTGCAGGCGCCACATTCCCCCTCATGGTCACAGCCCTGTTTGGTACCGGTAAGGCCCAGCTCGTTGCGCAGCACGTCCAAGAGATTCCTGGATGGATCAACGCGAACGCCAACCAGCTTGGCGTTCAGAGTGAAGGTTATCTCCTGCATACCAGCAGCCTATGTGATAACGTAGAACAGCTCTTGCTCTCAAGGTGAACCATAGCCCTGACGATGGCGCTCTGCTGCCCGGTTGACCGCATAGTTCAGCTCGAATCCAAGCCCTGGACCCTCGATTCCCTCATCGGTCTCCACCTCTACCAATACCACGGACATTGCTGCGTCGCAGCGCCCTGCCCAATGGTAGGGTTCTTTGAGGGGGTATGGCCAAGGGGGTGGTCCTGAGTCGAGAAATCTTTCTCCTTGCCTATGACCACGACCTCGCCTGCAACGTCGCCGCAAATTCGCGCACGTCCGATACCCGGTCAAAGTGCCAGAGCACGTCCAGCAGTTCTTCGATCTGGTCATCCTCGAGCACGTGTTGTGCCAGCCAGCGGAATTTGCTTTCCATCACCGCTTCATCCCAGCCGACCGGCGGGTGTTGCTCACCCGATTCGACCATCCCCGAGTCGAACTCGCGGCCGTCGTTGAGACGGATGCGCACGATGCCGGCAAATCGGCCCTGGGGATCGCCCAGTTCGTATAGGCGGCAGAGCTCGTTCAACTCCTCTGACTCCTCTAGCGTCACTTTCTGGGCCAGGTTCCGGACCTGCGGGTCGTCGAGACGGCTCTCCAAGGTCTGCGCCGGACCGACCTCCCCATCCACCAACATCGCTGCGACGGGCCAGGCCACGTTGAACTGCGCCTCCTCAGTGGTCGTCGGCAGCCGGGCCCCCAGGCGCACCGTTTCGTGGAAACCTACCACGTGGATCCGGGCGATGTCATCCGGGTCGATGCCATACTTTTCGACGAGACCGGCAGCCCCGATCATGGGGGCATGTGCCCAGGAACAACAGGCAAAGCCCTGGCCCTTCCAGGCCACGCCATCTACCATGAGGTAATCCTGCCCGATGTCACTGACCCAATCGTGGTACTTTTCGAACCCCAGGATGCTGGGGATACCTGTGAAGCCACGCCCGGCTAGTTGAGCCGAGACGACGCCCGTCATCGCGCCCCATCCGATACCGTGTTTGACCATCGCCGGGTGGTCGACGTCGCGCATCATCGGCAGATTAGGAGCGTGGTACTCGGCAATGCCCAGCGCGTGGTAGGCCTGCTCCGGCGTGAGGCCCATCAGGCTTGCCGCCACGGCCGCACAGGCCACCGTCCCCCAGGAGCCGCACGCCTGGTAGATTTCGTGATGATCGTGCCAGCAGCGTCCCACGCGATGGGCCACTTCGTAACCCGCCACCATACCGGTGAGCATCTCTGCGCCGCTCAAACCACGCGCCTCAGCCACAGCCAATGCCGCCGGAAAGATCTGCGCGCCAGCGTGACCATAAGCATATTGGGCGCCGTCGTCAGCGTCGAGGCCATTGGCGGCCCAGGCATTGGCAAAGGCCGCACCAACAGCCGTCGAGCGCCTGCCGTGCAACAGGATCGTGGCCTCATCCCCGCGCCAGGCCTCGGCCGCATAGTTGGCCGTGATCTGACTGACCCGGGTCAGCGTACCGGCCAGCGTAGCGCCGAGGCTATCTACCAGGCACATACGCACCTTGCGTCGCACCGGTTCGGGCAAGGCATCCCACGTGATATTGCTAACGAAATCAGCGGCAATGTCGTTTCCATTCATCGTGGATCCTCCACATCGTTCGCGCCTATCGCAAGATCATGACTGCTCATACGTCGCGCATCCCCCCAGAGGGCATACAGCCCGCACCCTACAGTATACCGGCCAGAATGATCTGGCATCAAGAATCATCCTGCATTTCACGGACGGCCAAAGTTCACAAAGTTGATGATCTGCTCCCGGTTGAAGCCCTGCACCCCCAGGTCCTTCAGGGTGAGGCCATTGCCCCGGTAATCATAGCCGGTAAAGACGGCAAGGATTTCTATCATCGCCGTCGTGATTGGAACCTCCACCCCTACAACCTTCGCCAAAGCCTCCATAGGTACGAAAGAATAGCAGAGATCTTCTACCAACAGGCGTTTTGTCGTCTCAATACTGCTCCAGCTCTGCTGATGAGGGCCAGTGGAATCTGCGCACAGCTCGTAGAGATCTTTCCCTTCATACTCGTAAACCCTGCGACAATACTCCGGCCAAGAGATCGTCTCACAGTCAAAAGCCGCTGCAACTCGCGTCCTTTCCGCGTCGTAGGCATCGGCCAATTTGGAGGCACACTCGGACACCTCGGCGTAAAAACGAAACACCCGGGCGCGCTCAAAAAAGAACGCTGCATTGGGAATGGTGACCTGCGGATGAACGCCCGGATTACCTGGCTGAAAGTTGAGTTCGAGAACGTTTTTTGTGAGCCTCACCTGGGGATAGACCCCTTGGACCACAGAATAGGCCACATCATTCTTGGTCGCTGGCCATGCTGCCATACAGAGCTCACGCTTATAATTGCTGATGTGCACCTGCGCCGGTCCGATCTTTTCACTCAAGTAGGGCATAATGCTGAATTCGACAAAGTTGAGTCTGTCAAAGTCGCGATTCTGCATCAGCAACTCTCGAGACCGCAGCGCAGCCCAGTAGCCCGTGGTGACCACCACCGTCTGGCCTGCGGAAAAATGAGGCGACAAGGTCTGAACGAATCTGTCCACGGCCGTAGCCGGGACGTTGACAAAGATCAATTGACTCCCCTCCACAGCCTCCTGTGGGTTGTCTGTGATCCTGTCCAATCTGGCCAGCCCGGTTTTTCCGGAAAACGGGCTTCCCGTCAGCGATATTCCACCGTTTTCCCGAATAGGATCCAGATTCTCTTTCAAATCGGCCACTTCATAGAGACGAACGCTGCAATCCAGCAGCGCGAGGTCAGCAGCCATAGCCATCGCGCCACTTCCGCAGCCACAAACGGTTATCTTGGGCCAGGTCGCCATTCTACACCTCCAAAAAGGACTCGGTCCGATATCTCTTTGTCATGCCCCCACATTCCACGTTTTACGACTCACTTGACACGCGCCTCCGCCGCCTCCAGAACGGCCTGAATCCTCTCCGCCGCACCCTCCGGCAATGGCGGAGGCCTGTGGTTTGCCAGGAGCTCTGCCACCTTCGCCCTGATACGGTCGTGCATCGTCTGCGCGCCGGCCGACTCCCAGTTGACCCACGCACTGCGATCCGTCAACGTCGGGGTCCAGATTTCCTCGCGACAGCGCTTAGCCGTCTCTCTGGTGGACAGAAACTCTCCTCCTGGTCCAACCTGATCTATCAAATCCAGCATCAAGGTGTCGTCGCTGACCTCTATCCCTCGCATAATGCGGCGGGCCATAGCGATGATCTCGTCATTCATCACCAGCATCTCTAGCGATCCAATATCGGCGCAGTCCAGGAAGCCAACATCGTGAACCAGCGTCGCCCCACTCAAGCCTGAGAGTATCACCTGGACCGTGCTCTCGACAGCGGCCTGCAGATCGAGCACCTTGGCCTCAGAGGCTCCAGCCGTGCCCATCAGAGGCAGACCAAGATAGCGAAAGATATCGGACATGGCCGCACTGTACAGGCTCATCTCGGGGCTGCCGTAGGCTGGCCGAGACGTGCGCAGGTCCACGGCCTCCGGCACACAGCCGAGACACACCGCCGCGCCCCGTTGCTTGAGATGGATGATGGCCAGGCCGCTCAATGCACCGGCCAATGAGATGACGAGCGTACCCGCACCGGTGACCGGTGAGGTCAACCCGGCGGTGCCGCCGCCGATGTAGATGATGGGCAGGCCGCGCTCGGCGGCCCAGAACACGCTCGCCAACTCATCATCGGTGTGCTGCAACGGAGCTTGGAACGTGGAGAAGAGCGCAAAGAACGGACGCGCCCGAAAAGCCTCTTCACCGCCTGCGGCCGCCAGGGCGATCTGGTAAATGTCGGATACATTATCCACACTGTATGCCCACGCCAGCACCGGCTTGCCGGTGTTGGCCACCATCTCGGCGAACTCGTAAACCGGCGCCAGACGATGATGAACATCATCGATCAAAGACAGACTCATCACGTAATCAATGTTGTCCAATGCGTCGCAGATCAAGGCGGTTAGGCCAGGATCCCCCCGGCGCGATTTGCGTCGCTCGCCGGTCTGTGGATCGATGAAATAGGTGCACGTAGGCCCTGGACCAAAGTAGACCCGATCCGGTACGATTTGCATCCGGTGGTTGGGATCACGACCCCACAGGGCGAACGAGCGAGGGTTGGCGGCCACACCATCCTGGATGATGTGCGGCGGAAAACGTACCCGCACGCCATCCACGTGCGCGCCGGCTGCTGCCAGTAACTCGCGTGCTTCAGCATTGAGCACGTTGACGCCGGTCCGGTGCAAACATTCCAGCGTCGCCTGGTAGACTTTTTCGATCTGCTGATCAGATAGCACACGGAATTGCGGCGTCTGATAGACAAAGTAGTTAGCGTCCACTCATCACCTCCCATACTCTAGTCTTGGATGATTCTATCGCCACGTGCTTGAATGGTGGTCAGCGCGCGGGACATCTCATTCTGCACCAGCATGACGCCCTCGTCCACCCCCACGCCCGGCTTGGCCATCATCATGTCTGGCCGGGCAGCCAGGGCGACGTGAACGGCCACCTTGGCCGAAAGGTCCGTCTCACAACAGCTGCCGCCCAGAAATGCACCGATGCCTCCTGCCTTGCAGGCCAGCACCGCCTCGACCGAGTTGTGTACGCTGCCCAGATCCGGCATCTTGATCTGGATTACATCGGCGGCCTGAGCATCTACAAAGGCACGAATGTCCTCCAGGGTGTTGGCCCACTCGTCAACGACGAGCTGTACCTTCATCTTGCGGAAGCGCACGTACTCGCGCAGCGTCTTTATCTCCTCGATCTGAGCCTCCCGGCTCTCCATCATCACCGGGCACTCGACCCGCAGCAGATAGGGCTGCGCCGCCAACTCCAGGGCGTAGAGATGTCCCAGCACACGGCCCAGGTTGTTCTCAAAGATCACGCCCAGCCCACCGTGCACGTCCAGGTGAATAGTGGGGTGATAGTCGGGGGCGCCCAGTTCCTGGATGCGCCCTTTGAGCCAGCGCACATACCGCGTCAGTGCGACGCCCTCATCGCCGAGCTGCTCCGGGATATCGTCCACCAAGGCGTGGGGCAGCGAGGCCACCCGGCGGGCGATCATCTTGTCTGCGTTGTGGTACCGCTCGCCTCCCGACTGAGCGTGGATGGGAACCGGCGCGTCGGGCCACGGGAGATTCCACTCTTCAGCGATCACCTCGGCCATCGTCATACCCCGCGACCAGGCGACCGCCCTTAGCAGCGCCTGGCTCACACCATAACGGACGGCGGTGTGCAGCCGTCGATCCACCGTGGCCCACTCCACAGGCGGACCTTTCTCTTCGCCTTGCCCCTGAGCATCCCGCCATAGACGGATCGGCGCCGCTAACAGATCGCGCCGGGTCAATCCTCTGGGCTGGGACACAGGTTGGGGAATTTCCACCGATTCGATCAGGCCATCCACTTCCTCGGCGAGGTGGCGAAAGGTTGCGATCTCGCGCCCTTGGAGCACCGGAGACACCACCTGCTGAATTGTGGCGATGCCGTCTTTGGCGCGAAAGACCGGGTCACGGCCGGCCTTGCCGCTGTAGGCCACAGCGACACAGTCCCCCCAGGCCACATCGCCACTATCCAGCACCAAGCCCACAGAGACAGCCTCAGCCACCTCCCGAACGGCCCGGAAGCCGGGCGTTACGGGCGCAGCGGTGTACCGATCAGCCAGAGGGATGGAACGAGACTGGAGGGCGGACAGGTCCTCGGTGTAGTACCCGCCTGCGGCGGGTGTGGTGAGAACGCGATTGATACGGGCCATGTGCGTGTTAACCAAGCCCTCAGGGTGTGATCACGACGCGTACACCACTGCCATAACTCTCGATGCGGTCCATCGCGGCGTTGATCCTTCCGGCGTCCAGGGACACCGTCTCTGTGACTACCTGAGAGAGATCGAGCGCGCCCCGGCGCGCCAACTCGATCAGCGTGGGCAGTTCGTGGGCCAGGTGATCGGCCGAGCCGATGAGCTCAGCCTCGCGACAGATTAACTCGCGGTAGGTCTCGATCTCGGTGGTCTTGTCGGTGAGCCCAACCATGACCGCGCGCCCAAAAACGGCCAGCGATTCTATCGCCTGTCGCACCGTCAACGAGAGGCCGATCATCTCCAAGGCGACGTCGACCCCGCGACCGTCGCTCAGCCGCCTGATCTCGGCCACCGGATCGGTCTTTGATGCGTCAACTGGGATAGCACCAAATCTCTCGGCCATTCGCAGCTTGTCGGCGTCGATATCCACCGCGAATACGTCGAATGCCCCAAAAGCCCTGGCCAACTGCACCGCGGACATTCCCAACCCCCCGACGCCAAAAACGGCGACAGAGTCCCCAGCCGTGACCCGTCCCTTGCGCAAAGCGTGAAACGAGGTGGATGAGGAACACATCATAATCGCACCCTGTTCGAAGGGGATTTCATCAGGCAGGGGGAAGGCATTCCGCGCTGGTACGCTGATATATTCGGCGTAGCCGCCATCCCGGTTCTTGCCGAGCATCTGGCCGGATCTGCAGAACTGCTCGCTGCCCATGCTGCAATAGATACAATCGCCGCAGGTGACCATGTAGTGTAGACATACGCGGGCACCGACCCGGACGGTCGCGACCTCCGCTCCCACTTGCTCGACGATTCCGGCGACCTCGTGACCCAGGGTCAGCGGAAGTGGCTCCGCAGGTGAGACCCCAGCCCGATAATGGACGTCTGAGTGGCAGATACCCGCAGCCTTGACCCGCACCAGGACATCTCGGGGGCCGACGGGCGGCACAGAAACCTCCTCTAATTCCAGTGGCTGGCCAACTTGGACCAAACGAACTGCTTTCATTTCCATATCTCCTTTCTACTCAAGGACCATCGGCATGCTCACGGCATGGTCCCCGTCAACCTCCCAATTGCCTCATCGTGATAGCGCCTTCGGGGCAGGTACTCACACACAGGCCACAGCCCCAACACGCATCAGGGTCAAAGCAGACGCCCTTCCGCGTATTGCCACCTACCTCGACCATAGAATCGTCGTGATAGAAGGCGGAAAAAAAACACCGTCGGACGCACGTCCCACAAAAGTTACATCGCTCCTGATCGTACACCGCGACATATCGACTCCTGGGCCAGACGCCTTTGCTGTTCAGCTCCTGGGCCGCCCTGAAAGGATAGCAGTCGCAGGCGCAGCAGTTGCAGATCGCGTGCAGACCACGTTCTTGCCATTCGCTGTCGGCAGTGTGCATCAGTCCTTTCCTGTCGGCCCAGCGCACCAGATCCTTGGCCTCCTCTTTGGTCAGCCTGCGCCCATATCCCCGATCCAGGGCCTCACGAGCGCCTTCGTCCAGCCATATGCAGACCTCCACCGGGCGATCGCAGTTCTGACCCAGCCGCCGGCAATCACACGGCTGAACGACGATGTCGGAAGCAGCCTCGATCATCTCCTCGACTTCACCCAGCAACAGCACTGTATCGTTGGGCAGGGTATCCTCGGACGCCAGCCCCAACATCTTGCGCTGCACATTTGACCGGTGCTTGGAGATAAACTCGTCCAAGAAACGGCGATCGATCGCCTTGCGGGCGTGGGCCGGTATATCGTCCCAGTTCTCGTACTTGGCAAAGTGATCCAGCCGCGCGCCAAAGTCGGCGGGAGTGTACTGTGCGCCCTCACCCGCGCCCGTCTTGTTCACGATGCACCGGCGGTAACACCTGTAGAGAAAGTCGGATGCCCGGTCGCGGGTCATCTCCAAAAGATCGGCCACCTCGTCCACCGTCATCGGTCGGTCCTGCATCCCAACGATGAGCTCCATCTCTTGTTCATCCACGATCATGTGGATATAGGGCCACGCCACCTCCCAGACACCAAAGGCGACCACAAACTCTTCCACAAGCGTCATCTTCCACCCTCTTATCTCGTATTCTGATTCGCACAGTCCCAAAGCAGGGGCCGGGTCACGCCACCTCTACCCGCCGGTTCCACACGTACAACACGACCGAAAAGAAAGCCACAAGGGCCCCAACGAGCAAGAACGACACCGAAAGCGTGGTTCTCTCGACGATCATCCCCAGGACCGGAGGGAACACCGTTTGTGTGGTCGCCCATGCCACGTTGAGCAGCGCGACGGCCAGCGCCCGGCTATCCTGATCAGTACCCTCGGCGATCATTGTGAACATACCAGGGTTGCGCAGCCGGTCCGCGCCACTTCCAACACATCCAACCAGCGCCAGGGCTGGAGCCGTAGTCAACCAAGGGGTCAACATCAGAGCCAGGCCTCCGACAGCCACGCCTGAAAGCATGGTCACCATCGCCCCTAAATGGCTGGCCAGGAAAGCAAAACTGAATTGCGCCAGCGTCATCGCACCGGCCCTGAGCGTGGACAACAGGCCAATGAGCTCTGTGGAGAATCCCAGGCGGTTCATGTACACCAGGTAAAAGGAACGCCCCACTGCCATCCAACTCGCCGTTCCCAGCATCATGACCGACATAGCCATACGTACAGACCGGTTCCTTCCAACTAGCACAAAAGCACCGCGATGGGACAGACGGACCTGTCTGCGAAACCCGCCTCGCTCCAGTGCTGAGAGCCTTGTGCTAGACAGTCTGTAGGAGAGAATCAATCCCAGTATCCCGAGCAGAACAACCAATATGAAGGCTGGTTGGATACCCAAAATTAGGTGGCGACCAACGAGACCACCAACGGCCGGCCCGACCATCAACCCCAATCCCATCATCCCCGTGCCCAGGCTCAGGAGTTCAGCATGCTTGCCTTGGGGAGCGATCTCGGTCAAATAGGTCATCGCGGCAACCCACAGACAGAGGTCTGCTACACCTACCAGTATCTGACCACACACCAGCCATAGCACCGGAGGAGCCAATAGGCTCACCGCACCGGCCCCTATCCAGAACACAAACGATATAGAGATCATCTGTCGCCGTCCAAAATGATCGGACAGAGCACCGCTGAGGATTGATAGCAGTATCCCTGCGACGCCGAAAGCGCCGACCACGATTCCCAGGGCAACTTGTGAAGCCCCAAGAGTCAGCGAGTACAGAGGTGTGACAAGCTGGGTCAACCCAAGCAGCAGCATATGGAGAAACAGGATCACCACGACCAGCCTGCTGCCAGCACCTGAGACAAGCCACCTGTTCAACCCGCGCCGCTGCACTTTGCTGGTCACTGTCCAATCGCACGGCTAGTGCTGCTGCCTACACGTGCCCATAGTAGTCCCGGTGAACTGCTACCGAGTAGGCATAATCCAACAGCGTGCCCCAACTAAAGATCGGGATATCGATCTCTCGCTGGAGGGCACGGGCGAAAGGTTGGAAGCCGGTACACTCCAACACCATAGCCCCCATATTGGGGTGGTCCCGATAGAACTCGGTGGCCACTTTCAAAAAGTCCTTCTTTGCCTTGTCATAGTAGGCCCCGGGCGGGTCGGTTCGCTCGGGTGCGTACCACAGATGCTCGAACTCTGGGCAGCGGCCGTCATCTTCGGCACCATCCACGACATAGTTGCTGCCAGGCTGGATGCCGACGGCCTCCAGATGGGCTTGCGTCAGCTTGTCCTTCCGGGCCGCCAAGAGGCCCACCACCTTATTGGGGCCGATGAGTCGCTGGGCCCAGGGTACTTGGAGCAGGCTGGACATGAACACTGGCACGTCTACGTGGCTAGCGATGTCTTCCTGGAAGTAGGCAAAGTAACCGCATTCGGCAGCGATGGCCCGGCAGCCCATTTGCTCCAGTTTCTTGGCCGCCCGCCTGATCGGCTCCCGACACGGGGACTTGTCCGCTTTGTGAACCAACGCCGTTATATCCACCCCCTCGGCGATCTCGTATTGGATGGGAAACGGGTAGGCGCTGGCGTTGCGCACGTCACCGGGAAAACCCGGATAGACATCGTCCAAAATGATGATGCCCAGACCCATGCCATAGCAACGATGATCCCTCCGAGCCTTGATATAGTTGATACCCATATCTCTGTTCTGATACACCGGCCTCTCCTCCTTCGACGGTCAATCACTTGGCGGTCAATTCCTCTTCCCCTCGACGTCGCAGCTTCTCAAGCGCAGCCACTGTTTCTTCGGGCAAAGGTGGGGCCTCGTGACCCTCAACGATCTCTCTGACTCTCTCGCGGACGCGCTGAGCCATATCCTTGGCCCCTTCCTTTTGCCAGACCGCCGAGTGCTGTCGCGTCAGAAGGCTCGGCATCCACAGTTCCCGGCGAAAGTGGCGCACCGTGTGATCTTCCTGAAGAAAGTGCCCACCAGGGCCGACCTTCTCGATCACATCTCGGGCCAGCGTCTCGGCGTTAACCTCAACTCCGCGGATGAAGCGTTTGGCCATACCGATCACTTCGTCGCCCATGACAAGCATCTCGGCCGAGCAAACCATAGCCATGTCCATATAGCCCACGTCGTGGATCAAGTTCAGGCCAGCCAGCCCCTGGGCCAAAATCGAAAAGGTGCTTTCGATCCCGGCCTGGGCATCCAACGTCTTGGCGTCGGTCGCCCCAGCCAAGCCCCAGGTCGGCAATCCGAAGGATTGGGCTACCTCGGCCTGGACGGCCAGCCCGAGGCTCATCTCAGGCGCCCCCACGCTCAGATTGGCCGTGGACATGTCGAGCACGCCCACGTTGCCGCCGAGGAAGCAAGGCGCACCGGGTCGCCGGAGCTGGATCAATGTCAGACTCATCAACCCCTCGGCGACAAGCTGTGTCACGTCCCCGGCCAGCGTCACCGGACCGGTCGCGCCAAGCTGCACCGTTGGCCCTGGAATCTGAGGCATAAACAGGTCGGCAGCGATGAACATGCGGTCAACTACCTCAGCGGGGACAACCAGCGGCGAGATCGGCTCGGGGTAGGCCAGCAAGAAAGGCCGAGCTCTGAGGTTGTCCAGCCCTCCGGCTACTTCGGCCGCCATCTCGTAGACCAGCTCAAAGCCACGGGGAGAATACCCTATAAAGACGATGGGCTTGGCCGTGTTAGTCACTACCGCCTCGAACTCGTACACGTCCGCGGCCAGAGCCGGCACATCCTGAGAGGATCCCATCGGCATCACCCAGTCAATGTTCGGCAGCGCATCGGCCACCTTGGCCCCCAGAGCGATGTCGGCCACTCGCGTCTCGTGGATCTCGCCGGTGAGGGCGTCCCTGGTATTGGGGCTGGCGGTCGAAGTACCGTAATAGCTCTTGCGCCCCTCGACCTCCATCGCCCGGTTCCCGTCCCGGTCATAGATGGTAAAGCCCTTGGGCGCAGTGCGGATACACTCCTCGACAATGTGCCGGCCCACTCTGACCCGCTCGCCTCTGACTACCGCCCCAGCTTTCTTGAGCAGCTCTATCGCTCCCTGGTGGAGCACGTCACAGCCTGTCTTTTCCAAGACGTCAAAGGCGGCCTGCTTGATCTCCCATATCTGATCATCGCTCAGGACACGGAAAAATACGGATCTGTTTTCGACAAAAGATGACTGAATCATAAGAAACCTCCATCATTTCAGGTTAAGGTTGAGCAGATCATTCTTATCCCGACTGAAGAGTTTACGACACCGCCGCTTCTTCTCATCCTTGTTGGCTTATTGACACGCCTCTAGTGTCTGACCCTCCTTCAGGTCCTCGCTATTCTCAATGTCCACCGGTATGCGGAACGTCCCAGGGATGATGCCAATGGTTGCCAACTCTTCCTGGTCCAGCCAGTGAAAGGTTACTCACCCGCTCACTGAGGCACCATACCCTGGAGAATCTGCACCAAATCCTCGGTGCTCAGGTTCCCACCGGATACCACGCAAACGACCTTCCCGGTGCCAGCCTTGCCTGCCAGTGCTGCGGCCACCGATACCGCCCCTGCCCCCTCGGCAACGATGTGGTTCCGTTCGACCATGACCCGGATAGCGTCGGCAACCTCACGCAAGGTTACGACCAGTGAGCCATCCAGCAGTTGGCTGGCCAACGACCACATTTCCGGAAAGACAAACGGCGCGCCGATACCGGATACAAAGCTGGAGCGATAGTCTACGTCTACCGGTTCGCCAGCGGCGAACGATGCCGCCAACGGCGCAGCGGTTTCCACCTCGCAGGCATACAACTTGACCTCCGGTCGCAGCGCGCGCAGGGCTGATGCAATCCCACAGCTCAAGCCACCGCCGCCGTACGGCACGACGATCGCGTCCACGTCGGGCAGATCCTCCAGTATCTCCAGGCCGAGCGTGCCGTTGCCAGCCATTACCGCCCGGTCGCCAAACGGATGGACCAAAAGCCCATCCATCCCCTCGCAACTATGCCTGCGCTGTATGTCCTGATAATGGGAGAAGGGCACTTTTACGATCCCGGCTCCCAGGCGCTGGACCGCCGCCAATTTCGTCGCGGGGGCATCATCGGGTACGATAACGGTACATTGAACTCCCAATTGGCGCGCATACCAGGCGACGCCCTGTGCCATATTGCCCGCACTGGCAGTCCACACGCCCTTTTCCAGTTGTTCAGGGTCGGCCAAGCACATCGCGTTGCCAGCGCCGCGCAATTTAAACGAGCCAATAGGCTGCAGATTCTCCAGCTTTAGGAATATCTCGGCCGGAGCCCCATCACGACTGAGCCGCACAAGTGGGGTGCGCAATACCGCCCCTGCAATCCGTCCGTGGGCAGCGCGAATCTCCTCCAGGGGAACGGGTTCATGTGCTTTCATGGCTAGCGGTGTAGCTTTTGCGCAGCAACGAAGGAAAGCCCACGTTCAGTAAGAGCCCAGGCGGTGCGGTTGACAGCGTCGAACTTGTCCATAAAGTTCAAGGTCAGGTGCTCCCAGTCGCCGGAGGCGACGATCTCTTTCTTTTCTCGAGAATAATCTTCGATCTCCGAGGGTCGTTCACGGGTCTGCTCAACCTCAGGGTCACCGCCTTCGTGCTTGGCCGAGATGTTGGCGACATGGCCGGCCAGTTCCAGCACGTCCTGGCGCCGGTTGTATGGTTGGATGACGATGCCTCGCCAGGTTTCCGTGACGTGGTGCTCAAAGCGAACCACGTTCTCAAAGTCCAGCGCCCGGCGAAACTGGGCCGCAATCTCAATGGTCTCGTTTGTCACAGAGTTGCTCCAGTTGAAGCCGACCAGGGGCGTGGTGCCGTCATCGCGCGCAAAGAGCCTGGCAGCGAGCAGCGTCCATAGGGCCGCGTATGGGCTATCGTTGCCCATCGAGACCGAAATCTTGAACTCGATGTCAACCCCCAGTCGGTACAGCAGGTAGCCCACCAAGACAATGCCGCTGTTGAGCATTAGCACCTGGCGCACGCCGTAGTTGGTGTAATAGTACAGGAACTCGTCCAGCCACCTAAGGGGATAGTCGTTAGGCTGCCCCATACCACCATAGTAGCCGATGATGGTATCAGGGCCGCCCAGGTGGATATTGGAACCATCCGCGCCACTCGTATCCAGATTCTCAACATAGCTGGCACCGATGATATGCATTGCGGCCGCAAAGGCAGGCAAGTCACCGTCGGCTTCTTGCTCCTTCATTTTGCGCACGCGGATGAAACGACCGGGAACAAGCTCACCACGCTCAACGGCCCGCTTCACTATGGCGATCAGCCAGGGAAAGTACTGGCAAGCGCTGATCTCCAGGGTGACGGCCGAATCATCTCTGAACACCATCGCCTCTGCACGATCCCCCAGCACCTTACGTCGGTAGTCCGCGATACTGATAAAGGCATCCGAGTCACGTTGTTCAGCCAGCCATTCCAGGTCAGCCAAATACTCCGGATGGATCTGTTCGACGCGCTTGAGCAACGCCGGAAGCTGTCGCGCTTGTTCGGCCTTGCGGTTGATCTCCTCCGGCGATCCGTACTTTGCCACCACGTCCAAGCAGTCGCTGACCACCTGCATATCCGCATCAAGCAGAAGCGCATTGATCGCCTCCAGATGTTGGGTGGGAATCCCTAGTTTTTGCTGAAGCTCCTCCCTTACTTCTGCAGAAGCCTTCTCTGCCTTACCATGGTACTCCCACATCCTCACCCTCCCACTTTCTCTTCCGCCCGCCGAACAACGGCCCTGACGGCCTGCACCACGTCGTCGGACAGAGACTCGGACTTGTGCTCTCTCAGTATCTCTTCCACCCGCTCGGCGGCTCGCTCGCCCAGGCTCTTACCACCCGCCGCTTGCCATTGATCATAGTTGCCGCGCTCGAACACGTCAGGGTACCAAAACTCCCGAAAATGGGTCAGCGTGTGCTTGCTGTCGAGAAACTGGCCATCGGGGCCGACCTCGTCAATCAGGTCAAGGGCCAGGCTTTCGTCGCTGATCTCTACCGGGCTAAAAAAATGCTCGATCCACCCGACGATCTCGTTGCAGATGACCAATTGCGCCAGGGAACCGCATAGACCCGATTCCAGATAGCCCAGGTCGTGGATCAGGTTACCCCCGCTCAGCGTTTCGACCATCAGGGTAAGAGCGGCTTCAGCCGCTGCTTGTTGGTCAACCAGCTTTGTGTCGCTGCAACCACCCAGGCCAAAAATTGGCAGGTTATAATGATGGCCCAGGGCATGGCTCACGCCCACAGTATCGGGTGAAACGTAGGGGCTGACCATCGTTCGCATATCCAATGGCGTGCCCCCCATGCCAGGTATGATAAAAGACGCTCCCTCGCGCTCTAGTTGTGAAAGCACCAGACCAGCCAGGACGCCGACATTGGTCAGCACCGCGCTGCCGGCCGTTGTGATCGGCGAGCTTGTGCCACCTATGACCACGGGGATGTACAACAGGGGCAACCCTTTGCCTGCCAGGAAGAGCAGCTTTTGCAATGCTTCTTCGTTGTGGCGCAGGCCGGTGGTCACGTTAATGTAGCAGGCCGTCAACGGCCTCTGGCGCAGTGCCTCGGCCCCGCCGACCACCGCCTCGGCCATCTCCACGGCATCCACGCAGCCGGAGAATTCGTTGGTGACAAAGATGATGGGCTTGGTCGTGTTGTTGAGCATTACCTCCATCTGGTAACGGTCGCTGACCATAATATCCACGTCCGAGGGAACAAACATGGACATCACGAAATCAACGTGGGGCAGGGCGTCGCACACCTTGATGCCGTCCACGACGTCCTGCAACACCGGCTTGCGGCGCTGATCGGTGCGATGGTCTATGATGTTGAGGCAATCGGAACCAGGGCCATAGTAGCAGCGTTGGCCTTCGAGATAGAGGGCTGGCTGGCCGTGACGGTCGTAGAGGGTGACCCTTTTAGGCACGGTGCTGAAAGCCTTTTCCACCAGGCCAGCGGGAATCCGCACGAGGTTCCCCTCCGAGACAAAGGCGCCGGCCTTTTTGAGCAGATCAATGGCCTCTTGATGATAGAGACGAACGCCGGTCCGCTCCAGAACCACTAGGCTGGCATTGTGCAACTTCTCACACTGTTCGGGTGACAGCCGCCCAAACTGGACGCTGCCAAAGCTTCTGTCGTTGACGCGAATGTTGGCCATATTGTTTTCCTCCCTGTTGGTAGATAACCGAAAGGTTAAGCAGTGGATCCCCCGTGCATTAGACTGGTCTATCCAATGGTTGGAGATGGAGCCTTTTCCCAGTGTAAGAATACTTGGCCGCAACCTCTTCGTCTAGCTCAACACCCAGCCCTGGCTGGGTGGGCGGAATGATATACCCATCCTCCCACCTGATGGGCTCCTTCAGAATCTCTGCGTGGAAGCCGCCCCAGGTCAGTATACTTTCCTGTATCAGGAAATTGGGGCTGCAGGTATCAATCTGAATATTAGCAGCGCCTTCAATAGGCCCACAATACAGGTGGGGGGCGATCTGCGCATAGTGCGCCTCCGCCATGCCAGCGATCTTTTTGGCCTCAAGTATCCCGCCCACTCTCCCCAGAGCCATCTGTAGAATGGATGCTGCCTGCTTCGTCAGTAGCCTGGCAAACTCGTACTTTGTAGCGAGCCTCTCGCCTGTGGCGATGGGGATGCTGGTTGAGCGGGCAACCCTGGCCATCTCTTCCACATTCTCCGGGGGTACCGGCTCCTCAAACCACAGTGGGTCGTATCTCTCCAGCCTCTTGGCCAGACGGATGGCGCTTGAGGTGGTCATCTGACCATGCGTCCCGAAGAGCAAATCGCATTTGCCGCCGACCGCCTCTCGAACCTTCCTGACGTACTCTTCCGCCCTGTCCAGCGCCTCCAGGGACAACTGTCTGGGGTCAAAGGCTGAGTAGGGCCCGACAGGGTCAAACTTGACGGCCGTGAATCCCTGCTCGACATATTCCACCGCCCTTTCTGCGGCCAAATCCGGGTCTGTGTAGACATCCACCTTGTCCGAATCTTCTTGGTAGAGGTAGGTGTATGACCTCAGCTTGTCGTGAACCTGACCACCCAGCAGTTCGTAGATGGGCTTGTCCAGCTCTTTGCCGATGATGTCCCAGCAGGCCATCTCGATGGCGCTGAGGACGCCCATCAGTGACAGGTCGGGATGCTGAGAATAACCGCTGGAATAGACAATCCGCCACAGACGCTCTATTTTGAACGGGTCAGAACCAAGAACACGGCGCTCACACACATCCTCTATCATGAGCGCGACGGTTCGCGGGTGAAACGGTACACAATAAGCTTCACCGATACCCTCCACGCCGTGGTCGGTGGTGAGCTTGAGGAATACCCAGTAGGGTCCTCCATAATGGGGGGGTGGATTCCCCACCACGTAGGTTTTAACATCCGTGATTTTCACAATATCTTGTCCTCCACATAGTCCTGTAACTGACGGGCGATCGTCTTGTCCAGCGGCGGATCCCGATGCTCTGCCAGCAAGGTCTGCCAGCGCTGCCAAAGCCGGTCGTTCGCCCGGGGTCGCCCTCCGGCCACCCAGGCTTCGAGCCCTTCCCGGCCAAAGATCTCTGGTATCCAGAAGGCAGTGCGACATCGCTCGATCGTATGCGCCTCTGTCAAGTAATTGCCTCCCGGACCAACTTGAGCAATCAGGTCGTAGGCAAGTGTATCAGGGTTGACTTGAATACCACGGCGATAGCGGCGTACCATGCCACACACCTCATCGTCCAGCACGAACTTTTCGTAGGAGAAAGCCTTGAAGGAACTGAGTATACCGGCGGCGTGCACGATCAAGTCCACGCCACTGTTGACGGCTGTCACGAGACCCAACATGCACTCACAGCCCGCTTGTACATCGGGGCTGTGCGAATCGGTCAACGCGCCGCCGGCCTTGCACGGAAGGCCGTAGGTACGAGCGATTTGAGCGTGAGCGCTGGTCAACAGTGAGAACTCGGGGCTGCCGATGGCCAGCGAGGCAGTCTTCATATCCATGTTACCGGAAGCAGAGCCATAGATGACCGGGGTGCCAGGGCTGATCAGTTGCGTCAGCGTGATACCCGCCAAAAGCTCGGCATTCTGTACGGCCAGCAGACCGGCCAGTGTGATAGGGGCAGTGGCACCAGCCATCGCCGCCGCGCCGATCATGAGCGGCTGCCGCCAGCGGGCGTATACCATCAAGGCCTCGATCATTTCGACGCCGTAACCCAACGGCGTGAGGCTGTTGACCCCACCGAGCGTCACCGGTCGCTCCCCCATAAGCGAAGCGGCGTCCTCACCGAACAGAATAGAGACCATTTCCATCGTCTGACGCGCCTCGGTCTCCCCTGCAACGCTGCCACAGAATGGCTTGTCCGAGTGCACGATGCTGGCGTGTAGCATATAGAGATGAGACTGATGGGCCGGCACATCTGACGGCATGACCATCATGTGGCCCGTCATGTCCATATTGGGCAGCAGGTGAGCCAGCCGGGCGATATTGTGATAATCTGCCAAGTCTGGCACACGCATGCCAACGTCTGGAACCACGAGGTACGGCGCGCCACTGCCGGGCACGAGGACCGTGTTGCCATCTCCGACGACCACATCCCGGCCGGGATCGCGGGCATGAATGGTGAACTGCCCTGGAACAGACGCCAGCGCATCCATCACCTGTCGCTCTCGGAGGTAGACCTTTTGATCGACGATCTCGAAACCGTGCGCTTTGAACGTGGCCAGGGCATCGGCATGGGGAAACCGGACACCCACCTTCTCTAACAGCTTAACGCTCGTCTTGTGGATCTCTTCGATATCCTCGGGCGAGAGAAATTCACACCAGTTACGCAGCATTGCCGTTATCCCTATCCTATCTGAATTCTAAGCCGTAGCCCGTCAGTTTGTCATTGATTCTGACGTAAAGGGCGATGTATTCCCAGTAATTCCCGTTTTGAAGCCGCACCGCCGTAAAAAGACGGTGCTGGCTAGTTTTTCCCTAGCATCGGCTCTTTTAGGCCGATGCACCCAAGCTAGAATTGCCAAAACGGGAATTGCTGATGTATTCCTGCCTGGGCTCTATCGAACCCCAAACTTCCGAGGGATCATCCACGTTTCGGCGGATCACCAGCCAAACCTCCGGGCCGGGCAGACCCTCACGTGCCTCGGTGACACGCAGGAAGGCAAAATCACAGGCAACCGGCCCCTTGCTGCCTTCTTTAACAACGGCGCGTGTCCACACCTTCTTGGGAATGCGTGTTTGCCCAGTGGCCGGTTAAGCCGTACCTGTTTTCAGTAGTTAGAGCGTCCGGTTTCGGTTTCCCTTGCCCCGAAACCAGGTTTCGCCGCGCATAATCAGGTCGAATGATTGTGTCGCTGGCCAATTGATACACTATCCTCTTTCAGCCGTTACACGGTGCTAGACATGAGCGTTGATGCTTTGAGGGTGACAAAAAACCCGTGGCGCAGGTGGTCGTGCACCACACGCCCATCCCGCTCGAGGCTGGAGACCACCTCAACCGTGCCTGTCCGACTGAGCTGACCTCCGTCGCTGTGGGGACTGCAAACGTGTGGCAGGTCAGTGGCCTCACAGGGTGGAAAGCGGAGACCCTCCGGCTGAGGGGTCATGTCAGTGGCATTGACGACTGCCGCCATTTCGATGGGTGTGTTTCAAACAAGTTGGGTAAGACCTCCGAGGTCTAGGGTCTCTACTGAAATGAAACACACCCCATTTCGATGGCTGGCTTGGTGCCATTGATAGCAGCACAGAACGTGTGGGCAGAAAGATTGTCTCTCGCGGCCCTTTCCGGACCGAGATCATAATACTCCCAGACCATCTCGGGGGTAGACGTCCGGTAGACGGGAAGATACTTGGCCCCTTGTCGCCCCTTGGCCCGCACAGACGATCTCGAATCCGTTGGACAAGGCCCACTCAACCAGTTCGCAAATCAAAGCCGGCTGGCCGCCATAGGCCAGGCTGTAGACCATCCCTGCGGCAGTAGCACATCGTCGTCGTCACTGGAAGACTGTTCCGTGGAGCTCAGAACACGATCACATTCCGCAGTGCTTCGCCTCGCTCCATTGACTCGATCGCTTCGTTGATCTCTTCCAGCGGGTAGCGAGCCGTGATCAACTCGTCCAACTTGAGTCGGCCCTGCTGGTACAGCGCCACCAAACGAGGCAGGTCAACAGACAGCCGTGCTGAGCCCATAAAACAGCCCTTTAGCGTACGGCCCCACGTAAAGTGGTGTGCATTCAGGGTAAACTCAACATCGTCATTCGGAGGCATCCCCACGATAACTAGTGTACCGCCCTGGTGAATCATCTGGCTGGCCTGGGTGATGACTGGAGAACTGCCCACCGTCACGAAGGCATAGTCAGCGCCCCGCCCCTCCGTCAACTCCAACACGACTGGAATCGGATCCTGGCGCTTGGCGTTGATGATGTGCGTGGCCCCGAAAAACTGAGCGGCCTCCAGTTTGTGGTCAAGTAAATCCACCGCAACAATCTTGGCTGCACCAGAAAGCACCGCACCCTGCACACTGTTCAAGCCTACGCCACCAACGCCGACAACAACCACACTGCTGCCGACTTCAACCTGCGCCGTCTTGGTCACGGCTCCCAGGCCGGTAATCACACCGCAGGCCAGCAGGCAGGCGGCATCAAAGGGCAGATCCTCAGGCACCTTGACCACCTGGGTCTGGTCCACCACGGTGTATTCCGCGAATCCTGCGGTGCGAATACCCTGACGCAGGGCAACACCATGTTTGTTGTGCAACCTGCTCTCACGGTCCAGCGGGAATTCGGCCTCGCAGTTATATGGTCTGCCGATGGCACAATAAAAGCAACGTCCACACGAACGCAGCAATGAGACCACAACCCGATCCCCTGGCCGCACATTGTGCACATTGTCTCCCACCTCAGTGATGGTTCCTGCGGCCTCATGCCCGGCCACAACGGGCGTCGTTCCGCCCCACGCGCCACGAATGCAGTGGATGTCGCTGTGACAGATAGCGCAAGCCGCAATCTTGACTTTCACTTCCCCCATCTGGGGCGGATCAATCTCGACCTCTTCGATCACAAGCGGCTCGCCAAACTCGTAACAGACGGCTGATTTCATGCTCCCTCCACAAGAGGAAACCCGGGGCGGGCGCTTTACCTTTGCCCCGGCTCGATAGGTCTAGTCAGCGGTTATATTCTCTTTCTATACCTCGCGTGCGTCCACGATCTCCTGGCCTTCAACCTGTTCCAGCACGGCAAGCAAATCGTCCTTGGACACGTCAGTCACCTTGACCACGGCGTCCCAGTAATCGGGTTGCTTGGGCGTAGGGGCGCCGCCAGCAGCATAAATGCCCCAACCTTGTGAGGCGATAGCACTGGTGATCTTGGCAAATTCCCCGATCCTGTCCGGCACGCGGATCGTGACGCGCACGCCATGAACAGGCCATCCCAGCAAATCGGTGAGGTGAGCCAGCAGGTCTGTCTCGGTAATGATTCCCACCACGATGCCCTCTTCTAGGACAGGCAGGCAGCCGATTCGGTTCTTGACCATGATGCGGGCTGCCTCTTCTATCGTAGCGTCCTGCTCTATGGTGACGACGTCTTTGGCCTTGATCATCACATCGCCAACGGTCAGGTTGGACAGAAAGCGGGTGATCTCCCAGACATTCAGGCTCCCCAACGTCCCTGGCCGAACCAGCAGCGATTGCTCGGTGATCAGCCCCAGTAGACGTTTTCCGTCGCCACAGATGGGCAAGTGGCGAATCTTGTTCTCTCCCATGAAACGCTGCGCCTCCACGATTGGCATCGTCGGTGCCGCCATCAACGGGTGTCTCGTCATGTAATCCTTAACCAGCATTGGTCTCCTCCTAAGCCTGAGCTTTAAGCTCAATCCTTGGTGGTTATTACCGCTTCCATCTGGCACAGTTCCTCCAGCGGAATATGGCAAAAGATACGATGCTCATCCCCTGCTTCCTGCCAGGGAGGCACTTCTTGTTCACAAATCTGCCCAATCTTGCGGGGGCATCTGGTGTTAAAGCGGCAGCCACTGGGGGGATTAAGCGCGCTGGGCACTGCGCCGCTCAAGCGGATGTGCTTCTGTTCAACCGAGGGGTTGGGAATCGGCACCGCTGAGAGCAGCGCCTCAGTGTAGGGATGGTAGGGCGGCGCATAGATCGCCTCCGACGGCCCGATTTCGCAGACTTGCCCCAGGTACATCACGGCCACGTAATCGGAGAAAAAGCGCACCACGCTCAGGTCGTGGGCGATAAAGAGCATAGTCGTCCCGTATCTCTGCTGGATCTCTAGCAACAGATTGAGTATCGCTGCCTGCACCGACACATCTAGGGATGAGACTGGCTCATCGCACAGGACCAATTCTGGACGGGAGGCGAAGGCGCGGGCGATACCTACGCGCTGTTTCTCGCCCCCACTCAACTGCCGGGGCAGACGATGGTAGTAGCTCTCATCGAGCTTGATCGCATCCAGCAATCGGAACACCTCTTCCTCTGCCTGATCAGACGGTACGGTCTTGAACCGTCTCAGCGGACGCTCTATCTGATGTCCGACGGTGAAGGAAGGATTCATAGTGGAGTCGGGATTCTGGAAGATCATTTGGAGTTCCCGGATAAGATCTATGTCCCGCTTCTTCACTGGCTTGGAGATGTCGAACTCCAGAAACTCTATCTTGCCATCGGTGAGCGGCTCCAGGCCGACGATGGTCTTGGCCAAAGTGCTCTTGCCACAACCCGACTCTCCGACGACTCCCAGCGTAGAGCCTTTCTGTACTTCCATACTGACGTCGTCCACCGCCTTGACATAGCGTTTCTCTCCCAGACCAAGCAGGCTAGCGACCGAAGTTGATCCCTGTTGGTAGTAGGTTTTGAGGCGGTCGATCTGTAGGATGGGGACTCGCTCGCTTTCTTTCTGTTCTGCTGGTGCAAGATCGGGGAGCAGACTCTCCAGCGGCTGCCATTCCGAGGCAATGATTTCCTCGGCAAAATGACAGCGGGCCGAATGCCTGATCCCGACCAGACGAAGCTCGGGCTTCCTAAGACGGCACTCCTCGCGGGCATAGTCACAACGCGGCTCAAAGACGCAGCCAGGCGGGAGGTTCTTCGGCGAGGGCACCCGCCCTCGGATGGGATACAGATAGCTTGACTCCTTGCTCGTCCCCAGCTTGGGCACACAGCGCATCAGCCCCTGGGTATAGGGATGCATAGGGCGTAGGAAAACGTCATCAACCGAAGCACGTTCCACCATCTCCCCGGCATACATCACGCCCACCTTATCGCAGACGCGCGCCACCACGCCCAGGTTGTGAGAGATGTACATAATGGCCGTATCGATCTTTAGCCGCAGCTCGGCGATCAAGTCCAAGACCGCTGCCTCGACGGTCACGTCGAGGGCGGTGGTCGGCTCGTCCATGATCAAGAGCGCCGGGTCGTTGAGCAGAGCCATAGCGATGACCACCCGTTGCTGTTGGCCACCGGAGAGTTGGTGGGGATAGCGCACCATCACGGCCTCTGGATCAGGCATGTACACGCGCTTGAGCACGGCGATGCACTTTTCGTACGCATCCGCTTTGGTAAGGCCTCGATGGACGACTAGCACCTCGCTCAACTGGTCGCCGATGCGCATCGAGGGGTTTAGGGCCTGCATTGGGTCCTGGTAGACCATAGCGATCTGGTCGCCGCGGAGATTCCGTAGCTCATCCTCGCTTCGCCCTCGCAACTCTTGCCCCTGGAAGAGGATGCTGCCATTCACGATCCGTCCGTTGCCCAAAAAGTTGACGACGCCAAAAGCCACGGTGCTCTTGCCGCAGCCCGATTCGCCAACGATGCCGTAGGCCTCGCCACGATGGATCTCGAAGGAAACATCCCGCACGGCGTTCACGTCACCGTAGCGGGTTTCGTATGAGATAGCCAGGTTCTCGGCCTTGAGAACGGGCGTTTTGATTCTATGGTTGTCACCAACGCGCCACTCTGTATTCGGATTGGCATTCATATAGTTCCTCCCAAGGTTAAGGTTAAGGTTGAGGTTTGGAGCGCAAAGACAGCGTCTTTATGATTTGGGTGTGTTTCAAATGAGTTAGGTGCGACGCACTTAACCTCAGCCTGAGCCTTACACTACTGATACCTCAACGACTCTTCCCGCAGCCCGTCGGCAAAGAGATTGAGACCCACCACCAGCGACGAGATAGCCAGGGCCGGCCAAAGTACAGCCCATGGATTGGTCCAGATAAAGTCGCGCCCTCGGGCCACCATACTGCCCCAGTCAGGAGAAGGGGGCGGCACCCCCAGGCCTAGGAAACCCAGGGTACCGATGGCAAAAACGGCATACCCCACCCGCAGCATGGAATCCACGATGATGGGACCGCGGGCGTTGGGCAGGATCTCTACAAACATCATGTAGAGTGGATGCTCACCGCGCAATTCAGCCGCAGCGATATAGTCCCGCGTGCGGATGTCCAAAGCCAGGCTGCGCACCAGGCGGGCGATGCCCGGCGTGCCGCCGATGGTGATGGCCAGCACGACGTTCACTGTGGAGGGGCCCAAAGCAGCGAGAATGATCATGTAGAGCAAAATCGTAGGAAAGGCCATCATGGCGTCGAGGACGCGCATGACCACCTCATCCACAAGGCCGCCAAAGTAGCCCGACAACAAGCCCAGGGTAGAGCCGACGACCAGAACACACAGGACCGACAGTGGGGCCAGGGTCAGGACGAGCCGGCTGCCGTGTACCACGCGCGCCAGGAGGTCTCGTCCCAGGTCATCGGTGCCCAACGGATGCGCCGCCGAGGGGGGGGAGTTGACGGCGCTAACGTCCTGCGCGAACGGTTCTAGCGTCGTGAACAAGGAAAAAACCGCCACACAGACCCAAAAGAGTACGATGACCAAACCCACCAGGGCCACTTTGGAGGCCGTGATCAGGGTCAGACTCTCCCGCAGGCGCTGCCTCCGGGATGGACGGACGACCGCACCGGGTATGGGTTGTTCGCTTACAATCATAACATGTCCTCTCTTCCCGGGGACTCGAAGAGCGAGCTCGATTTTCCGATCTGCCGATTCCCCAATCTGTCAACTAGGCGTAGCGGATGCGAGGGTTGAGAAAGGTGTAGATGACGTCGGCTACCAACTGCGTGCCCACAGCCAGGACCACCATCACCATAGCCCCTGCTTCGATGGCGAAAACATCCTTGTACAGCGCTGCGGCAAGCAGATACGAACCGAGGCCTGGGAAACCATAGATAGCCTCCACCACCACGATACCGCCCATCAGCCAGTTAACGTGCAGCATGATGACGGTGATGGGCGCCATAAGGGCGTTGCGTACGGCGTGCCTAAAGACGATGCGCCGGTAAGGCAAACCCTTGAGAAAGGCGGTGCGGATGTAGGACGTTTTCATCACCTCCACCATGCTGGCGCGGGTGATGCGCAACACGTAACCCAACTCGATCAGGGTCAGCGTGACCACCGGCAGGACCAGCATCTTGGGTTCCTCAAAGATAGTCCTGGAACTGGTGAACACGGTCGCACCGGGCAGGAGCTTTAGCCAGACGCTGAAAGCCAGAATCAGGAACACGCCCGTAGCAAACTCAGGGCTGGCGGTCGTCGTCAGGCCAAAGATCGAAAGAACGCGGTCGACCGGCTTGCCCTCGTTGAGACCGGCGACGAGCCCCATCAGCAGCGCCAGAGGCATGACCACCGCAAAGGCCAGGCCCGCCAGAATGATCGAGTTGCGCACGCGGCGCACCAGCTCAACAGCAACCGGCTGGCGGGTGCGCACCGACTCGCCGGGGTCGCCCCGCAGCAGCCCTCGCTGCAAGGGGATGTACTGGGAAGCGCCGCCCGCTTTTTCTATCCACCAACCCGCACCGACAGCCCTGTGCCAGAACGTGGCCTCTCCGCCCGTCTCCCACTTGACAGCGTGGTTGAGGTTGTCCACGCCCCAGAAGAACCGGCCCACCATGGCCTTCTTGACAGCTTCATTGCGGGCGATCACCTGTCCCTCTTTGGTCAAAAGCTCGGCGGCCTGCACAAGCGACGCATGGGCCGTCGTCGTATCCCCACCTTCCAGACTCTCGGACGCCTGACCCAGGTATTCGGCAAGCTCGGGGGCAACGTCCCCCAGCGCTTTTGCTGTATCTTTGAACTGCTCAGCCATGATGGCCATGATGACTTGATCCGGTGTACCACCGGACGGATCGAACAGCCCGGTGATGACATCCGCCACCCGCACGTAATCGTCGCTTTCCAGCGCCTCAGCCAGTTCAGCAAGCGGCCCGGTCAACTCACTCAGAGGGACGATGGTCTCCGCGAGGGTCAGTCTAGCATCGTCCAGCTTACGGGCCAGTATGCTCCTGGAAGCCTGGCGCAGTTGCTCGGCCAGTTCGGGTCTGGTCTCGGCCAACACTGTAGCTGCTCGTCCAAGAATGCTCGGCACGGTCCGCAGATATTCCTCGCCTGGCGGCTCCGTCGATTCGGACATCTGTCGCGCGACGGCGAGTGCCTGAATCAAGTCGTCCTGGGACATTCTACCGGACTCCTGTCGCAGCACTCCTCTCAGCGCCGCGGCCTCCGCGTCACCCATTGCGCCCAAGGCCTGTTCCGGCCCCTCAAGTTCGACCATCAACTCTTCCTTCGACAGGTCGTTTCGCTCGAGGATCTCGATCGAACGGTCAACCTCCTGGAGTATATCGTACCGGTCCTCAAGCGAGAGTTGTTCATTGAAGACGATTTCTTCACGAAAGTCTTTTAGGCGCTCCGCCTCAGCCACGGTATCGATGTTCCAGCGCCCGTTGTCAACCGACTCGACCACCGCGCCGTCCGGTTGTCGCCGCACAGCGATGAGGTCCTCCCCTTCCAGCGTCCAACGGATCAGGGTGCCATCGGGCTCCTGGGCCCACCACTCGGCGAACCCTGTCTCTGGATCGATCACCCGTCGGAGGGGCATCCCAACCCTGGGTTGGGCCCACAACAGGTCGCTGCCGACGAGCCAGGAGACATACCGGACCCACACGGGCCGGTTGAGGCCCAACTGCTCTCGCAGCGAATCCTCCTGCTCCGGCGTGGCAAACTGACCCAGCATATGCCGCACGACGTCGCCAGGCGCCAGTTCCGAGAGCGCAAAGACGGCTATGGAGACGATCAGCATGGTCAGAAACAAGGATAGGAAACGCCGTACCAGGAACTTGGCCATGATTCCTCCTAAGTCCTCTCCAGCAATTCATTGCGGTAGGAGGGCGCGCGAGCGTTGGAAAGCTGCCCTTCTGTCTGCAGAGAGGATAGAGATACCTGTAAGGTGGGGCAGGGTTGGCACCAGACGCCATCCTGCCCCACCTGCACTCTAACTCAAATTGAGCGCGACGGGCTCGCCCTATGCCTCCGGATCGTAGTAGGTCGTGGCAAGACAATCCAAATAGTCAGTTGGGTGAGCCTCAATGCCCTTGAAAGCGGGATTGTAGGCCACCCACACGTTCATCCAGTAGGGGATGCCAATCGAACCCCGCTCGACCTGGATCGTCTGGATTTCCTTCATAACCTGGCGGCGCTCCTCCACATCCAGGATGCCCCCGGCCCTGGTGAGCAGTTCGCTGAACTCTTCGTCACACCAGCGGCTCTCGTTCCACGGCACCGGCGTTCCCTCTGCATCGCAGATGTAGGCCAGCGGAAGGAGCATGACGGCCAGCGGGCGGTGCGTCCAGTACGTGACGGCAAAATCAGCCTCGGTCCACACGTCCCAGTACGTCCCGCCAGGCATCACGTTGATCGTGATCCGAAGGCCAGCCGGCTTAGCGTCCTCCTTGAGAATCTGGGCATAGGAGACGATGTCGGGCCATTGCTCTCCCACGGTAAGGGTGACATCGAGCCCGTCTGGGTAGCCAGCATCGGCCAGCAGCGCCTTGGCCTGCACCGGATCGTAAGGCTTCGGGTCCATAGGGAAGAACTCGGGATGCACGGGCGAGACGTGACAGTCAGGCCCCGTGACGCCCTCGCCAAAGTAGGCCAGCTTGAGGATCTTTTCTCTATCCTGGCACAGCTTGACGGCGTTGCGCACTCGCACGTCGGTCCACGGCTCCATATCCACCCGCATGCGCATCACCCGAGTCTGGCTGGTGGCGATGCCGTCGATCTTGACACTGGGGTCGTCCTTGAGGGCCTGGAAAGCGGTGACCTCTGCCTGATAGAGATCGATCTGCCCACCCTTGAGGGCAGAGACGTACGCCGTCGCCTCGTCGCCCAAGTTGATGTATATGATCTCATCCAGGTAGGGCAGCGGCTTGCCATCCGCGCCCATCTGCCAGTACCCTTCCTCCCGGCGCTTGATATGCGAACGCTCCTCGCCGTACTCCTCCAGCGTCATGTACCCGGTGCCGACGGGGTTCTTGAGCCAGTTGCCCTCAAAGGTGCGGTGGTCCAGCATGACCGCCGGATAGTGGAACAGGTTCTCCGGCACTCCAATCTGGGGTGAGTCGAGGTGCAGCTTGACGGTGTGGTCGTCTACCTTCTCGATGCCGCTGGACTGCAAGTAGTTCATCAGCCCCAACATGGATGAGCCAACATCGGGGTTCAACCACTCATTCATAGTAAAGACGACGTCATCGGCGTTAAAAGGCTCACCGGTGGTCCAGGTGACGTCCTTGCGCAGGTGCAGCGTCCAGGTCTTGAGGTCTTCGCTGGTCTCCCATTTTTCGCACAGGAATGGGTGGGTGATGTTGTTCCTGTCCGTCTGCGTCAGGTACTGGATCACGTGGCGGCAGACGTCCTCCTCATACCACGACCACTGGGCTGGATGCTCGAAACCGCTCATCTGCAAACCGAACTTGAGCGTCCCGCCGCGCTTGGGGCCGGCGGTCTCCGGCGGCGCTTCCGTCGCGGCCGGCGCTTCCGTCGCGGCCGGTGGCTCCGTCGCGGCCGGTGGTTCCGTCGCGATCGGTACTGCTGTCTCCTCCGTTGGCTGAGGGCTACAGCCAGCCAAGAAAGAGCTGGCGGCAGCAGCCGACATGCCCAAAAGGGTAGCCGTCCGCATGAACTCGCGCCGGGTGCATCGCCCAGCTCGATAGAGATCCTCCAACTCGGGGATGTACGGATGTGCAACGTCCCTCTTCTTCTTCTTGATAATCTCCATTTTGGATACTCCTCCCTGTTAAAATGGTGGCTACTAGAAAGTACTTGGTTGCCAACTTGATACGGATCAGTTAAACAAGTTTCCTGAGGCACCTCCTTTTCGATACATCCTGGGGATTGTGCGATCCGTCCCTTGGATCGCACAGCATCCCACGATCTAGAACGTGAGCATCCAGGCGAAAGTCGAGTTAGAATGAGGTTCTATAGATGGCGCATTGGGTTACACACAATTATACCATCATCTATTGAGACTGAAAAACTCCCTGTTCACACATATTGCCCCACCACCATATGTGTCGCTAAGTGCAGACTGCCGTAAATTCGTGCCGAGTTTTTCACACTCACACCGGCC